>SYMT01000544.1 GCA_005805375.1 Actinomycetota bacterium
CGCCTTTACGTACGGTGGCCCGGCACCAACCGAGTTCGCGTTCGGCACGCCGTTGCCCCCCGGGCCCGAGAGTCTGCACGGTCCTAGCCTGGAAGAGGCGGCGCGCGGCGCCGTGAAGTGCCTGGGCGGTAACTTGGAGGCGGGCAGTGGCGGCGGCAGTGAGTTCCATAACACCATGACGTACATGATTCCGTCCAGTTGTGTCCTCTCAGATGCCGCCGTGTCTCCTCACGGGTGGGAGGATTAATTCTGCTCGGTTCCCTTAGAACAACAAAAAAACCCCGGCGCGCCCCTCACCTATCAACGGTTGTTGGACAATGCTAAGGGCGATATGGCGCGGTGGATGACGGCATTTGTAGGCAATGGGAATGTTCCCGAATACGCGGTTCAGTGTCCGTACGGGGACGGGCCTCTGAACACGCCCATCTTCTGTAGTCCGGCTCGTCCCGGGTAGTCCCGGATGTACCACGGGCTGCTTGGGAATACTTCCCTGCCTTCGTCATCAGCCGGGATTCTCCGCATCTTCCTTAGATGCACACGTTATGGGAGAGGCAGGCTCAAGACCTGTCTCTCCTTCGCAATCAGGAGAAACCCGTGGATATTCGAAAAGGTGGGCAGCTTGCCCTGGTGATGGTGGTTGCCGTGCTGGCAACCGTCGGACCGCGCGCCGGACAGGGCGACAACCTTCCCGCGGGCGGCGCTCGTCCGCCCGCCAGCTTCACCATTGAGGCGTCCCCGCCCTTCGTGGACCCAGGTGGCTCGGTGACTGCCCGGTGGAGCGTGTCCAGTGCCACGCAAACCGACGCCATCGGTCTGGTGGCAGCAGGCGCCGGGTTCCCGGCAAGCGGCCCCTCGCAGCGCTCGGGTGGCGCGCGAACGGGGAGCCTCTCGCTGGTGGCGCCCACCGCTCCGGGCAGCTACGAACTGGTCTATCTCCGGTCCCGTCAGGTGAAGGCGCGCAGCAATCCCTTCACCGTCCAATCTACCCGCTACTCGGTTAGTGTTAGTCCGACGACCGTACCGCCCGGCAGCACGGTCACGGCGAGCTGGAGCGCTTCCTCGGCGCGACCGGCAGGAGATCGGCTGGGCCTGCGGGGCACCAGCAACTACATCGCGTTTGTGACCCTCAATGGTGGCAGCAGCGGTAGTGGTTCGTTTACCGCGCCGACCCAGGCGGGAGAGTATCGCATCGTGTACATCCTCGCAGACGGCACGGAAACAGCTACGAGCAACGCCTTTGCCGTCTCCGAACAGTGTACGGTGAGCGTCAACTCGACCCGATTTTCCCCCGGCTCTCGCATTCGTGTTACCTGGAACACCACCTCACCCCGCCCGAGGGACTGGGTTGCCCTGGCACGCGTGGGATCGGCCGTCACAGAGTACGTGCGGTACACCTATACCGATGGGCGCGGGGCCGGTTCTCTGGAGATGGATGTTCCCTCCGAGCCGGGTAATTACGAGGCGCGCTTCCTCGTTGACGACACCTACCGCATCTGCGCAGTCAGCAGCCCCTTTGCAGTGGCGGCGGTAAGTGACTTCACCATCTCCGTCACCCCGTCGCGTGGCGTGCGCGGGGGGCTGGTCGAGATCCGTTGGACCGCGCCGGAAGGACACTCGCGCCGAGATCAGATCGGAATCGCCTATCCCGATCAGGTAGCGTTCCTGCAAAACGGTTCTTCAGAAACAGGGTCCAGCACGAGCGGCTCGGCAGCGTACAGTACGCCGGTGGTCGAAGGAACCTACGAAGTCCGGTACTACAGCGAGGACCAGCGACGGGTTGTGGCTACAGCACGTCTGGACATCGCCGGGCTCGAGGGGTACCGCGTGTCGGTAGGACCGAGCTCCGTCCCGCGGGGAACGCGGCCTGATTTCTCCTGGAACCGACCGACGCGACGCTCCGTTACCGACTACCTGGACATCTACCGGGCGGACGGTACCCGCTACTCCGAGGCGTACGCCTATGTTTCCAACACTTCTGGCACCGTTGGCACCGTCCGTGGCCCGAGTACTCTTCCGGCGGGCGACTACGAACTGCGCTACCGCTTCGGCGACAAGTCGATCCCTCGAACTGGCGTCCCCATCTTTGCGGCGAGCGCCCGTTTTTCCGTGCGCTAGAGGCGAGAACGGGATGAGAAGTGCGTACATCATCGCCGTGGTGACCGGCGGGCTTGTGGGGGCTGTTCTCGGGGCACTAGCGCCGCGCCTCTCCTCCCTGACCAAAGGTCCCGCCCGAGGGTTCCAGACCCTCGGGCGGGACCTTCCGGCCTCTGTGGTCCAGGCGTGGGAAGATGCGCGGCCCATGCTTGAAGACCAATGCGTCCGCGCGTGGGAGGCACTCCGCCCCGCTGCAGATGACCTTGCCGACCGCGCACGGCAAACCCTCCGGACTGGACAGCAGCCGGAGAGCGCCCCCAGCGACCCTCCCGTGTCGGGGTTCGTTACGACCGATGGGAACGGCGGAATCGCCCCTGCTTCGGCGGGGACGTCCGGCCCCCAACTCTCGGAGCAGCAAGCCGTCCTACTTGCCGAGGAAGCACACCTGCTCCAGCAGCGCCGCATGGACGACGCGCGCCGTCAGGCCGAGGCCCAGGCCTACGAGGTGCAGCGCCGCGCTGCAGATCAGGCGCACTACGACTGGGAACAGGGGCGCGTGCAGCGGCCCTGGTAGCCCTGTTGCACTCGGGCGGGTGACGGACCAGAAGGGTCCGCGCCCGCCACGAGCCCATCCAGCCACTCGCGCAGCCCGGCAGTGATTTCGGGCAGGCACATCCCGGCCCCTTCGGTGAGCTGCTGCGCCACCCGCTCCGGCCCCAGCGTCTGGCGGGCTCGTGCCTCCAGCGCCTCTAATTCCTCCTTCTCGCACGGAACCGGCGGTGTCCCCTGGCTCCGCCGGTATTGGCCCGAGAAGCCGAGTAGTCGGACACACCGGACAGGTTCCCCGCATCGCTGGGCCAGGCCCGCAGCCACCTCGAGGTACAGGGCCAACTTGCGGTGGTGTTCCAAACCCGTCTCAAGCAGGTCGCGGAGGTGCTGTGCCGCCTCGACGCGTCGCTCTGGGACAGGGTTCGTCCGTGCCGCCGCCTGCTGCGTCGCGATTCGTGCGAGTTCCAGGCGCAGAGGCACCAGAACGTGCATGCCCATCGTCTCCGCCAACGGAAGCCCCGCCTCCGCATGCCGGCGCGCCTCCGGAAAGTCTCCGGTACTTCGGAACAGGCGCACCAAACCCAACAAGCACTGGTAGATCTCCGGCTTGATGTCCGCGTTGCGGCACTTCGGCAGGCAGTCCTGAAAGATTTCGACTGCCTCGGCGTTCTGCCCATGTGCCCACAGGTGCGCTGCCCGGTCCATGTAGGCGATGCGGATCCGGTGTGGATCACGGGATCTCTCGGCCAGTTCCACCGCACGCACGATGTGGTCTTGTTCAGTTGCGTACTCGCCGATCTCGCGCGCGCAGATAGCAACGGTCTGGTGCATCGATTGTGTGCGCGCACGATCGCCCATTGCTTTCCACGCCTCCAGCGCGTGGAGGGCTGCGGCCAGGCGACGACGGTACTCTCCTCGAGCTGCTGCCAGGTGGCCCTCGGTTTGCCAGAGCTTCGCCATCTCACGCTGATCCCGGATCTGGTGGGCCAACTCATGTGCCCGCCGGGAGTGTTCCTCCGCCCGTTGCGTCTCCTCCAGATCCAGCTCGATCCCGACGACTGTCCGCAACACTTCTAACAGCGTCCACGGATCGCCCGCGCACTCTGCCAGCGCCAGCGCAGCCAGCACCCGGTCCCGACGGGTCGCCCGGTCCTCGACCCCCTCACTGGTTTCGGACAATCGATACTGCGCCTGGGCGGCTCCCACCAGATCGTCCGCATTCTGCGCCGAGTCAAAGCTGTCACGATAGAGCGCTCGCGCCCTCGCAGGGTCATCCGTGTACCACAGGGCTTCCGCGAGCGCAAACTGGGCGCGGCCCAGGAGGCGCGTGTCCCCGGCACGCTGACACGCTTCCTCCGCCTCGCGGGCCAGGCGGAGGGCGTGGCGGTTGTCGCCCTGCGCCAGTGCGAGACGCGCCGCTGTCACCAGCCAACCGGCTCGCACGTGCGCAGGCGTCCCGGCAGAGTCGTGCAACAGGCGATCCACCAGTTCTGTCCCACGCCGGAGGGGGCCGCGCCGCTCCCAGAGGAGGCCCAGTGACTCGATCCAGACGCCGTCGTCCGGTGGCTCGGCCTCAGCCCAGTGCTCGAGCGCTGCTTCCAGGTTCTCCCGGTCCTCAGCCAGACGATCGACCCACTCAATGGCTTGTGCGCTGGTGAGAAGAGGGAAGGCTCGATTAGCCACGCGCCGGTAGTACTTTTCGTGTTGGTCAGGCAGTGGGTCGAGACCCGAAGCAATGCTTCGCTTGTGCGCGGCGTACTCCCGAACTGGCTCCAGGAAATGGTAGCGGGGTTCAAAAGCGCCTGGTACGGAGAAAATGAACCGTGCGTCCTCGAGTTCCCGCAGGCATTGCGTGATCCTGGCGTCCGCTTTCCCTGAATCCGACGGGTCGCTCGGAGGAGGTGCATTTGTGTCACACACCATAGTGACAGCGCAGGCACTCCACCCACCACGGAACACGGACAACATCGGCAAGAGCTGCTGGCTGGGCGCCGACAGCAAGTGGAAACTCCAATCGAACACCGCGCACAAGCTCTGGTGTCGAGTCTGGTCTTCCGGAATGAGAGCCGCCGCACCCCTGGACCGGTGCGTCGCCCGCGGGAAGCACGTGTTCAGCGCGTCCAGCACCTTTCCAATTCTGGACGTGCCGAGGCGGGCCGCCACGATCTCCAGCGCTAGCGGATGTCCCTCCAGCCGGCGACACAGGGCGGCGATCTCGCGCGCATTCTTCTGCGTGAGGCGGTAGGGAAACGCGGTCGGGTCCCGCCCTTCCTGCGGAGGGCGCGACGGAGTCTGCGAGCGGGATCGTTCGGCGCCATCTAGCAACAGCTGTACCGCGGGTACCTGACGTAGCCGATCCAGGTCGGTTTCCGCGTCGGAGATGGGAACCATCAGCGGACCTACCTCTTCTTCCTGCCGACCGGCCGCCCCGAACAAGCCGAGGCCGACGCGAGACGTAGTCACGAGGCGCAAATCTGGCAGTGCGGCGAGCAGGTGTGCGATGAGTGGGACGACCGCGCGGCGCACATGCTCCAGATTGTCCAGAACCAACAGCCTCGGTCCGCCGCCGAGCGCAGCGCACAGCCAATCCACCGGGGCACCCGCGGGAGTCGTGCCGGTTGGCTCCCGGAGCCCGAGACTCCGGGCCACCCGCTCCACCGCTTGGTCCAGCGTGAGATTCCCCGCCCCCTCGCGCCCCGGCGACACCTCGGCGAAGCTGACGAACCAGCGATCCAGGGGCGCCCATTCCGGGAATGCTTCCAGCAGTGAGTGCGCCAGTCCGAGTGCCAGCGCGGTCTTCCCAATCCCCCCGAGCCCCACCAGACTCACCAGGCGCCATTCGCCTGCGGCCAGCCCCTCCCGGAACGTGTGTAATTGCGCCTGACGACCTCGGAGAAGCGGGCCCACCGGAGGTGCGGGGTAGGTGATCCGGAGCGGCGGATCAGGCCGGCGCGGCCGGCGGCTCGCCTCTCCCCCTGCCCACATCTGCAGCGACCTCCATTCGCTCGGGGGCTCCATCCCCCAATGCTCCCGCAACTGCCTCCGTACCCGCTGGTACTCCTCGACCACTGCGTGCGGGCAGCCCAGGTCCTGGAGCAGCCGAAAGTGGAGCCACGCGGCTTCCCGGAACCGCTCCTGCCGGCGAGCCTGCGGCCAATCCTGTCGCAGATCCGAGGGCGCCGTGTCCCGTTCGGGAATGTCCCAGTATGAAGCCAGTCTGTCCCAAGCCTCCCGCAGGGCAAGCACTGCGTCGGTGGAGTGACCCAGACGATTCAGATCCTCCGCCAGCGCGACTCTATGGTGGAAGAGGTTCCAGGACAGATGGGCGCGCAGGTCCAGAATCCAATTGCCGTCGGTTTGCTCGTCTTCCAGGTAGAGGTCGTCATACAGGGGAAAGAAGAGCCCCCGATCCAGACGGAGCGCGCGCCGGCGCAGAGGGATCCGGGAGTGGATGTCGTTCGCTGTTTCGGCTCCCTTCAGCGCCTCCTCAAGGTCCCTCACGTCGGAGGTCCAGCGCTCGGACGGGAGCCATACGTGGCCGGCATCCTCGACCAGCAGCTCCTCGGAACTCGGAACCACGCGCAGGAACTGGCGTAAGCAGGAGAGCGTCCTGTTGAACTCCTGCCGGTTCGGTTCACGACACACCCTGGCAAGGGAGATCCGAGTGTGGCGCATCCCGGGTTGGCGCCCGAGATACGCAAGCAGCGCCATCGCTTTCCTTCTGCGCGGGAGAGGCCGGCTGCCGCCGTCAATGGCTACCCGGCCGAGAAGTAGCAACCGGAGAGGCGGAGCAGTTTGGATGTGGTCCGAGAGCATGGTGAACTTCCCCAATACGAATGCCGAGAGCGGTCGGGGGCCACGCGATGGGCCGATTCAGATTTGCGCGCGCACCCGGACGTTCCCTGCTGAGGGAGCCCGCAAAGGTCGCCCGCACGAAACCGCGTGTTAGCACGGTTGCCCCGAGGCACGTCAGGGTCGCAGAGGCCGGTAGCGCTGCCTAGGAATTGTCAACAATACGGGCAGAGGCTCGCGCGAACTCCCGTAGCCCGCGGCCTCGTGGGGTCCCCGGAGTGCCCCCTCCGCATGGGTGTCCGGGATCACGCGGCACTGCACGTCCTGAGTGCCGTCGCAGCATCCGATCCCTGACGCCGGGGGTGATCAGATGTACTCGCTCTTCGCCGGAGCAGTAGACCGCTGCAGCAATCTTCCCCTGCGCTTGGAGTTCCATCACGATGTGCAACTGCCTTTCCAGGAGGCGCGAGCCAACCCAATGGGCACTTCCCGGCAGGATCGTCCGATTGGCCAGGCGTCAGCGCGGAGAACTCGAGAGGTCGTCCAGCACCTCCCAGCTCCGGCGATCTTCCCTCCAGTTCCCCCCGCCTGCCCATTCGTTACCGCTTCGATTGCGAGTAGTCGAAACGCGCAGCGCGTCGGTCAGGTTCAGGGCTTCCGGGGGGCCGGACGGCGCACGGGGGCCGGACGCCGGGCAGGCGCCGGGCGCCGGGCAGGTACCGGCGCGACCTTGGCGTCCGGGCCGCCGACCGGGGCGCTTCCGCTTCCACCAGGGCCGCCCGTCCCCGCGCCCATCATTCCCTGGAGCAGTGCTCCCAGGCCGCCGCCAAGCCCGGGCGCTTCCGTGAGTTCGCGCAGGAGGTCGAAGGGACGGATGTGCGAGAGGGTCCCGACGGTCCTCAGGTTCAGAAGAGTCAGGGTCAACGGGCTCTCCTCGGTGAGTTTGGCGCCGCCGAAAAGGGCGCCGAAGTCCGGCGCATTCGCCGCGCCGTCGCCCGCCGGCATCGGAGGCGTGGGGGGCGCCTGCCGGTCGATCTCGTACGCCACCAGGAAGGTCTCGGCGCCGAGAGTGGCGGTCTGACCCCGGGTGTAGTAGGTGATGCCCCCCTCACTACCGCCGCCCCCGCCGCCGAAGAGCGCGCTCAGGAACTGCATGCCGAGCATGGCCCCCATCGCGTCGTCCGGCTTCTTCTCGCCTCCTCCTCCTCCGGGACCCTTGCAGGCGCCCATCATCGCCATCGGCAGGATGTTCTTCATCAGGTCGCCCATCAGGTTCTTGGCCTCGCCCGTGCCGATGGTGACCCGCTTCCAGCCGGCGCCGAGTTCCTTGAGTTTCAGGTGGTGCGGAAAGCGGCTCCCCCCAGGATCTCCCCCAGGTTGTCATTGGCCGCCACGGGCGCGGTCAGCAGAAGTGCGGCCAGAGCGGCGAAGCGGATGCGCGTCTTCATTCTTCCCTCCGAGGTGTTTGGTGCGATCAGGCCAGAAGTCCCCGGACGACCTCGGCCGGCTCGACGCCGGTCAGACGCTGGTCCAGTCCCTGGTAGGGGTACGTGAAGCGCTGGTGGTCAATGCCGAACAAGCTCATTACCGTGGCGTGCCAGTCCCGGATGTGGACCGGATCACGCACAATGTTGTACGAGAACTCGTCCGTCTCGCCGTGCACCACTCCACCCCGGATGCCGCCGCCGGCCATCCACAGGCTGTAGCAGCGGGGGTGGTGATCGCGGCCGTAGTCGGTGGGCGTCAGCCGTCCCTGACAGTAGATGGTGCGCCCGAACTCGCCGGAGAAGATCACCAGCGTGTCCTCGAGCATGCCCCGCGCCTTCAGGTCCTGCACAAGCGCCCACGCCGGCTGGTCTACGTCGTGGCACTGGCTGGGGAGCACGTCCGGGATGCCGCCATCCAGGCGTAACGGATCGTCCAGGGTCCCGGCCCGGAGCTCCCGTGGCGCTCACGTCCGTGGGGTCGCTTGGAGGGATGGGGTGGGCCGCCGTGCGGTCCGGGAGGGAGGCGGACTGGCGAAGTGTGGCGGACCGTCGAATTCCCGGAGCGCACGCGTCGAGGGTATGATCACCGAGGCGAGGTTCCGGCGCCCGAGGAGAGCGTCTTTTTGCGCCGGGCGCAGATCCTCCCTCAGATGCGGACTTTCCGAATCTGTCGGCAATTGCCCGCTGACCGCTAGTTTCTTGAACGGCGGAACAAGTCGGCGTTGCGGCTGAGAATGGGCAAATCCCCGGCATCAGCGGCGAATTCCTGGCAGTAGTAGACCTGCCCGCGCGCGTCCTCCACACAGCCGATGCCGCCCACCTGGAAGTTTGTGTTCAGGATGGCCGCCAGATGGGCGGGACTGGTGATCCAGCTTTGTACTGCCATGCGAGGGGAACGTCCACCAAAGCCGCGGTTGGCCGCCAGGTTCTCGCCCCAGGCGATCTCAGCGGGAAAACTGGTCGCCACCAGGCGCTCTGCCGGGCCGAAGTTGCTCTCGAAGAGCAGGCGGGGGAAGTGGGTTACATCGGGCGCAAACGGGGACGGGCCGGGGAGGGTTACGTGATCGAAATAGAGGCGCCGCGCCATGTCGTGGGCGTGGCAGTGCGCAGCCGTTTCCAACACCCGCAGCCGGATCAGCGGAGCGAATCCGTGGACCGCCCGGAACTGGTTGATGCTTTTCCACGCAGCGTCGGCGAACGCCGATCGGATCTTGGTGCGCGGTCGAGTTGCGCGCACCGAGGACGCGCACCACACGAGCCCTGCTGCCAGCCCTTGGCCACACAGTCTTCGACGATTCATTCGCGTCTGCCTGTTCCTTCCCACTTCCAGGGTGCACGGCCTTACCACAGCCCGGGCTCTCGTCAGCCTTCGGATCGGCGGCCCACGTAAAGGAAAGTATGTGGGGACGCTACCGCAATTACAGGTCTTTGTGAGGTCTGTGGTGGGTGAGGTGAAGTCGGGCGCATCGCTGTCTGGCGTGCAACTCTCGATCAGTACACTCAAGGTCGGGTTCGGGGGAAGTAACAGCGGGCAGGCTTGCTTCCGGCGTGGCACGGGCTCCTACCTGGCCCTGCCGGTGTGGCGTCGCGCCGGCAGGATCCCCCACGACGCCGTCGGCCCAACGACCCCCAAAAAAGTCTTTTTTTCCGAGCGACACGAGCCGTAATTGTCGCGGCGCCCCCGCATTCTCTATGGTCGTAGCGGGCAAACAACCCCGGAGGAGCGAGATCCCCGGGCCGTGGAGAGTCCGCGCTTCCCTAGAAAGGGTAGGCAATCAGATGCAAGTTACCGCCGAGTCCTGTCCCGAGCTGACGCCCAAGGTTTCGTCCGAACCGACTCCCTGCCGCAGCCGCCGGGGTTTCTTCCAGCACTTCCTCCTGATCCTGGCCGTGATGGTTGGGATGACCCTTCTCTGGTTCCCCGGAAAGGCAGATGCTGCCGGCGAGCAGGGCACCCGTCTTCGAGTGCGGCTCACCCGGCCCGATGGGTCGCAAACGGACTGCTTCTATCGGGGAGAACCGGCCCGGGCAACAGTCATCCTGCGCACTGATAGGGAGCAGCCCATCGCCGGTCAGTGGGTCTACCTCCGCAAGCACACCGCGCGGGGTAAGAGCGACCTCGGTTGGGTCTGCACCGATGGGAATGGGCGAGCCTACGTGGACTTCCGCAGCGCCATCTACAGCGATGCGTATTGGGTCTATGTCGAGGCCTACTACGACGGCAACGGGCGCTTTGCTGCGAACTACGCCGAGGACTCGGCCTGGATCGCCCCGTAACCGTGCACCATCCAGGACAGGGTCGGGAGTGCGTTCCCGACCCTGTCCGGAGCCGTTGTGCAAGCATCCCCTTTCGCTGGTCAGCTCCAAGTTGGTGAAATCCCCATTCTTGGTACTTGGCTCGTGGCAAAAGAAGAGTGAACGAGACCGTGTGATCCAGCCTCGGATTTCACATCCAGGTTTCGTGAACCGCCGCAGGAGCGGGTTCAAGACCACCGCGCTCTTCAAGAAAACCCTGGTGAGACTGGAATGCCCTTCTTCATACCCGAGTTCTATCGCCTGTACTCGCTGCCGGACCTCGTCCGCCGGCACAATCGCTTCGTCCAGTCGGGCCGTGTGCTGGACGCTTCCCAATGCTTCGACGCCATCCTGCACACCCACCTGACACCCAGAATGAAGAGCATTGTCTACCGGACGCCCCGTCCGGAGGATCGCGAGGACCTGTTATCGGAAGCACAAGGGAAGCTGTGGAAGAGTCTCCTGGACTCCGCCGGTCATCCGCAGTCGCTTCCGGTGGACCGGCCACTGGTACCGCTGGCACGATGCATCGCCAACCAGGTGCTCATTCAACACGCACGTAGGAACAGCTATGCGGTACGCTGCCAGATTACCGAGTGGGTGCGCTACCGGATCGACCGCTTGGAAGGTTGCGACTGGGTGATCTTCAGGAACGCCGCGGGCCAGCGGTTCCTCGCCCGAGCGCACTGGGAGGGACGTTCCGCCACCAAAAAGTCCACGGACGAACTGCTGGAGAGCGCCCAGCGCGCGTGGGACGACCTGAAGTGCACACGCCAGGCACGAGCCATTTGCTACGTCGAACTGGTCGAAGCCCTTCTCGTTGCGGCTGACGCCCCTATCCCGACCGAGGTGGCGTTCGGAATTCTGTGTGCCGCCGTGGGGGGGGAGATCCGGCTTGTGAGTGAGGAAGCCGCCTGGGACCAGAAGGCAGGCGGTGACAGACCCGTGGAGGATGTTGTGGTGTGGGCCGAGGAGTTCCGGGCCGGTCTGCAGCAAACCTGGGACTGCGTCCGCGAACTCGGCGTGACAACAAGGACGGCCTGGCTCCTTACTGCCTGGTCAGATCTGGCCGGGCTCGGGCCTACGAGTTTTGCCTATGTCGCGACGGTCTTTGGGGTCACGAACCCTGGGGAGCTGGAGCGAGTCACGGGCCTCGCGCCACACCTTGTACGACGCCTCACGGATGGTCCATCCGTCGCTGACCTGCGGCAACGCCCCGAAGCGATGGTGCCGGCGGTGTGGACAGCCGCGGCATTGGACAAGGCGCCGCGCCCATTTACGGATGCGGAAGCTGCAAGTGTTCTGGGGATTTCCGTTGCCGCATTACAGCAGCGGAAGTGTGATGCAAAGCGAGCCATCAACAAGTCCAATGGAGACCCTCCAGCAGCCGCGCCCCCGCGCCCCAGCCGCCGTACCGGTCCTCCCATCCTCTGAAGTGCCGCCCCTACGCCCCCGACGACCAAGGGATTCCGATGCAAGAAGCCGCCAACAACTGCCTGACCGATGCCGAGATCGCTGCCTTTCGGCAATCGCATTCCCGCTCAACCCTCGCGCCGCACCGGCTGGCCCATCTCGAGCACTGCCCCTCCTGCCTGTTGCGTGCTCCTCGAGCGCGGGATCTCGAAAGCCTGGCAGCACAGGCCCGCGGAGAACCGGCGCCCTCGCGTCCCTGCCTGGACGCGGACGAACTGGCCGCTGCAGTGAATGATGAGCTGAGCCTGACCGAACGAAAACTGCTGGAAACTCACTGTCGTCGCTGCAAGACCTGCCGGCTTCGGGTGCGCGAACTCCGGCAGTTGGTGCACCAGGTACGGGGAGTCCGCGAAGCGGACCGTGCGGCGGGACGCGCGCGGTGGGTGGCGCAGGTTCCTCGCGCCGGGTGGGCTCTCGCCGGAGCACTGACCGGCGCCGTCGTGGTGATGGTAGGAGCCTGGAGTTTCGTCTGGGCGCCCGAACGTGCCCGCCTGACCGCGCAACGTGCTGACCTGGAGCAGCGGCTCGCCCGGGTTCAAGATCATCAGATATCGGCAGCTACCCAGGCAAATCGGGAAAGGCGGCGCCTGGAAGAAGCGCTTTCGACCACGGAGTCCCAACTGCGCAAGACGACACGTGAACTTGCGGCCGCACGAGCCCACGCTCTTCTCCCGCGAGAGGCGCCGGAAGCGCCCCCGGAAGTCCAGCTTCCGGATTCTGGGCCTGCGGTCCGGCAGAGCGGGCTCCCGGCAGCCCTTCAGTACCAACTTCGGGCCCTGGTGGAGGGATCACTCCCAGACCCACGGCAGCCAAGCGGACTGATCCCGGCAGGTGGAACCGATGAGCTGCAGTTGCGCTCGCCCCGGCAGACGTGGGTCCGCACCGCCCGCCCCGAATTCCGCTGGATTCCCGAGGAGGGAGCCAGGTGGTACTCGATCGTCGTGTTTCGCCGGGTACAGAACAAGCTGGTGCCTTTCACCGGTGGCACAATCCCGGCTGGCGAGGGAGCGCCGGATGGCCTCTGCCGGTGGCAACCGCGCACCAACCTGCCTCGCGGGGAGGTCTACGCCTGGGACGTGGTTGCCTCTGCAGGAGACAAGCCCCTCCCGGACGCACTGACGGTCCGGCCGGGCCAGCGCCTGCATGCGCTGTTCGGTGTGCTTTCCACCGAACACCTGCGGACCGTCGAGGCGAGCCTGGCGGCAGCCGGACCGGTACTGGAAAAGCAGTGGGTGGTACTGCGCAACTGGGGCCTCCGGGATGAAGCAGAAGCACTGTTCACCCGCATTCAGCCAGGCGACAAGCCGTAGAGAAAGCGCATCCGGCAGCGACCGAATGTGCTCGTACACACTGGGAGAGCGAAAAAACGATGAACCCGAAACGCTTCGTGCTCGCCATACTGCTGATGCTCGCACTATGGGGCGTTGCGCTGGCGGACGGACCAAAACTCCCTCTGTCCCCGCCGCAGACAGACTGGAAGGGCATTCGAGCAGAAGCAGCCGCCCGTGAACAGGCTCGTGAATACGCTGCCGCCGTGGACCTCTTCTGCCAGGCGGGGCTCCATGCCCCCGCAGACAAGCGTCAGGAGATCTTCACCCGGGTGGCTGCCCTCGCGGAGGCGCAATTCGACCGAATCAGCCCCAGTTCTGCTGCCTGGACCCGCCTGCACACGACAGCTCGTGAGCTTCTCATCCGCGAGTTGCCGGCGGAGGCCAACCAGTTGCTCCTTACCGTGGAGCGCCTGATCCTCCGGGATCGGCAGCCGGGTGTTGTCGCCAATCACGCCCTGGTGAAGACGGCACAAGGAGTGGCGCTGCGGATGTTGGGAAAGTTCGCCGAAAGTGTGGCCCTGTTGCGGGAGGTCCAAAGCTTGTCGAAAGACCACCCGGCCCTGAGCCGCGCTCAGAACCACTTCTGTCTTGGGGAGACCCTGTACCTGGCAGGAAACCTGGACGAGGCAAGGAAGGAATTGGAAACCGGGGTGCAGGTCCTCGGGCCGCGCCCGAATGAGGCAGATCCTGCTGCTCCGGCGTGGCGGGGCGTGCGGGGGAACCTCCACCAGGGGATGGGATTGGTGCTCCGCGCCCTGCTCCGCCCCAGGGCGGCTCGGCAGGAGCTTGAACAAGCAGCGGCCCTGCGTCGCTCTGGGCAGGATCTAACCACGACAATTCTGCTCGCCGACACCCTCACCGCCCTGGGTGCGTTGCTGCGCGACGACGAGGGCGATCTCGTACTTGCCCGGCGTCTGCTCGACGAGGCCCTGGGACTGCGCTCGCGGGCTGGAATGCCGGGGCAGCTCAGGGGACTATCCCTCTATCAACTCGGTTGGCTGGAGTATCGTGCCGGCGACCTAGAGCTGTCCCGCACGCGGTTCGAGGAGGCACTCGCGAACCAGCAACTCCACGTGCCGAACACCGCCGCCGAACGGCAGACTTGCCTGGCACTCAGCACCCTCTGGGTCCAACTGGGCAATCCGGTTCAGGCGCGTGCCTATGAGGCCCGAGCGCGACGCATCCCCGCCGCCGCAGACCCAAACGTGGTGCTGGACCTGGCCATTGAGAACGCACGGATTGCCCAGAGCCAGGGCAACCTGTGGGATGCCGCTGACATTTTGTGGGACGCCTGCAAACAAGCTCGGGGAGCAACAGCGGTCGCACGGAGACGCGTAGTCGCTCATAGTAATCTCGCAACCGTGTTGCGTGCCCTGGCAGAAGCGTCGGAACTCGACCCGATGGAAACTTCCGTCAGACAGAGTGTGAGGAGATCTCCCCCATTGTACGGTGACCAGCCGAAGGATCTGGTCGAGAATGCGCGGAAGAACATTGATGACGCTGAGGAATTGCTACGGCAATTCTCGCCACACTCCCCCGAACGTGCCAATCTGCTGCTCCAACGCGCGCTGCTGATGTCGCGATCCTTCGTGGAGGCGCTGCAGGCGGAGGAGCCGCGGCTGGTGCTCCAGCACATTCTCGAAACGCACAGGACCGTCCTCTCCCGGTGCACGCCTGGTTCCCTCGGCCATGCGGTCTGGCTGGGGAACCAGGGCGCCATCGAACACCTGCAATCTCAGCGGGACACGCCGGGAGCGCTGGACCACGCAAAGCAACACCTGGCCGCCGCCGCCGACTCGATCCGCCGAACCGCGCCGGGCTCGCTTCATCTGGTACCGGTGCTGCAGAATCTGGCGTTGGTGCATCAAACGTCTGCGCGGACCGTCGCTGATCCGCGGGAGCGTGCAATACATTGGGCGTCCGCTGTGGCCGCACTGCGCGAGGCCTGGGCGCTCGTGCAGCGGCGCGGTACGATGGCCCTGGGGGACACGACACGCCAGGATTTCGGCCGTGTTTATCGCTCCACCCAGATGCGCCTGATCAGCGCCCTTCTGGACGATGCCGCCACCGACCGGAAACCAGACCGGCCGGCGGCCCAGGAGGCGCTGGAGGTCCTGGAGCAGGGCCGTGCTCAGGCCCTCATGCAGATGCTCCTGCTCCGGGACCATTCCAGGCGTCCGGAGGCACGCGATGCATGGAAGCGAGCACGCGAAGCGGGCGTCCATCGCATGCTTGTTGAGAGGCGCATGGTGGAGGGTGAGGACCGAAAGACTCAAGATGACGCGCAGGGTGAGTACCCGACCGCGCGCGCCGATGAAGATGCACGCCTGGCGGAGTTGTACCTCACACTTCCGCCCGGAACCACTGCCACTGGGGAGTTGCAGCACTCGCTCCAGGCCCTGCGTGATGGCGATCTGGTGCTGGCGTTCAGTACGGAACGCGCGTTCCTGGATGATCCGTTTCGCTTGTTTGTCATCACGAAAACCAACGGTCAAGCGGAAGTCCGCGCGTTCGCGATCGGCGGGGGATCCGGTCGCCCGACGCGTACGCAGCTCCTGGCGAGGGTCGGGGGGTTCTCCAAGTTGGTGTCCACGCCGCCTCCGACCCTCAAAAGCGAACGGGAGCGCGCCGCCCGTACTGCCCACATTGCTAAGTTGGGCAATACGCTCTCGCATGACCTATTCACGTGTTTCGCAGCGTCGCCGTTGCTGGAACGCTGTCGGCGAGTGATCGTGGTCCCCGATCTCGGGTTTTGGGGCTTGCCGTTCGCCGCTCTACCCATGCATGATCGCGGAGGGGGCCCATTGCTGGGGCTTACCAAGCCGATGATCACGGCGCCTTCCCTGGCCCTCCTTGCCCGGTGGCAGCAGATGCCAGTACAGAAAGGACGCATTCGCATGATGCTAACGGAAGATCCGGAACGGCGTGGCGCGTTCAGGCCCGGCCCCCTGTTCCCGGCGGAACTGCGCGACCTGTACGGGCAAGACCTGACAGTGCTCTCCGGGCGACAGGCCACCGAGGAGGCGATGGTGGCGCAATTGCAGAACGCCCGGCGGGCGGCTTTCTTTGGCCACGCGGGGGTGCAGCGTGAGTGGTCCGAGGGTTCCACCCTGCTCCTGGCAGAACCCGACGAGCCCGGCCACGCACCGGATCCAGCACGCGATGGGTTCCTGCAGGCCTGGGAGGTGACGCGGTTGGACCTCCGACACCTGGAGTTGATGCTGCTGTGGAGCTGCAGCAGCGGCGCCGGAACAGAAGTCCCCGCCGAGGGCATCACGGGTTTGGCTCGTGCGTTCCTGCTGGCTGGGGCGCGGGGGGTGGTGGGGGCGCTCTGGCCAGTGGTGTCGGGGGACGCTGCCAGCTTCGCCCGAGACTACCACCGCCTGCTCGAACAACATACCCCCGATAATGCCTTGCTCGTGGCACGCCGCAGCGCGGCAAGAGCAACCCCCGATCCGTACGGATGGAGTGCCTGGGTGTTTCTGGGCGCTCCCGGGGCGGTGTCGCCGCCGCCTTAGTAGTCCGTCAACACGATACTGAAGGGTTCGAGCAGGCCCCATGGGGGCACGATTCCACCTATCACTTCCGCCCTGACACACTACTAGGCCCAAATCAGGAGATAGCGCCAATGTCTGTCCCTCACACCCGCCGCTCATTTCTCCGCCGCGCAGCCGAAGTCACCGTGTTCGCCGGCCTCGGCCCGGCCCGTTCGAGCGACGAAGCCCCCCGGCCGCCTCGGAAACGCGCGCTGTTAGTCGCCGTTTCCGAGTACCAACGAAAGGATGATCCTCGCCAGCGTCAAACCGGCGCCTGGTGGAACTTGCCGACTGCTCATAACGTACGGCTGCTCGAGAAGGCTCTCCAAAAGCAGGGGTTTCTTCGGGAAAACATCCTGACTGTGGTGGACCGTGCGGCCAGGAGTGGGGGACAGCCGCACCGCAACCAGTATGCCGCTACCAAAGTTGACATCCTGAGTGCGGCCCGTGACCACCTATTGAATGGGATCATCCCGGGGGACTTCTGGATGCTGTATCTGGCTGGACACGGCCAGCAGATCGAAGACGGAACCAGAGTGCGAGACGAACCCGACGGGATGGATGAGAGCCTCGTGCCAGTGGACTGGGAACACGCGAACGCCAGGCTTGCCGGAACGAAGAACCTGCGGGACGACGATTTGCGTCACTTGATCAATGAGTTCACGAGGAAGCGGTGTGAGTTCAACGGACAACTGGGGGGAGTGGTGATCCTGGACACCTGTTGTGCCGGCACGCTCCATCTTGGAGCAGGTCTCGTTCGCCAGGGCCGCGCCTGGGACGTGCAGTCGGACGGGCCGCTGCCGCCCGATGCCGTGCCGCCCGATGCTGACACCATGCGACCAGCCGGCTTTCGGGGCGTAGGAAAGCATTGCTGGCCGGTCCTGATGGCGACGGGTGAGAAGGGACTGGCCTACGCCTTCAGCGGCGGCGCACTCCCCAGAGCCCTGCGCGAGGAGAATCTCGAACCCGGGAGTCTGTTCACTCAAGGCCTCTGCCGTCAGTTAGGGAACCGCGCAGAATTAATCCTCCCGTCAGGCGGGGACCACTCCCGGGATGGTCACGAACCACTTCCCCAGTGCCGGGAGACGCTCGATCTGCGTTTCCAGGGCGGCCATCTCGGGTGCGAGGAGCCGCACGCC
>SYMT01000545.1 GCA_005805375.1 Actinomycetota bacterium
ACTCCAGTGACGTAACGCATTGCCTTTGCCTCCTCACACTCACGCATCTGGTGCGCGAATTCCTGTTCTCCCGGGTCCGAGAGGGGAAGGTAGCTGTCCACCAACCCGACCAACGGCTCCGGTTCCGCCTTCTCCAGCAGACGCCGAGAGTGTGTGTGAAAAGGGGGGTCAGGTCAGGGGCTCAACTTATGGCAACAAGAGTGTTTGACACTGCCCGGCGCGGCCCGCTCCGCCCCGGGGCGCCTCCCATCCAGCCCGAAAGCCCCAAAACGACGCTCCCGGGACGCGCGGAGGCCTCCAGGGACCTTCCCCGGCCCCTCCGGTCCCGCCCCGTGTCCCGGCTACCCCCGTCTCGGCCGGTGGGGCTTCAGGTACGGCGCCACCGGCGCAGCATCACCCCAATCATGGCCAGCCGGATCAGCGCTTCCTCGCTGGCCACCGTCCTTTCGTACGAGGCCCGGAGGCGCCGGCACCTGGCGAGCCACGCGCACGTGCGTTCCACGATCCACCGATGCGCCACCACCACAAACCCCTCGGCCCCGTCCGGTCGCTTCACGATCTCCAGGGTCCAGCCGGTTTCCGCGGCCACCCACTCCACCAAGGCGCCCTGGGACCCGCCGTCCGCCCACACCCGCTCCCAGCGCGGCCTGCGGTCTTTGGCTTGTTTCAGGACCAATTTAGCCCCGTCGCGGTCCTGAATATCGGCCGGATGCACCACCAACCCGTGGATCAGGCCCAAAGTGTCCACCAACAGGCGCCGTTTGCGGCCGTTGACCTGCTTTCCGGCAGCAAAGCCCCGGGGTCCGGGGGTGTCGGTGGTCTGGACCGACTGGCTGTCCAGGCTCGCCGCCGACGGGGCCACGTCCTTCCCCACCACGGTCCGCACCTGCCCCCGCAGCGTCTCGTGGACCTGCTCGATGGCGCCGTCGTCGCGCCAGTTCCGGAAATAGGTCCACACCGTGCCCCAGGGCGGGAGGTCACCGGGCAGGTTGCGCCAGGAGCAGCCGCTGCGCAAGAAATAGAAAATCCCCTCAAGGACTTCGCGGAGCAAGGTCGACCGGGGGCGTCCGTTCGGCCTGGCCGGGGGCAAGAGGGGCTCGAGCCGCTGCCATTGGGCGTCGGTGAGGTTACATGAATGGAAATAGGTTCGAAGTTGGTTCTCAGGGTGGCCTCAAGGCCCAACTCCTACAAAATCAGGTAGGACTTACCGTGAAACCGTCGCTACGTGCTCTGGTCCTCGGGTTGTTGCTCCTGGCGGCGCAACCCACAACTCACGCCTCAGCCCATACGGTGTCCGGGCAGGTATTTGAAGATTCGCCCTGGACGTTCCTGCTCGAAATGTACGCCTCAGTCGGAGCCCTCTCCGAGAACGAAACCGGCTACATCGTGCCGGGGTACCAGCCGATGGCCACCTGGCACAGCGCCCAGTTTACGCCGTACAATGGATACGCTGAGGCGACCGTTACGGGGCGAGGTCTGTGGGACGGAACCCCGATCGGTAACAACGTCACCCATACCTTCGACCGCGAGTACCCCGCCTCCTGGTCAGGCACCGTGGAGGGAATGGTGGACGTGACCCTCGGCAATCACCTGAAGAATGCGACCACCACCAAGGGCCTCGCCGGGCCCTCGGACCTGCACCTGGTGATCGCTCAACTGCCGTAGCCTGCTACTGAACCAAGCGCACAACGATGAGAACCTCATATTACCCTCTGATCCTCGTCCTGCTCCTCGGTGTCGGGGGGCGTGGACTCGCCGGGGCTCAGGCCGGGGCGGCAGGCGGGGCTGCCGCCCCGGATCGCCTTCCGCAGAGTGATCGGGCGGTCCCGGTGCGTGTGGCCGGGGAAGCACTGGAAACGGTGCTTCCCCGTCTGGGCCAGGAACTGGGCGTGTCCTGGCGCCCGAGCCGCGAGTTGGCTCCGCAGCGGGTGACCCTCTACCTGAAGCAGGCAAACGCCACCCGCATCGCCCGGTTGCTCGCCGACCTCCTGTCCGGGCCTCCGGATCAGCCCGAGCAGGGAAAAGTACTCTGGGTGCGGCAGGGCGAGGCATGGGTCCTGGAGCAGGATGCCCGGCGGCGGCGCTACGCCACGGAGCGCCTGCAGGGTCAGGCAACCCGGTTGTTGGCCTTTGCCCGCGAGCAGAGCGAATGGCTGACTGAGTGGGAACGGAAGGAGGCCGATGCTCCGCCGGGGCAGCCTCCGAAGTCCGAGTTCTCGCCTCTCACGCACTCGCGGCGCCTGGCCGGTGCCTCGCTGATGCGTAGCTTTGGGCCGCAGGACTGGGCCCGGCTCCTGGCCGGGGAGGTGATTTCCTTCCAGTTCGGCCGGATGAAGCCGGACCTCCGTGCCCGTTTCCGGGACTGTTTCAAGATGGCCTCTTCCCGGTTCCGGGACATGCCGGAGGGGGAACTGGACCAGCAACATGTGGCGTTCCTGATCGCAGGCCCGCCGGGCGGCGGCTTCGGCCAGCAAATCTACATGATGAACATCAACGAGCGAGGCCAGGGCCACCTCGGGATGAACCTGGTGCGTCCCCCGGCCGGCTTCACTCCGGGCTTGAGCCTCGAACCCACCCCCCAGTATCCGCCGCCCCCTCCCATGCCCGGGGAGCGCAAGATCAGTTTCATCGTAGCGCCCCGCCAGAACCCGAAACCGGGGGAGCAGGTAGAGCGCACGCCGGACACCTACCTCGCGGACCTCGCTGCCGGCTCGGAGTATGAGGTAGTGGCGGACGGCTACCTGCGGCACGGGTGCTGGTTCCCGCCGAACTACCCTGTGCGGGATTTCCCGATCGCCCACCTATTCCGCATCTTTCTCAAGGGGCAATGGGGCTGCACCTGGCGGCTGGTCGCGGGGGAGGAGCGCACCCTGCTGGTGCGCGCGGAAGACTGGTGGTGGGAGGATGTGGCCGACGTGCCCCAGGCGACCTACGAGCGGCATCGGAAGGCGCTCGGCCCGGGGGCGCACCCGACCCTGGACGATCTGATCCGCTTTGCCGAGTTGCCGCTGGTGCAGATGAACAAGTTGCTGGTGGCGCGCTATCGGGACTTTCCCGGCGCCTCGGGGATGCAGGGGTTCGAGCAATCCACCGACATCTGGGCCCGCACGGTCCTCCGCTTCCTGGGACGCCTCTCCCTTCCGCAGCGGAACCAGGCGCTGGGCGAAGGGGGCCTCCGGTTGGCAGACGCGCCAGAGGGGGTGGTGCGGGCGGAACTGGAGCGCACGTTGGTGTGTTCCGGCGCGGTAACGCCAGAGTTCCGGGCAGGGTTACGGGTCTCCGTGGTGCCCATGCATGCGCCGGGCATGGTGCCGGGGTGGAGCATCGTGCTCACCAACGGCCAGCCGGGCAGCCTGTACCGCAAGTGGTTCGTCGGCCCGCAATACTACCCTCGACATCTGCCGACGGGGGAGGTGACGACCCGTTGAGCGGACTCCCTCGGTGCGGTGGAGCAGCGGTGGCGGGCGGGCCGGGGTACGGTCCGCCCGCGGGTCCTACCGGGAACCCGTGATTTCCAACCACTCCGGCTCGACGGAGAGGAACTCTCCCGACGCCCGCATGGCATCGGCCACCGCTAGCGCATCCCCTCCCGCGACGAGCCGCGCCTGGAAGAGGCCCGGTGCGAAACGCAGGGGACGCGACACCTGGACGTGAAAACAGGCCAGGCGTTCGTTCGCAATATCCTCGGAAACGTCGTCCGGGAACTGCACCACCAGGGAGGGCGCCAGGAGAGCCAGCCGTCCTCCCTCCTGCAGGAACACCGGTAGCTGCACCTGATCGTCCGGCAGCGGTGCATCGGCGGCACAGAATTCCCAACCGGCCTGCTCGAAACGCCGGACCTGGCTCTGATGCACCTCCGAGGGGAAGAGGGACATCTTTGCGCCCTTTCGTCGGCTACCGGCGCCGGACTGCTGAAAGCGTGCCGCAACTCCCTCAACGCGGCCGGTGGCCTCTTCCCTCTCCCCAGGAGGAGATCCCTCCGGCCGCGACCCGGATCCCCCCCGACTACTGGACTGCAAGCGCAGCATTGATCCGTCCGTAGCCATAGATGTCGTTTCTCCCGTTCACGTAGGGTTCCGGACCGATCTTGTCACAGGTGTCCCGCAACTGCTGGCGAACCTGCTGAGCAGTCCAGTTCGGATGCCGTGCCAGGACGAGCGCTGCAGTTCCCGCTGCCAACGGCGCCGAATAGCTGCACCCGGTGTCAGGGCCATAGCGACCTCGCCACTGAGTGCTGAAGACGTCTCTACCGGGCGCAAGGAACTCCACCTCCGGACCAAACGCCGCTCCATCCGCCAGATCAAATTGATTGGAGCGGGACACGGCCAGCACCTCGGGATGCGAGCAGACCTGATCGACGCTGATCGAAACATGTCCGTTACTGGCGGCCCAGAAGATCGGCACGCCTCTCCCTCCACGCCCCTGGGTTGCTGCCCGCCGTAGCGCTAGATCCAGGGTCCGGGAGAGGTTCCAGACTGCCCCGTTCGGTCCCAGGCTGCAGGAGATCACATCCGCTCCTGCTTCCGGACTGTTCGGAACCTCGGTTCGCGGATCAGCAGCGCACGCTACCGCCCGAGCCAGTGTGGCCTGCGTCCCGATCTGGTCGTTCTGACAGGCGAAGGCAAGCAGATCTGCTTCGGGAGCCGAACCACAGCCTCCGCGTCGGTTGTTCATCCGTGCTCCAGCCATTCCAAGGCAGAACGTTCCGTGATCGCGGTTCGGCATGGATGACCCACTCCCCGGCGCCCACCATTGGAATACTGCGCTGCCCAACCAGTCGGAGACGAATCGCCCGCCCCCCACCAGGCCACTCCGCAGATCCGGATGGGTCACTTGCATCCCATTATCGATCACTGCGATGCGAACCGGACGTCCCCCGGCCTCGCGACCTCGTGTCAAGTCCCACGCCGACTCCGACTGAATGGTTGCGTGCTGCCATTGGAGATTGTAGTCCGGATCTGTCGGGGTCATTCGTCCCCCCATCACCTCCAGGAAAACGGGCTCGACAAACCGAAACGGGTCCGCCAGCCCCTGGAGGCGGTGGAGTTCCTCTGCCAACGGGGTGCTACCAAGCATGCGGCATTC
>SYMT01000546.1 GCA_005805375.1 Actinomycetota bacterium
GTAGACCACACCATCCAAAACCAGCGGTGAGGCTGCGAACCCGCCCGGCGTCGCCACCTTCCATCGCTGCCGGCCGGTGGCGGCGTCCAACGCGAAGAGTGCCCCCTGGGCCCCTGCCGTGGCATAGTACACCGTCCGCTCCACCACAGCGGGGCTGTGCAGCACCGGGGCGCCCCCAGCGTGCTTCCAGAGGGTCCGGCCGGTGTGACGATCCAGCGCATACAGGTTTCCCGACAACGTCCCCGCGTACACCTTGCCTTCCGCGACGATGACCTCCGAACGATCCGTCAGAGACTCACCAGGGAATTCAGCGATCCAGTCCAGATGAATCGGCGCCGTGACCTGATCGGGGGTAAACCCGCTGCGGGCAGGGTCGCGATGGAGAGTGGGCCAATCGCTCGCGCGAGCCGGCGCAGCGCCGTGCAGGAGCATCGCGGCCAGAACGAGGAAACCGACGTGCGAACGGTGCATCATGACTGGTGTGTTTGCCGCCGCCGCCCGCGGCGCCGCCCCTGAGCGAGTACTGGGGCTGCGTGGCGGCGGGTAGAGTGCCTCTTTTCGGGTCCGGCTGTTGCTCAAACCCCACTCGGTATACGCGATGCCTCCCCAAAACCGGCAGAATTCTTCAAATCACTGGCAAATCACACACAGATTCGCACCTGACCACAGGTTCATGCGGTCGAGTAGGGGAAAACGATGAACGTCCGAGAACTGCACGCACGCGCGGTAACCCGCCGTTATTTCTTGCGACAGTCGCAGGCAGGACTGGGGGGGATCACACTCGCGTCGCTGCTGGCGGGAGCCGAGAGGCATCCCGCCGGAGCCGCCGAACCCGGTCCGGGCAGACGAGGAAGCAACCCTCTCGCGGTGCGCTCTCCGCAGTTTGCTCCGCGGGCCAAAGCCGTTATCTATCTCCACCTTTCGGGCGCGCCGCCCCAACTCGATCTGTACGACTACAAGCCGAAATTGGTGCAGCTCCACATGCAGGACTGCCCGAAGGAGCTCCTGGAGAACCAGCGATTCGCGTTCATTAAAGGTGTCCCGAAGATGCTGGGTACGCCGCACAAGTTCTATCAGCGGGGCCGGAGCGGTTCCTGGTTCACCGAGTTGTTGCCGAACCTGGCGCACCACTCCGATGACATCGCGTTTATCAAGTCCATGTTCACGGACCAGTTCAACCACGCACCCGCCGAGCTGTTCCTCTACACCGGCTCTCCTCGCTCGGGCGGAGCTGCGATGGGCTCCTGGATCACGTATGGGTTGGGATCTGAAAGTCAGGACCTGCCCGGTTTCGTCGTGCTCATCAGCGGCGGCACCGACCCCACCGGCGGCAAAGCCCTCTGGAGTACCGGATTCCTGCCGGGGGTCTATCAGGGAGTGCAGTGCCGCACCACAGGCGAACCGATTCTCTACGTCAACAACCCGAAGGGGCTGGACCGGGAAGCGCGACGCCATAGCCTGGACGCCCTGCGCAAGCTCAATGAGCTGGAGCTAGAGCAATTCGGCGACCCCGAGACTCTCACGCGCATTGAGCAGTACGAACTCGCGTTCCGCATGCAGATGTCGGTCCCGGACGCGATGGATATCGCCAAGGAGCCGGCCGCCATCCGCGAAGCCTACGGCGCGCAGCCGGGCGCCGCTTCCTTCGCCAACAACTGCCTGCTGGCGCGCCGCCTGATCGAGCGGGGTGTGCGTTATGTCCAGTTGTACGACTGGGGCTGGGACATGCACGGCACCGCCCCGGACAACGACCTGGTGACCGGCCTGCCGCGCAAGTGCCGGGACATTGATGGCCCGATTTCGGCGCTCCTCGGCGATTTGAAAGCGAGAGGCCTGTTTGAGGACACGCTGGTGATCTGCGGAGGGGAGTTCGGCCGCACGCCGATGAACGAAGCTCGCGGCGGGTCGAAGTATCTGGGTCGCGACCATCACCCACACTGCTTCACCATCTGGCTGGCCGGCGGGGGCATCAAGGGCGGCGTGACCCACGGCGCCACGGACGAACTTGGCTACTTCATCACCGAAGGGAAGACAACCATACACGACCTCCAGGCGACCATCCTCCACTTGCTCGGGCTGGACCCCTGGAAGCACGCCCATCGCTTCCAGGGACTCGATCAGCGCTTGATCGGCCCGACCGGAGAGGCCGTGGTGCGCAAAGAGATCCTGAGTTAGGGGTATCGGTCTATCCAGGCAATTCTCCGGCCGCGCGCAACTCGGCGACGAATGCATCCACCCCCGCTTCCCAGGACAGCAGGTCGTCGGCCCCGGCGAGCTCCAGCGCATAGCGCCGGAGGGTGCTGCGGGCCGGACGACGCGCCGGCAGCGGCCAGTCGGAGGAGGCAATCGGGGCTATCGAAATCTCCGGCATGCCGGCTGCCTGAAGCAGCCGGCATGCCCAGGCGTGACGGCTGCATTCTCCCGCGTTGCTGACGTGATACAGCCCGTCCGCCGGCCACTCAAGCAACCAGGCCAGTTTCTCCGCCAGGTGAACGGTGTAGGTGGGAGAGCCGACCTGGTCGGCCACAACCTTGAGGCCGGTTTCCGGGCGTTTGGCCGCGGCGTTGAGGATCGCGCGGGGGAAACTGCGCCCGTGCCGGCCGTAGAGCCACTGGGTCCGCACGACGCTGGCACGGCGGCAGGCGCGAAACACGGCCAATTCCCCCGCCAGCTTGGACGCCCCGTAGACATTGACGGGCCCGGTCGTGTCCCACTCGTGGTAGGGCCGGTCCGCGTCGCCGCTGAAGACGAAGTCCGTGCTCACGTGCACCAGGCGTGCGCCGCACTGCTCCGCCGCCGCCGCCGCCGCCCAGGCGCCCCAGGCGTTCACCCGGTAGGCCCAATCCGGCTCCCGTTCGCACCGATCGACATCGGTTGCGGCGCCGCAGTTCACGATCACCTCGGTCCGCAGCGGCTCGATCAGTCGGAGTAACCCGCCCAAATCGGTAATGTCCGCTTCGCTCCGGGTCAGTCCCAGCACCTCGTGGCGATCCGCCAGACAGGTCACCAGGTCCCGACCCAACATCCCCCCCGCCCCCAGCACCACCACTCGCATCCTGGTCTCCGTCCCTGTGTCGCCAATTCCGGCAACGTGTTGTGCAGGGCAGAGCGATTTTCCTGTCTGGCCTCTTGTATCTCCCCCCGGACGAACGATAGCGGTCTCGCCGCAGGACGACAGAACCGGCCGCGGGAAAACGAGAGAAGAGCGCGCCGGAAAACGAGAGAACCGCGCGCCTAAGAACGATATACAGAGTGTGAGGTGAGAACAAGGCAATCATCTCATTCCCGCTCCGGGCAGGGGCCTATGGACCATGGCGCAGGGATTGAGGCCGTCGCCCTGGGACTCCACTCCTTCACCGGCCCACTCGCGAACCATGTCACCCGACGACTTCGAGATCTGCTTTTATGGCGTGCGCGGATCACTGCCCGCACCGGCTCGAGGCGAGGAAGTGGAGGCGCAGATCGCCCGGGCTCTGCTGCGCGCGAGCGAGTGCGGCGTTCGGTTCGCCTCATCCGATGACGCGCTGCGCTGGCTGCGTGAGAGTCTCCCGTTTCACGAGCGGAGTCACTACGGGGGAGATACGACCTGCTTCCTCGTACGCTGTGGGCCGCGCCGGGTGATCATCGACGCAGGCACGGGGATCCGCCGGGCCGGCGCCGACCTGATGGGGGAATTGGTCTCCTCCGGCAGCCTGGACGTAGATTTGCTGTTTACCCACATGCATCTGGATCATGTAGTCGGCTTCCCGTTTTTCGCCCCGCTGTTTGCGCCCCGGGACCGTCTGGCCGTGACCTTGCGCCTGCACGGCGGATCGGCCTGGGCGAACGATCTGCAGCGGGTGCTGTCCCAAACGGTCAGCGCGCCGCTCTTCCCGATCGAACTGGACAAACTCTCTCACGAAGCCGCCGCGATCGAGTACGAGTTCATCTACGACCGCCTGCGTCGTGAGTTAGGCGACCCGCCCGGATTGGAACTCTATGCGCGCCGCCTCCATCACCCGAACGAAACGTACGGATATCGGCTGGAGCATGCCGGGCGGCGGATCGTCATTGCGACCGATACGGAGCCCTATGCCGCCCCGGATCGAGCCCTGAACGATCTTGCAGATAGCGCCGATGTGCTGTATGTGGACGCCCAGTTCGATCGCGACCAGTACGAGGGCAGCTACGATGGGTTATCGCGGGTGGGATGGGGTCATGGGTACGCAGAATGGTGCGGACAGTACGCACACCAGGTCGGAGCCCGGCTCGTGATTCTCGGGCACCACGATCCGGCCGCAGGCAACCAGCGGATCTATGAACTTGGCGAACGCGCGCGGGCATACCACCCGAACGTAGTCGTGGCATTCGACGGTCTTCGAGTTCGAGTCACTGAGACCGAGATCATCGCACTGTCGGCGGGGGACGGCGGCACTGATGTGTGCCTGCGCCGCACGGGCGCCCAAACGTGATGGAGAGTGGGCAGGATGAACAGCTCAGGTGTCGGCGACGCCGCAGGCGTGAAGCATCGAACAAGACTTTCGGCCTTCGGCACCCGATCGTCGCGGCGTTGCAGTCTCGGTACGCCGGAGGCGCAATGACATGGTGAACATGCCGGATCTTGAGGCGACACTCACCACCGACCGCTGGAGCTCACCGGAGGGCCGGGGAGCGGACGTGGGCCGGAAAAACCGGGTGATGGTCGCGTGCCACGCACCGAGCGGATCACCGGTGAATGCTGCAGCCATCGAGCGCCTGGCTGCAGAGTGGGGTGCCGAGTTTGCGGAGATCGCAGACCTTGCCGATTGGTCCGCCTCCGGCGACGCGCGGCCCATCCTGCTGGTACTCCACGAGGCCGAACTCCTGTCCTCCCCGGTGCTGCCGAATCGCCTGGCGCGGGCGAGTGCTCGACGGGCCGTAGGGGTGGCGCTGTTCATTGACGGTGACGCCGGCGGGTGGAAGGAAGTTGCATCTCACCTCGTCACGTGCGTCCCGGCCGCCGCCTCGGCGAGCCTCGCTGCACAGTTGCTGCGACAGGGCTTCCACGCGCTGCAGCTGCAGGACCGCGTGTCACAACTGGAGGCAAGCTGTTCCCGCCTGTCCGATGAGATGCTGGAACTCCAGGAGATCGGGGTGGCGCTGTCCGCCGAACGGGACATCGCTGCGCTCATGCGCAAGATTCTCCAACACGCCCGCGAACTCACTCGCGCGGACTCGGGTACGATCTGGGTCGTGGAGACCCGCGGCGACGAGCGCATTCTGCGCAACATGGCGGCTCAGAACGCCTCTGTGCCGATGGAACACCGGGAGTTCGCCGTCCCGGTAGATCCTCATACCATCGCCGGATGGGTTGCTTTGACCGGGCAGAGCTTTCAGATCGAGGACGTGTACAACCTCCCGATCGACGGAGCACCGTCGTCCGCCGGAAGCCGGAATTTCGACCGTCAGATCGGCTATCGCACCCGCTCGATGCTGGCGGTGCCGATCTCGGACCCATTCTCGTCCGAGCGCCGCAGCGTGATCGGGGTCGTGCAGTTGATGAACCGCAAGAAGCAGTTCGACCAACCGCTGCGTGACCCGGAGCAGGATGCGGAGCACGTGATTCCGTTCGACACGGATCGCCTGACGTTGATGGAATGCCTGGCCAGCCAGGCCGGCGTGGCGCTGGCCAATGCCCGGGCGGAAGAGGACCTCAAGCGGGAAACACGGCGCACCCGCCTGCTGCTCGAAGTCATGCGCTCCTTTTCGGAGCAACTCGATCTGGATACGCTGCTTCAGGCCATCATGGCCAAGAGCCGCGAGGTGCTCGATGCCGATCGGTGTACGTTGTTTCTCGTGGACGAGCGCACTCAGGAACTCTGGTCAGTCGCCACGCAGGGCCTGGAGCGCCGGGAGATCCGGTTTCCACGCCACCTTGGCATTGCAGGTCACGTAGCGACGACGGGGCAGACGGTGAACATCCCGGACGCCTACGCCGACCCCCGTTTCAATCCGGAGATTGATCGGAAGACCGGCTATCGCACCCGCAACATCCTGTGCATGCCCGTGCTGGAAGAGGTGCCCGGCGACCACGGCGGCCCCACAACCCAGCGCATACTGGGAGTCACCCAGATCCTCAACAAGAACGAAGGAGGGTTCGACGCGGAGGACGAAGCGTTGCTCGCGGCCGTCTGCGGGCAGGCGTCGGTGGCGCTGAAAAATGCGCAGCTCTTCGATGAGGTGCTGCGGATGAAGAACTACAACGACAGCATCCTCCGCAGCATCGCTACCGGGGTAGTGACCCTCGATCCGGCCGGACGCGTCACGGGGGTGAATCCGGCCGCCGCGCGCACGTTCCAGTGTGAGCCCACGGCCATCGGTCACCCGTTCAGCCAGATGCTGAATCCGGTCCGCAATCCGCAGTTTGCCGGCGCGATCCGCACCGCTCTCGACACGCAGGCGGAAACCTCTCTGTACGAGGTGCAGACCGTCCAGCCCTCGGGGGACACGGTGAGCCTCAACGTCAATGCGGTCCCGCTGAAGGACCAGAAGCAGGAAGCGACCGGTCTGGTGGTGGTGACCCAGGACATAACTTCCGAGCAGCGGCTGATGAACAGCCTCAGCCGGTACGTTTCGCGGGAAGTCGCCGAGCGCCTGGTGCGTGAACCGCAGAAACTGGGCGGCATCACGCAAGATGTGGCCGTGCTGTTCTCGGACATCCGCAGCTACACGACCCTGACCGAGCGCAGCACTGCCGCCGAGATCGTGGCGCTCCTGAACGGGTACTTCAGCCGGATGGTGCCCCGCATCTTCGCCTACCGCGGCATGTTGGATAAGTTCATCGGCGACGCGATCATGGCGGTCTACGGCGCGCTGGATCCCCATCCGTACGTCGCTGACTTCTCCGTGTGGTCGGCCATCGAAATGCGGCGCACCCTTCGCCTGCACAACGCAGAGCGCCAGTCCCGCACCGAGCCCCCTATCGAAACCGGGATCGGCATCTGCGTCGGGGAGGCGACCTACGGCAACATCGGTTCCGAGGAGCGCATGGATGTCACCGTAATCGGCGACACCGTCAACGTGGCGTCCCGGCTCGAAACACTGACCAAGGAATATGACGCAAAGATCCTCGTCTCCGGCAATCTCGTGGAGCAGATGGCGGAAAACTCGATCCCCTGGCAGGACCTGGGAGAACTTCTGGTCAAAGGCAAGAACCAGCCCGTGCGTATCTACGGAATCCCGGACGATTTCATCTACGGTGAAATCGAGCTCCCCGCGCTCGTCCACGGGGAACCCCGCATTCTGCCAGACCTTCGAGCCCCGCTCTCCGAGTTGGCGCTGCGTCTGCCGGATCTTGTGGAGGCGGGTTGAAACTTGCGCATTTTCCTGGTGTCGTTAAATCCACCGTAACGTACGGGATGTCAGAGGAAGGGTCCATGCATCAGCGGCACAGCTTTCGCTTCTCACTTCTCGGGCTCACAGCCGCCGGGCTCCCGTTGACCCCGGCAGCCCTGCTGGCGGGCGGAGTGCCGCAGACCCGCGATCCGGAGCGTACGGCATCCCTCGTCACCCGGGCGCACACCGTGCTGGCCACGCACTGCTTCAAGTGTCACGGTGGAACGGCGCCGCTCTCGAAACTGGACCTGACTACATCCGCCGCGGCTCGCAGAGGCGGCACACACGGCCCCGCCGTGGCGCCGGGCCGACCCCAGGATAGCCGCCTACTCCGGATGGTCGAAGGCACTCTGAAGCCGCAAATGCCGCCGACCGGCGCTCTTTCCGACGCTGATGTGGCGGCGCTTCGCGAGTGGATTGCCGCCGGGGCGCAGTGGCCCGCGGCAGCACCCCAGGCGAACGGAGCAGCCGACGGAAGGCCGGGCGCCGGCGCTCCCGGGTCCGCGCGCCCAGGTTCGGCCCTGACCCATTGGGCCTTCCGTCCGGTTGCACGGCCGACGCCCCCTGCCGTGCGTGACCCGTGGGTGCGCGGCCCGGTTGATGCATTCGTCCTGACCCGCCTTCGGGCCGCGGGCCTCCGGCCCGCTCCCGAGGCAGATCGGTCTACACTGATCCGGCGCGTCACGTTCGACCTACACGGCGTGCCCCCGACCCCCGAGGAAGTAGAGCAGTTCGTGCAGGACCGCTCCCCGCACGCCTACGAGAAGGTCGTGGATCGGCTGCTCGCCTCACCTCGCTACGGCGAACGTCAGGCCAGGCACTGGCTGGACCTGGCCCGCTTCGCGGAAAGTGAAGGCTTCAAGGCCGACGAGACTCGCCCAAACGCTTGGCGCTACCGTGACTACGTGATCGAGAGTTTCAATTCCGACAAACCGTACAACCGCTTCATGATGGAGCAGGTCGCCGGCGACGAACTCTATCCGGATCAACCTGCTGCACTGGTGGCGACGGGGTTCAATCGCCACTGGGCGGACGAGAGCAATGCCCGCAACATTCGGCTGCGGCGCCAGGAGATTTTGAACGACATCACCGACACGGTTGGATCCGTCTACCTGGGTCTCACAGTCGGCTGCGCTCGTTGCCACGATCACAAGTACGACCCGATTCCGCAAAAAGACTACTACCGGCTGCAGGCGTTCTTCGCTGCTTCCCAACCCCGCGAGGACATCCCGCTCGTCAGTCGTGCGGAACTGGTGCGTCACCGGGGAGCGGTGGCCCAATGGGAGGCACGCACGCGGGACACACGTGTCGCGCTGGAAGCGCTCGAGCAGCCGGTACGCGAGAAGCTCGTGCGTGGAAAACGGATGCCGTTCACCCCCGAAGTGCAGGATGCGATTGACACGCCGCCGGCGAAGCGCACAGCCCTGCAGTGGCAGCTATTTCTCAAGGTCTCGCCGCAGTTGGAGGTCAAGGACGAAGACATCGGCAAGGCGATGAAGGGTGAGGAAAAGGCCCGGTGGGAGCGACTGCGTGCGGAAATGGCCCGCGAGGCGCCCAAAAAACCGTCCGATTTGCCCCTGGCGCTCGGCATCACCGATGTCGGGCGGACCGCCCCCCCGGTCCACACACTGGCGGTCGGCGTCTACGATGCTCCGCTGGAAGAGGTGCAACCCGGGTTTCTGTCCGCGGCCACCACCGAGGCTCCGCAGATTGTCCCGCCGCGAGAGGTGGAGTCCACCGGCCGGCGCAGCGCACTCGCCCGGTGGCTCGGGGACGCGCGCAATCCCCTCACCACGCGCGTGATCGTGAATCGGATCTGGCAGCAGCACTTCGGCCGCGGTCTCGTCGCGTCCGCCAGCGACTTCGGGCGCACCGGCGACCCCCCCACACACCCGGAGTTGCTCGACTGGCTGGCCGGCACGTTCACCGGACGGGAGACACTCAACTGGTCGGTCAAGGGACTACATCGCTTGCTGGTGACTACCTCGGCCTACCGACAGTCGAGTCGATTTGAGGCCACTGCCGCGGCGAAGGACCCGCAGAACCTGCTCCTCTGGCGCTATCGGCGCTGGCGCCTGGAAGGCGAAGCGATCCGTGACGCCGCGCTGCTGGTGAGCGGTCGCCTGAGCGGGAAAATGGGCGGTCCGAGTATCTTCCCCGACCTGCCGCGCGGCGTGGTAACCCGGGGCGGCTGGCCCGTAACGGCTGATCCGCAAGAGAGGGATCGGCGCAGCGTGTACATATTCGTACGCAGAAACATGCGCTACCCGCTGTTCGAGGCATTCGATTTCCCGGACACTCACGAACCGTGCGCACGCCGCAACGTCACCAACACCGCGCCGCAGGCGTTGATGCTCTTCAACAGTGAATTGGCGCTGGGGATGGCCGAGTCCATGGCCGGACGGATTGTACAGGATGCCGAATCCCCCGCGGGCCGGGTGGAGCGAGCCTATCGCCTCGCCTTCGGCCGCGCGCCGGAGAGCGAAGAGCGTGAGCAGGCGCTGCAATTCCTGTCCCGGCAGAGCTCCCTCCTCCGGGATCGCCTGGGGCGCGGCGAGAAGCTCGCGGCGCCCCGCGGGGCTTCGGGTGGGGACCCGGCGGAGGGAGCCGCGCTGGTTGATCTCTGTCACGCCCTGATGAACGCCAATGAGTTTCTCTACGTTGACTGATGATCCGGCGGCAGGAGAGAACGAAATGAACATCCGGAACCGACAGCGGGGAGAACGTGCATGGGCGACGCGGGCGCACGACGGCGTCCCGTCCCCGGGCGGTGAGCCGCACGTCCCGCGCATCGCTTCCCGGCGAGACCTGCTCTTCCGTGCGGGAATGGGGTTCGGCGGCCTTGCCCTCTCAGCCCTGCTGGCGCAGGACGAAGCCCGGGCAGATGCCGGACCGGAAGCAGCAGGTCGTTCGGCCGCCAATCCGCTGTCGGGCCGCAGTGGCCACCTTGCGGCACGGGCCGACTCGGTGATTTTCCTCTTCATGGAGGGGGGCCCCAGTCACCTCGATCTGTTTGACCCCAAGCCCGAACTCCAACGCCTCGCCGGTCAGCCATTGCCTGCTTCCTACGGGCGCCCCATCACGGCGATGGGGGTTTCCAGCAACGCTCTGCTCCCTACGAAGCGGACGTTCCGGAAGTACGGCAAGAGTGGAGTTGAAGTCTCCGACTGGTATCCCAATGTCGCCAAACACGTAGACCGCCTCTGCGTGATTCGGTCCTGCTGGGCGGACGGGCTGAACCACGTCGGTTCTGTGTGCCAGATGAACACCGGATCCATTCTCGCGGGCCGGCCCTCTCTGGGCGCCTGGGTGCAGTACGGGTTGGGGTGCGCGAATGCGAATCTGCCCGGTTTCGTGATTCTCCTCGACGAAAAGGAGCCGATCGGCGGACCCAAGAACTGGAGTTCCGGGTTCATGCCCGCTACCTACCAGGGTACGCAGTTTCGCCCCGACGGAGCGCCGATCCTGAATCTGGCGCCACCGGAGACCCTGAGCGGAGCCCAACAGCGGAGCAAGCTCGATTTCGTGCAGCTACTCAACCACCGCTATGGCCGGGGCCGGGAGGACTTCACCGAACTCGACGCGCGGATCAACGCCTACGAACTGGCGTTTCGGATGCAGTCCAGCGCCACGGAAGCAGTGTCCCTCGCCCATGAGACGGAGAGTACCCGGCGGCTCTATGGAATGGACAATCCGGTGACCGAAAAGTTCGGCCGAAACTGCTTGCTGGCCCGCCGAATGGTGGAACGGGGTGTTCGCTTCGTCGAACTGTATTGCGGCACGGGCAGTCAGTGGGACGCGCACACGGACCTCGAGGGGAACCATTCGAAGATGTGCGCGATCTCGGACCTCCCGGTGGCCGGGCTGCTGACCGACCTGGCGCAACGTGGGATGCTGGATCGAACGCTGGTGGTGTGGGGCGGGGAGTTCGGCCGCACCCCCATGTCCGAGAAGGGGATCGGCCGGGATCACAACCCGTACGGATTCACTATGTTCATGGCGGGCGCCGGCGTAAAGGCGGGACACGTACACGGGAGCACTGACGATCTGGGGCTTCGGGCGGTCGAGGGGCGAGCCCACGTGCATGATCTGCACGCGACCATTCTCCATCTGCTCGGGCTGGATCACTTGCGCCTGACCTACCGCCATCATGGCCGGGATGAACGCGCCACGGTGAACGCCGGCAAAGTGGTCGAGGGGATTCTCGCGTGACAGTTCGGTGGGTAGGAATCCTCCTCGGTGTCGCGGCGACGACATCGTCTCCCGGGCATGCGAGTCCCACGCTTCCTTCGCGGACCTCGCCGCCGGAGCGTCCGGTCTCGTTCCTCTACGACGTCATGCCCACGCTGTCCAGGGCGGGATGCAATCAGGGCTCCTGCCACGGCAACTCCGAAGGTCGCGGCGGGCTGAAGCTGTCGCTGCGCGGCGACATCCCCGAGGCGGACTATCTCCTCTTCACCAGAGCTGGGGGGGGCCGAAGAGTGGACCGCAGCGAACCGGGACGGAGCCTGATCCTGCTGAAAGGTGCGGCGCTACTCGCACACGGTGGCGGGGCGCGGTTTTCCACCGGTTCCCCGGAATTTCGCGTGATTGCGCGCTGGATTGCCGAAGGCGCACGGTTCGACCCGGCAGTCGCACCGCAATTGGTGCGGATTGAGGCCACCCCGCGCGAGCAGGTGGTCATGGCCCCGGTGACCCGCGCGCAGATTCGCGCCACAGCCCTGTTCTCCGACGGAAGTCGCCGGGACGTGACCCACCTCGCATTCTACAACCCGGGCGATCCGCGCGTGGAGGTAACGCCGGGGGGGTTGGTGCAGGCGCGTCCCGGGCTCGACACAGCGGTCCTCGTGCGTTACGCAGGCGAGATGGCTTCCGTGCGGCTCACCTTTGTGGAGAAGCGCACCGGGTACGCCTGGCGGCCCGTTCCCGCTGCCAACTGGGTGGACGATCTCCAGTACGCTCGCCTGCGGGAGTTGCGCCTCCTGCCGTCGCCGCTCACCACGGACGTGGAGTTCGTGCGCCGCGCCTACCTCGATACGCTGGGGTTGCTGCCCACCCCGGACGAGGCGCGCGCGTTTCAGACCGATCCGCGCCCGGACCGGCGGGCCCGGCTGATTGATGCGCTCCTGGAGCGGCCGGAGTTCGATGAAAACTGGACGCTGAAGTGGAGCGACCTGCTGCGGCTGGAAGAGCGGACACTGGATCCACGCGGAAACCTCGCGTACCGGGATTGGATTCGCGTCGGGTTCGCAAGCCGAAAGCCGATGGACCAATTCGCGCGCGAATTGCTCACCGCAACAGGCAGCACCTACCTGAACCCGCCGGCGAATTACTACCGCCGCACACGCGATCCGATCGAACTCGGGGAAACCACGGCGCAGATCTTTCTCGGCTCCCGGCTGCTCTGCGCAAAGTGCCACAACCACCCCACGGAACGCTGGAAACAGGACGACTACTACGCGATCGCGGCCCTCTTTGCCAGGGTAGACCGCAAGCTGGACGACCGCGGAAGGCGGGACCGCTTCGACAAGCATGAACGGAACGGCGAAGAAGAGATTTCCGTCGCCGCCACCGGGCGGGTGGAGCATCCGCGTACGGGACAGGCCGTGGCCCCGCGACTCCCGTTTGCCCTGGAACCGCTCGCGGCGGACACACCCGATCCGCGCGTCCGGTTCGCCGAGTGGCTTACGGCGCCGGACAACCCGTTCTTTGCCCGGGCGATGGTCAATCGCATCTGGCAGGCGCTCTTTACGCGGGGGCTGGTTGATCCCGTGGATGATCTGCGAGATTCCAATCCCGCTTCCAATCCGAAGCTTCTGGACGCGCTGGCAAGGGACTTTGCCCGCGCTGGGTTCGATCTGCGGCACACGGTGCGCCTGCTGATGAACAGCCGGACGTACCAGTTGTCTGCAGAGCCGAACGGGACGAACCGTGACGACGAGCGGTTCTTCTCGCGCGCCCTCCCGCAGCGCCTGCCGGCGGAAACCCTGCTGGACGCGATCACCCAGATCACGGAAGCGACGGATCGTGCCGGGCGCCAACCGGCGCACGTCCGCGCGGCACTGCTGCCCGCCGTCAACAAGTACCGGCATCCGTTTCTGAAGCTGTTCGGTCAGCCCGCACGAGAATCGGTGTGCGCGTGCGAACGCAATGACGACACCACGCTGGGCCAGGCCTTCGCCCTCATCAGCGGTGACCTCCTCGCCGGGCGGCTCGCACAGCCGGACAACCGGGTCGGGCGGCTGATGCGTGCAGGCCGGTCGGACACGGAGATCGTGCAGGATTTCTACCTAAGCGCCGTGGCCCGGGAGCCAAGCAGCGGGGAGCGAGAGCGAGCATTGTCCTATCTGGCCGGCAAGCCGGACCGCCGCGCGGCGCTGGAGGATCTCCTCTGGGCGTTACTGAACAGCAAAGAGTTCCTGCTGCGGCGGTAGGCGGGGGCAACCCCTTCGCAGGGAAGTCAAGAGCGAGACCAACATGAAAGAGACACACGGAGTGGCCTGCCCGGACTTCTGGCGCAGCCGCGCGCTCAGCCGGCGCGAGGTGCTGTCCGTAGGCGTGTTGGGCGGAGTAGGACTGGGTCTCCCGGCGCTGCTGGCGCAAGAGGCCGCGGCGCGGGCGCATGCCGGAGCGCGGCCGCGGGCGACCGCGAAGTCCGTCATTCTGCTCTACCAATGGGGTGGTCCGAGCCATCTGGAGTCGTTCGACATGAAGCCGGACGGTCCTGAGGACTCGCGCGGCGAGTTCCGGCCGATGGCCTCCAACGTGGATGGCATCCAGGTCTGCGAGCACCTGCCCCGCATGGCGAAGGTGATGGACCGGGTGTCTCTGGTCAGATCGTTCACCCACAAGTTCCGCAACCACAATCCGCCCGGCTACTATGGGCTGACGGGACACGCTCCGCCGAGTGATGACCAGCGCCTGCGCGACACGCCGGACCTGTTCCCCCACTACGGCGCCGTGGTGGATCACCTCGCGCCCGCGCCGAAGGAGATTCCGACGTTCGTCTCCATGCCGGCCGTGATTCACGACGGAAGCGCCGTTCCGGGACAGCACGGGAGTTTCCTCGGCAAGAGACACGATCCCCTGCTAATCCTGCAGGACCCGAACAGTTCGGACTTTCGCCTGCCGGAGTTGAGCCTGCCCGGTGGAGTGACGGCAACGCGCCTTCAGGATCGGCGGGCACTGCTTTCCGATCTGGACCGCGAGGCAGGACTGATGGAGCGCCTGGGCGCCGCCCGGGGCCTGGATGTGCACCATCAACGCGCCTTTGCCATGCTCTCGTCCCCGAAGCTCCGGGAAGCCTTCGATCTCAGTCGTGAACCAGAGGGGACGCGCGACGGCTACGGGCGAACGATGTTCGGCCAGTGTACTTTGCTCGCGCGGCGGTTGGTAGAAGCGGGAGTGCGCCTGGTCACGGTGTACTACTGCCGGCCGAGCGGCGGGTTCATCTGGGACACGCACAAGGATAACTTCCCCGAACTGAAATCCACGCTGCTTCCGACGACCGACCGCACGCTGCCCACACTGCTTCTGGACCTGGAGCAACGTGGCCTGCTCAACGATACCCTGGTAATCTGGACCGGTGAGTTCGGCCGGACGCCAAAGATCAACAAGGATGCCGGGCGCGACCACTGGCCGGAATGCTACACCGCGCTCTTTGCCGGGGGCGGAATGAAGCGCGGGTTCGTGTATGGCGCGTCGGACTCGGCGGGCGCCTACCCGACGGAGAACCCGGTGCGCCCCGACAATCTCGCCGGAACCCTCTACCGCGCTGTCGGCCTCGACCCGGCTACCCACGTGTACGACCTCCAGAAGCGCCCCATCGCGATCGGTGGGGACCCGATCCACGAACTGTTCGCCTAACCGTACGGGCTATCGGGTGCGCGGCGGTTCCTGCTCCGCGCGCCCCGCTCCGAAGTTTCCTATGTTGCCGGCAGCGTCCCTTCGCACCATTGCCCTTCGCGCACGTTCGTCACCCCGGTTGCTCGGCAGCGCTGCCGGGGTGCTCCTTGTGGCGGGGAATGCCGCTGTGCTGGCGCAGGCCACCCTGGCGCCGATTCGGCACGCCCGGCCGGCGGTCGAGGGAAATCGCGCTCCATACGATCTCGTCTTCTCGCCGGATGGTAAGGCTGCCTACGCCACCGAGTCGGCCGAGGGCACCGTCGCCGTCGTGGACACCGTGAAACGCACGGTGGTGGCCCACTATGCGACCGGCGGTGATGAGCCTACCGGATTGGCCCTCTCCGGCGATGGTCGGGTCCTCTATGTCACCAACAGTCACTCCGGTTCGGTCGCGTGTCTGGATGTGACCGACGGCCGCCTGATCTCGAACACACCGCTCCGGGGGGCGCCGTATGGGGTGGTGGTCGCACCCGGCGGTCGCCGCGCCTACGTCACCGTGAGTCAACTCGATCAGGTCGTGGTGCTGGACCTGTCGGGCGCAGGTACCGGCGAGACTGGAGGTCCGGCGCGGGCACTGCCGATCACCACCCGCATCCCAGTCGGGCGCCGTCCACGTGCCGCGGTCCTCACACCGGACGGAAAACACCTCGTGGTCGGAAATCTGTCCGGCGCCAGCGTGAGCATCGTGGATACCGACCAGCTCAAGGAAGTCGCACGGGTTCCGCTTCGAGGGACGAACGTGCGCGGAGTGGCGCTGGCGCCCGAGGGGAAAAGCGTGTACGCCGGCGTGATGCCGGCCTTCAACGGTCGCCCCACGCGCGATCCGGCGGAAGTCTGGCACAATCTCATCCAGGAAGTCACCCTCAGTGGAGGCGAGAGTGGGCCGGGAGAGAACCAGTGGCTGGACTTTGTGCGCCTGTCCGGCACCACCGACATGGTGGGGACGCCGGACCTGCACGATTTGACCATCAACTCGGCCGGCCGGTGGCTGTGGGCTACGATAGCAGGGCGCGACGCGCTCACCCGCATCACCATTCATGATCCACGGCGGGATGCCATCTGGCCGATTTCACAGGTGGAGGCCCCTGTGGGCGCGAACCCGCGCGGCCTGGCGCTGACGCCGGACGAACGAGAGATCTGGACTGCAGACACGCTCGGCAACAGTCTCACCGTGGTCAACGCTTCCACCATGCAGCCGCTGGCGACCATCCCCCTGGGAAAGGCGAGCCGGCGGGACCCGCACATTGCCGGTCAGTACCTGTTTCACAATGCGGGGCTGACTGCCAGCCGCCGCTTCACCTGCAACTCCTGCCATCCTGACGGTGCTTCCGACGGGCTGACCTGGTCGTTCGTTCACGTGCACGACGGGGTGAGCCAGCGCAATTCTCGCGACCTCCGCGGTGGCGTGGGCGACACCGCACCGTTTCGCTGGTCGGGGGTGGACCGGCACTTCGCGGATTTCGTCAATGCAGAGGTCACGGGCCTTCTCGGCGGCCCGCAGCCCACTCCGCAGCAGACGGCTGCGCTTGCGGCGGCGGTGAACGCCCTTCGGTTGCCCGCGAACCCGTATCGGCGGCCGGACGGGTCGCTTACCCCCACGGCTCGCGAAGGTGCAAATCTGTTTTACGCCAGAGCCGGTTGTGGACAGTGCCACGCGGGACCCCTCGCCGGAGGCACCGGCCGGCGAGGGTGGGTCGGTACGACTCCGGAAGGGACGCAGCTTGACGTCCCACATCTTCGGGGCGCTTGTGACAGCGCGCCCTATCTGCACGACGGTCGCGCCCGCACGCTGGAAGAGATCTTCTCTCGCCACAACCAGGGCCGGCGCCACGGGAATGCCCATCTGTTAGGCACCCAAGAATTGGCCGCCGTCCTCCGTTACGTGCGAGAGCTCTGATCGGCACGAGAAGCTTGCGGCGCACCGAGTCCGGAGCGCCGCAGCGGGCCCCGGGCCGAAGCCAGGCGTGCTTCGGGGCACGACCACCACCGCATCCGGGACCGCCGCCGGGTTTGCTTCCGCAGAGATAACCGCGATCCACGCCCTGAACCGGGACACCCGTCCGGTTCGAACCGGATACGGCGCCGACGCTCACCCGGTACGGAGCGGGGCACCCCGTCGCGGTCGCTGGACTATCGGAACGAGTTCAGCCGCGCGGAGCGAGAACCGACTGGAACAGTGAGGCAATTTCCCCAGCGCTGCCCCGTGGGGCAGCAGGAACGGGAACAAACCGGAGGTTGAACTTGCCGAGGTCCCGGACCGGATGCTGCGCGTCCAGCCCGAACGCCCCCGGGTGCGGCTCAACCACTGGTGTCCCGTTGCGGCGACCGATGATGTCGCCTGTCATGACGAGCACATACGCGCCCCCCGGTACGTTACGGAATGTGAATCGCCCCGCAGCATCAGTGTACGTCACGGACATCACCGCACGCCACTGTGAGGGACGACAATTCCCCACCATCATCTGCCAGCGCCCGGCGGGACCCAGTCCCAACCTCACCAACGGGCGCGCCCTGCCCTCCATCGTGAGTTGTCCGCGCACCACACCCTGGGTGAGCAACGGCTTGCCATCCAGAAGGACTTCCAGTTGGGCGGGCGCCAGGTCGGACCGCACCAGGTGTTCGCGCGCCCGCCGTTCATCGCCGAAGTGCAGGTAGGCGCCGCCGAGGAATGTCGCGCCACCGCGCTTGGGGGGCAAGAATTCTCCCGAGGCAGCCACCTGGTCAAGAATCGCCCGGTTCTTTGGTGTCACCTCGCACTGCAAAAGGGCTTCCCGGAGGAACTCCCCTGCTGCCGGCGCCGGCGCCTTTCGCAGCATTTCGAGATCCAGTTCCATGCTCTGAGTGGTGAGCCAGTCGAGAAGCGTACAGGTCTTCAGGTGGAAGTAGGCCGGGAACACCAGTTGCGACTGGAAACGTTTCCGGTCGAGGAACTGCTGCACCGCGGCGACGCTTTGCCCGTTGCAGGGGATGCGGGCGCCCTCTCCCTCTCCGGAACCGTCGGGAGCGATGCTGTACAGCGACTCACCAGTGGGGGCCAGCACCAAAGCGAAGCGCCGCATGAGAGCGGGCTGCTCCAGGCGCAGAGTTCTCCCCAAACTGATCGCATCCGCATCAAACGGCGTGAGGGCCGCCCGGACCGGGTATGGGACCAGCATCGCGAGGAGAAGCAGGCCCAGACTCAGCAATGTCACGCCTGCATCACGCCGTGGGAGCACGAGTCGCGGCCGGAACACGTACGGAAGCGGCGCGAGCGCTACTACAGCCACGATCGGGAGAGCCACCGACGCTACCAGCATCCGGGTCCAGTCCGCCCGGTGATCCAGGCTGATGGCCTGGGCAAACGCACTGATCCAGCTGGAGCCGCTGCGAAGCAGCAGGATCGCGGGCGCCGCCGCCAATCCACCCAGAATGGCCCACCGCAGAACACCACGTGCGGACGCATCGGGGTCCTTGCCCAACGGCCCACGGGGACCCCACAGCCCCCAGAGCATTGTTATCGCCACCAACGCATTGAACACCGCCCCGGCCACCGCAGCCAACGGCGAAAGCGGAGTGCTCCGCTGCGCAATGATCGCCGAGGCAAGGTCGCTCCAGACTGGAACACCGCCCACAACAAAGAATAACGGGAAACGGAGCGCCGAGTCCCCGACCAGAGCCGCGAGGGGACGAAACATGCCGAGAAGCCAGAAAGAGATCACCGTCAGCCCCGCGATCCTCAACAGGAGAGAAACCTCGAGGTGAGCGTTCATGCCGCGCCCCGGGTTGACTTCCGCCGGCTTGACCAGGTTGAAGCGCGGATTCAGGGTCGTGGCGATGTGGTAGAGCACTGCCAGCAACAGTACTACCGTGCCCGCCACACGCAGGCGATCTGTCAGTTCCAGCCAGTCCGCAAGAGGCCGAAGGGTCCCCACCCAGGTGACTGACGCCGGATAGAGACTCTTCCGCAACTCGCGGTACCGTTCGAGCGGGTACCGGATCAACTGCGCCAACTCGAACGAGCCCAGGTGCAACCCGAGCAAGCCATACGTGAGCAGCGCCACAAGAGGCGAAGGCCTCTGCGTCATCCGGGGCTACTGCCTATCGCTGACAGCGCCGCCGGGATCATGGGGGATCAGTACATTGAACGTACTACCCTTGCCCAACTCGCTCTCGACCCAAATGCGCCCGCCGTGGCCTTCGACGAGGTGTTTCGTCAACCAGAGCCCGAGACCGGTGCCTTTGATGCCCACGTGCGACTGGCCCTCGACCCGATGGAACTGTCCGAACATCTTCGGAAGCTCCTTCGCGGGGATGCCCAATCCCTGGTCGCTGACGCCGATGACATAACCGTCCGCAGTTTCCTCCGCCGAAATCCGAACCTCACCGCCATTAGGGGAGTATTTCAGCGCGTTCCCGACCAGGTTGTGCATTACCTGCACGAGTTTTGCCTCGTCGGCAGCGATCGGTACGAAGTCCTCGGGCACGTCCACCACCAGCGTGTGGGCGGGTTTCTTGGCCGAACTCTGGTTCTGGAGCCGGACCACGGACTGAATCATGGACTCGACGTTCGTCGGGCTGAACTGGAATTGCAGGGCCCGCCCGTTCTGGATACGGGCAATGTTCAACTGCTCGTCAATCATTTGCCCGAGCCGTTCGGCTTCGGTGTCCACGATCTGGAGAAACTCCTCTTGCGTTTCCCAGTCGAAACCCATCTCACCCGCCTGGAGCAGCGTTGCCACAAATCCGCGAATCGAGGTAAGCGGGGTGCGAAGTTCGTGGGAGATCATGTCCACAAACGCCGCCATCATTTGCTCGGCCTGACGGATGTCCGTGATGTCTTCGAACGCGGTGACCCAACCCGTCGAGGTATTCTCTTCGGACCGGATCTCGTCAATTTGCACCCGATAGATGTGCTCTTCGGATTGGCCGTCCTGACGGCGCACCTGGAGCTTCAACTCGATCGGCTGGGACTTCGGGCGGCCCTGCAGTGCATCGCTGATCAATCCCAGGATCAGGTCGTCGTTAACCAGTTCTTCGTAGTGATTGCCGAACCAGGCAGCGTCGTCCACCCCCACCGCGCGCCGCGCCGCCTGATTGAACTGGGTCACAGTGCCCTTCAGCGACACTGCCAGCAAACCGACCGACGTACTTTCCAGGGTGTCGCGCACGCGTTTCCGCTGCTCGACTTCCCGCCAGTAGAGCTGGCTGGTGACCAGAACAGCCGATACCTGGCGGGCCATCATGGAGAGCAACCGGGCATCCTCCATGTCGAACGGGCGCCCGTAGTACTTGTCGAACGCGCAGAAGATGCCCATGATGCTGCGCTCGACAACCTCGTTCGCTTCGTCGCGACGTTCCAACGCGAGTGGCACCGAGAGCGCGTTCTCGATGCTCAGCGCATGAAGCAGCTCGGCATCCGGCTGTCCGTCCCCCAGACCAGCGACAAGCACGGGCTGGTCGTTCAGCACCGACACGCCCATGAGTGAGCCGCCTACCGGAAACTCGAGGGACTGCAGGGACTGGTCCTCCAGACCGGCAAACGGCCGCATCGCCGTCAGGACATTCTTGTCCTTGTCCCAGATGAACACCCCGCAGCTACGCGCCTGGACCAGCGACGCGCTGCGGCCCAGCATACGCGCCAGGGTATTGGCATCAGTGGGCGGTTGGAGTCCTTCACCATCGAGCACCGGGGGCCTCCTGTCTCACATTGAGGACCGAGAAAGTTCTTGCATCAGGAGAGTATTACGGCACGGACGGGCAGGGTTCCTGCTTTTACGCCCGTCCGAACCGGCCCAGAAGTCCGGAAAGTGCATTTTGTGATCCGGCTTCCGCCATTGCGCGCGCACTCACCTCGGCTGCCGTCCGCCGGGCAACTTCGTGGAATGCCTTCGCCTGCGCCGACTCGGGGACAGCCATCACCGTCGGCACTCCGACGTCACCGTGCTCGACGATCGAAGGGTCCAGTGGAATGCTGCCGAGGAAGGGCACACCCAACCGTTCGGCTGCGGCCTCACTGCCGCCGCGAGTGAAGATCGGAGTGAGCGTGTAGCAGTTCGGACACGCGAAGCTGTCCATGTTCCCCACCACTCCCAGCACCGGCACCTTCACGGCCAGGAACATTCCCACCGCCTTGCTCGCAATTCGCACTGCGAC
>SYMT01000547.1 GCA_005805375.1 Actinomycetota bacterium
AGGGGGGCGGGGATGTAGCGTGAAATCTTCAGCAGTCCCCAGGTGCAGCCGAGCGTGACGGCGGCGACCGTCAGTGCCGCAAAGTTGAACTCGTCGCGATGCTCCCAAACTCCCCGCACCTTCGCCAGAAACTCGTAGGGGATCTTGGACTTCAGTCCCAGCACCTGCTCGAGTTGGGACATAGCGATCACCACCGCGATACCGATGGTGAAGCCGACGACGATGGAGTTGGGGACGAGACTGATGATCCGGCCCCAGCGAAAGACACCGGCCAGCATCAGCACGACCCCCGCGAGCAGGGACGCGACAACCAGAAACTGGTAGTTGTAGGCAGCCATGATCCCGCTGATGACGGGAATGAACGCCGCGGTGGGCCCGTACACCTGGTACTTGGACCCACCGAACAGTGCTCCGACCAGGCCGGCGACCGCGCCGCCGACGATTCCCTGCTCGGGGCGAAGCCCGGACGCCATCGCGAGTCCCATTGCCAACGGGATGGCCACCATCGCCACGATCAGCCCGGCGGTGAAGTCGCGCAAGAGATTCAACCGCCATGCCCCCTGCAACAGGTCTTCGTAGCGGCCATCCAAGGGGGTCATGAAGTGTCGTAGGCGATCTTGTATCGAACCCTGGTCGGACGGATGCACGAACGGCGGTTCGGTCTGGACGCCCTGGCTAGTATCGTGAGCACTCATCGGGTGTGTTCGGCTCCATTGGGTGTGACTGCGCCGGAAGCGCTACGGATGAACGGGGGTCCTGGGCCGGAAATGATGGGGAGCCAGCCGTTCTTGTGGGGCCCCGGCCTCGACTGGCTCCGCGGTCCTGTGCTCCGGCGCACGCCGAAGCACGCACCGCAACACACAAGGCCGACCCGTCGCCTGCACCCCTACTCCGGGCGAAAAGGAGACGCCCACAGTGCTGGTGGATGGGAGGAAGCAGGCACCGAAACCCGCGCTGGCGACGTTAAGCGGGCGGGCCGCGCCGGGGAATGCCGCGCCGCCAATAAACAAGCAACGGCGAGACAGCGTTGGGATCACAGTGTTGGGAATACCTGACGCCCGGCCGGGCCGCCGACGGCCAACGAACGGGTTCGAAGCGGACGGCAGGAATGCGGAGCAACTCTTGCACGGAAGCGAGGGAGGCCTTCGCTTCGCCCCCGCGCTCCTCTTCAGCCTCCGGCTCGACCGGAACGGGCTGCCCGGGCGCAGTGATCGCTTGCATGACCCTTGCGTGTGGGGCCACCGGGCACAATGCCAGGACGGCCGCCAGCAGTATCAGAATTACGGTGCGCAAAGGGTTGTGTTGGGTCATCTAGCAGACAGCGACCGAGGCGGCTCAATTACAGGTGCATTATACGCGCTCGTCACACGCCGTGAGTGTTTCTGTTTTCATGATGTAGTGGCGGACGCAGCAGGGTGGTGTGGCGGACGCAGGGGCGGGCGAAACGCATCGTGGGTGAGTGTGGATGCACTTTCACCTTCTCATTCTCCCTACAAAAGTCGAAGTGCCACGCCGAACTAAGGGTGGACAGAGAGCCGACCTGCGATGGGGTCGTGTTATCCCGTCCGCCTTGGTCCGGCAGCCCCCCGTCACCCTGCAGTGGAGTCTCCCATGCGTCGTCTGATCAACCGCCGCCTCCGTGTCGTCAACCTGCTCGTCTGGACGGATGAGCGGGACGTGCCGCACCATGTCCGCCGCCGGCTCGGGAAACAGGACTCCCTTTTCCAGCTCTTCGCGCACTCTTCGCCGCAGACCACGGATTGGCTCCACCGGCGCGGTCTGCTCGGCCGGAATTGGGTGAGTCAGTGGATCTCACCGGGCGCTGCGTCACCCATCAGCGGACGGGAGACACCGGCGGCTTCCGGTCTGCTCCCGCCGGACGAGTTGGTGCGGCGGGCCGGGGACTACGCGCGCGCCGCGCGGCAACCGCTCGGCGCGGAAGATCGGGAGGATTGCCGGTACGTTGTCGACTCTGCAGTTGCCCGGACCAGCACCGGAGCCTGGGTGGTCTACCTCCAGCAAGTTGTTGAGGGGATTCCCGTCTTTCTGGCCCGGGAAACCGTGCGCCTGACGCCGAATGGGGATGTCCGGAGTTGCGTCGGAAACACGGTCGTGTTGGACGCCCCGCCGGCACGGGTCTATCGCCTCGAAGCGGCGGATGCCGTGCGTTGTGCGATCGAGCACCTGGTTGGGGAGCGGCCGGATGCCGGCACCGCCCGAGCCCGTGCGTGGACAGGTGGGGTGGAGCGCGCGTTCCCGGATGGCGCCTCGGTGGCCCGCCTGTTCGAGGTCCCAGCCGGCGGAGGAGCGGCGCCCGGCGTCACGGCGTTCCGGGGAGCGCCCTTTGAAGATTGTATCCGTGCGCGTCTGGTCTGGGTGCCGACGGCGCTCTACCCGCCGCACGAACAGCACGAGGAGTGGGACTGTGGACCTGCTCGGCTCCGTCTTGGTTGGGAGGTCTCCCTCACTCCACGCAAACGGACCGCCGCCTATCACCTGGTTGTCGCGGCCGACGACGGCGAGATCCTGCACTGTCAATCGGCCGCAGTCTCCGCGCTCGGCGCCGGGGTTCAGCCTGCGCCGGCAATCCACTCCGGATGCCGGGTGTCCCTGTTTGCACAGCCGGATGCACCCAGACGTGTGCCGATCCGCCTCGCGGCGGACACTCAGGAGCGGGCGGTCGGCGTGCACGCAGAACGCGCGGGTGCGCTGGGTCGGCAGTCCTCACCTGACCTCCCCGGCACAGCACGCAGTCCCGAGCACGGCGAAAGCCAGCCGACGGCCGGCGCGCGGCGCGCGAGCGTCAACGCATGGGTGAGGGTGCTGCACGACGTGTTCCAGGGCCTCGGGGGCGCGGAGGGATGCTTCTCGCAGCGCCCGGACCCCGGGCTCCCGGGAACCGGACTGGATGTGCGGGTGGTGGATCACCCGGTCCCGGGGCTGGCCAGAGTTCTCGCGCCCGCCGCTCCGGAACGGGTGGTGATGGAACTGGGACCCCACCCGGCCGCCGGGCGGCACTCCGCACTCGATCCGACAATCATTGCGCACGAATACAGCCACGGAGTAGTGGCGCGCCTCGTGGGCGGCGCTGCAAACGGGATGACGCTCGGCGAACCAATCAGTTCGGGCCTGGCTGAGGGTTGGAGCGACTTCTTCGCCTGCGCCCTGCGCGACACCGGTGTCGTCGGCGCGTGGGTGGCCGATAACCCGGGCGGGCTCCGGAGTGAAGAGTACACGGGGGAGTTTCCCGCGACGTTTGGGGATCTCGATACGGCAAGTTCCGCGGCGGAAACGGGTGAGGTCTGGGCCGCCGCGCTGTTGGAACTGGGCAGGCGGATCGGAATGGACCTGATGCTTCAGGCAGCGGTAGACGGCCTGAAGCTCTCTCCTTCCAATCCGTCCGTTCTGGATGCCCGGGACGCCCTCCATCTGGCGCTGCAGGGCATGCGGGACGTTGGGGCGCTCACTTGCGCGGAATGGGAACAGGTAGAGGGAGCGTTCTGGCGAGTGTTTGCCCGGTTCGGCGCCGGGATCGGTGCGGGCGAGCGCCCCGGCCGGATCTTCGAGAGCTACGAACTGCCGTCCGGGGAGTGGTACTCCCTGCCTTCGGGTGCGCGATGGCGCCGCGTGCGCCGGGGAGTCGCCCTGGATGCCGCCCGGGCGGTAGTCCTGCTCCAGCGTCTCGGGGCCGCAGGACCGATGCGCGGGGTCGAGTTCACGGCACGCGTTCAGTGTCCGCGGGCCGGGGCGATCACTCTCGAACTGGAAGCCGGAGATCACCGCGTGGTTCTTCCCTGCGGCGCCCCGGCAGCCGGCGTCGTGGAAGTGGCATACTCCACCGCCACCCTCGCCGGGCTGGAACCCCTCATCGGCGAGGACGGGCGCACCAACTGGGCGCTCCGAATCAGGGATGCAGGACCGAACGCCCTGCTCGAACGGTGCGAACTGGTGCTCCAGTACTGAGCAAGGGGGGAGTAGGAGACAGATGAGGCAGCGTAGCTCCCCCCACCTCCTACTTCCGAGTTCCGCAAGTGGGTGATCCGGAGGGGCTGCCTCGCGAGTCCTGATCGCAGGAGGGACGGTGACGAATCACCCGGGCCGGAGGAAGGGATTCTCAGCGTCGATTTCCAACCTCCCACCACCGGGTCATTCACTGTAAGGATCGCATGATGAAATCCAGGCGCACCCTGCTCGCCGCAGGCGCACTCATAGCTGTCACCTCCCTCGCCGTCCACCTCTGCGGATCGCGACCGGTGCATGCGCAGATGCAGCCGGCGGATGCCCCCGCCCCGAAACTGGGACCGGATGGCGCGATCCAGCCCCGTTTCAAGATGATGCACGAGTCCTTCTTACAGCGTGGGAAGGACGGCAAGATCGGAGTCCTCTTCCTCGGCGACTCGATCACCGAAGGCTGGCGCCGGGCGCCTGACGTCTGGAACAAACACTACGGGAAGTACGATCCGGCCAATTTCGGCATCGGTGGCGATCGAACACAGCATGTGCTGTGGCGCATCGAGAACGGGGAACTGGACGGGATCCGTCCGAAAGTGGTCGTGCTGATGATCGGCACGAACAACATCGGATATCCTGCCGAGGAGATTCTCAAAGGGGATCGCAAGATTGTGGAACAGATCCACAAGCGGCTCCCGGACAGCAAACTCCTGCTCCTGGCCATCTTCCCCCGGGGCGCCGATCCGAAGGCCCCCAACGTCGCCGGCATGCGCGAGAGGCTCCGTGCGGTGAACGCCGAACTGGCAAAGCTCGACGACGGCAAACGCACCCGGTATCTGGACCTCGGCCCCCGCTTCCTTGATGCCGACGGCAACCTGCCCGCCGACGTGATGCCGGACGCCCTCCACCCGAATGCGAAGGGCTACCAGATCTGGGCAGAGGCGATGCAGCCCCTGCTGGATGAAATGATGCAGTAGGGCCGGGTCGGGCTGCGTCCGCACGAGCAGGTGGAGCCGGGCAAACCCCTTGCTCCACCCGCCCGGTTCCGACTATCCGCTTCAGTCCAGCCGGCTCCAGTCGAAGACAACCCCTGTGTACGTGTCCCGATGTTCGGCGAGGCCGGCATAGGCCTCCTGGCATTGGGCAGGCGAGAGCACATGCGTGCGCAGCGGGTCTACCTGGAGGCGGCCCTCGGCGATCCACCCGGCGATCTGGCGATAGTTCTCCAGAATCGAGAAACGAATGAAGTCGCTTTCCGGAATGGAATAGAGCCATTCCAGCGCGCCGATCATGCTGATCCCCGTGAGGTGGATGCGGCTGAGCATCGGGGTGATCTCGCCCGTGACCCGCCTGCGCGGACTGCCCAGAAGAATCACCTCGCCGTGCCGGCGCGTACACTGGACGGCGCGCTCGATCAGGGTCGGCTCCCCGATTGCCTCGACGACGATGCGGGCCCCCTTGCCGCCCGTCCAGGCATTGACCACATCGGCGACATCCTGGTCGGCCGTCGAGGCTACGTGGCGCACGCCGCACGCCCGCGCCTGCTCGAGGCGCGCCTCGACGCGGTCCAGGCCCAGCACCTCGCAGCCGGCCAACTGAAAGAGTTGTGCGGCGAAATTCCCTACCAGACCGAGACCGATCACGGCCACCGTGTCGCCCGGCTGGGCGCTGCTCTTGCGGAGCGCCGTGATCCCCACCCCGGCCATGCGGGTGAACACCGCCCGCTCTCCCGGCAGGTCGTCGGCGATCTTCAGCGTCAGTCGCTCCGAGTCCCAGAGCCAGTGCGAGGCGTGCGGCGCCAGGGTGAGCACCCGATCGCCCACGTGGAACCGGGTAGCCTCGGGCCCGACCGACACCACCCGGGCAAGATGGCCGTATCCGGTGCTGTTGATCGGGTAGGTGAGGGGCGTGCGGCGCCCGGGGTGTTCGATCTCCAGCCCGGTGAAGTGCGCCCCCTCCGTTCCGGCGCTGATGACGGAACATTCCGCTTGCAGCAAGAGCTGCCGCCCGGCAGGAACGCCGACTTCAAACGGCACGAGGACCGCCCGGTGCGGTTCCGGAAACTGAATCTGATGCGCCATGCGATTTCCCCCTGCAGCCGGATGCGGCGGGAGCGCCATCCCACCCGGCCGGGCACGCTGCTGTCCACCGCCGCCGCTGTGGCTGCGTTCGCTGCCGCGGGCCGCACTTCCTCTGCCGAAAGGCGATTTCGGCACACGCTTCCCTGCGGTGTTCCCTCGTGCGCCTGCGATCCGCTCGGGAAAACGACTTTGGCCCACCGGAATCGTGAAACACCTTCGGGAATTCTCGCAGCATAACAGGTCAGTCATCACTGCCGGCGTTGCGGCTGCCATAGCAGGAAAGTGACTTGACGCTTCAGTCCTGCGGCAAGTCCGGTAGATCGCAACCCGTTGCCGGTTTGCCGACTTCTCCAGGAGAGGCGCATGAAACCTCGCGCGCGTCTCGCGCCCCGGCGCGGATTCACATTCATCGAGCTTGTTGTAGTAATAGCGATTATAGACATGCTCACTGCCACCCTTTTCCCTGTGTTTGCACAGGCGCGGAACAAGGCCCGCGGCGCGTTCTGCCTCAGCAACATGCGGCAGATGAACGTGGCCCTGATGCAGTACGTGCAGGACTACGACGAAACGTTCCCGTTCCTGAACGTGCGCTGGACGCCGTCCGGGGGCGCAACCCGCGCCGAAACGGGGTTCGACCAGCCGATCACACCGTACATCAAGAACGCAGGCGTGTTCAAATGCCCTTCGGATGCCGCCGCCCGCTCCGCACCGGATCTGGGCCGGTGCAACGACGGCGAGCTGGCCCGCCGCATGCTGCAGCGCTCCTACTGTCTGGTGGGGAGCATAGACACGCTGCAGGGATACCAGGCAGGCAGTACGGGAGCCGACCCCAACACCGGTGTGGTGGATCCCAATCGTGCGGTGACGATGGCGGAACTCACCGCTTCGTCCGACACCCTGGTGTTCACCGAACTGCGCGAAGGCTGGCTGGGGTGTTTCGACGCGAACGCCTGGCGCAACTGCGACGGGGTGAAATTGCTGGAGCGCCCGTTCGGGCAGGGCGGCTTCGGCGGCCGGTGCAACTTCGCGGGCACACAGGGCCAGTTCCCGGGCCACGCAAAGCGCGGCAACTACGGATTTGCCGACGGCCACGTGAAGAACATGAATTGGACGGACGCCGCGGCACGGGACTGGTATCTGTTCAAGCGCGCCAAACCGTAGCCCACAGCTTCGGCGCGGGCTGTGGAACCGCCTCCCACGCTGACCGGGCGGGAGGCGACAGTTCGATTTCCCCGACGGGTCTGTCCCCGAATGGAACTCTTACCGGACCGGAGCGAGAGAATGGACCGATGCTGACGTAACTCGCGTTCCAGTCACGAGTTTCCTCTCTGCCTGAGGGGCATGCTATCATTTGAACATGCAACCCACCCCCGAGGAAGTCGCGGCCGCGGTCAACCAACTGGCGGACGAGTACCGGGTGCGATGCCTCTGGTTCCTCCGCACGGACTACTATCCGACGACACCGGAGCAGCGCCGCAAGGTGTTGAACTACATCCAGACGTACGGCGATCATGACGCGTTCATCCGTGCTGGGAAGTTGCACCAGTGGCTCCAACTCCATTCCAACGGGCCGTTTGTCGTCTACTCGCCGGGGGCCGAATCGCCCGGGGGGAAAGCTACGCGGCAGGTGGGGCGGCCCTGAACGAGTTGCTCGTGGCGCACCGGGTGTCAGCAGATGTGGACCTGTTCCACGATACCGCCGAGGCGCTCGGCGCCACCTGGGAGAGTGACCGCCGGATGTTGCTGGCCGCAGGTTACGAGGTGGCAATAGAAGTAGAGCGCCCCTCCTTCATCCGGGCGACGGTCCGCCAGGGTGCAGCAGCTGCGACGCTGGATTGGGCACAGGACAGCGCCTATCGTTTCTTCCCCCTCGTAGAGCATCCCGACTTCGGGTTGACGATGCATCCCTTCGATCTTGCAACAAACAAGGTGTTGGCTGCGGTGGGTCGGCTGGAAGTACGGGACTGGGTGGACCTGATCGAGTGCGACGCGCGCCTTCAGCCGATGGGGTACCTTGCGTGGGGTGCGGCCGGAAAGGATCCGGGGCTCACTCCCAAGGGAATTGTGGAGTACGCGGCGCGGATTCGATATGCGGCGATTGAGGTGGAAGGCCTGCTGTGGGACGGGCCAGCGCCGGACCCCGGGGCGCTCTCCCGGCGTTGGAAGCAGATGATTGCGGAAGCGCGCGAGGTCGTCTCGCTCCTTCCCTGTGAGGAAGTCGGGAAGGCCGTGCTCGCGGCCGACTGCGAGCTATTCTGCGGCTCCCGGGCCGAACTGGCACAGGCCCTGACCGCAAATCAGCTCCGTTACCACGCGGGGGCGGTACGCGGCGCGTTCCCAACGCCCCGGTTCGCTTCCTGAACGGCGGGGCCGGCAGGATGCCGGCGTTCCCGGGGCGGCGGGGCCGACAGGATGCTCCCACTCCCCGGGGCGGCTTTCCGAGATCCGCTCCGCGGCTGTCGTAAAAGTAGCGATTTTCTCACTCATCCACGGCGCCGTCCCCGGCGACCACCCCTGGTGTGCCGCAGGCCCGCAGCATGTGACGGGCGCGCGCGCGGAAGACGGACCGGACATCCCGTGTGGGCGGACGGCAGCGGCTGGAGTCGAGGCCGACGAGCTCCATGCAGAGCTTGTCGAGGTAGCCGTCGCCACTGGTGAATTGCTCCATCTCCCCCCACAGTTCCAGGAAGGGCATCAACACGTCGGCCATCGCCAACTGTGCCTCGCGGTAACGGCGGCTTTCGAGCAGTTCCCAGAGACGCGCGCCCCACTGCGGCCAGTGGTTGCAGATGTGGAGTTCGATACAGCGCGCACCCAGGATGTGGCTGGTGACGAAGCGACACTGGTTGTCAATGATGGACACCTGCTCGGAATAGCGCGCCACCACGCCCTCGTATTCCATGAAACCGTGATCGGGGGTCGCCCATTTCAGGCCGACGAAGTTCGGGAGTTCGAGCAAACGCTCCACCAGACCGCGCGACACCCCCACGCTGGTCCAGTACGTGTTGTAGACGATGATCCCCACCCGCGGGGCAGCGGCCGCCGCCGCTGAGACGTACTCGAAGAAGTCTTCCTCGGTGTGCGAAAAGTAGAAGGGGGGCGATACCTGGATGAAGTCTGCACCCAACTGATCGGCTGCCCGGGTGAGAGCCACGAGTTCCCGTGTGCTGGCGGTTTGGGCCCCCATCGCGACGGGGACCCGCCCGTCCGCGGCGCGCACCACCGTCTCTGCTACTCGCAGCCGCTCCTCAAAGCTCATGGTGGAGAAATCGCCGGCGGCGCCGCCGGCGAGGAGTACGGCGTTGCCCTCCCGGAGCCCCCCTTCCAGCAGATAGGCGACGTGCCGCTCGATGGCCGGCAGGTTGAGCGAGAGATCGTCATCGTCGCAAAACTGGGTGGGAACGGTGACGTAGCAGCCGGTCAGGCGTTCGCGAAGGGAAGCAAGACTCATCGGGTCTCCGGAGAGGGTGGGATGGGTGGACCTGTTCTACCCAAAGAGTTCGGTCAGCACCCGCCCGCCCTCAACCAGTTTCACGGGCCGGGCCTCGCGGTCCGGAATGGTCGCGTCCGGGTCAATGCCGAGCGCAGCGAAGATGGTGGCGGAAAGGTCTTCAGGGCTGACGGCGTGCTCCACCGGGTAGGCCGCCTGCTCGTCCGAGCGACCATAGACGGCGCCGCCGCGGATGCCGGCGCCGGCGAGGACGGCGGGGTAGCAATAGCTCCAGTGGTCGCGGCCCCACACGGCGTTTCCTTTGGGCGTGCGTCCCATCTCCCCGAGGCAGACGACGAGGGTTTCGTCCAGCAGGCCGCGGTCCCGGAGATCGTCCAGGAGCGCGGAGAGCGCCTGATCGAGACCGGGCAGCAGGTGCTGCTTCACGTCGTCGCTGTGCCGGTGGGAGTCCCAACTGTAACCGTCCGGCGCGTCCCAGAGGACGGTCACGAACCTGGCGCCGGCTTCGATCATGCGCCGGCCCATCAACGTGGATTGCCCGAAGAGGTGGCGACCATAGCGGTCCCGGAGCGCATCGGGTTCCCGGCGCAGGTCCAGCGCGGTCTGGATCTTGCCCGCCGTAAGGAGGGAGAGCGCGCGGCGCTGGTGCTCGTCGTAGGCAGTGGCAGCGCGCCCCTCGAGGCGCCGCAGACCCCCGTCGAACTGCTCCAGGAGGCCTCGGCGCCGGTCGAGGCGGTCCAAGGTAAGCGCAGGATCGGTCGCCTGGCCTTTGATCCGGAAGTCCAGTTCGGCATCGGCACACGGACGAAAGAAGGGATTGTCCGTCTTGTTCCGCTTCTGGATATCTGTCGAGAGGGCGTCATAGGCTTTGCCGAGCCAGCCGGCGTACTGGCCGGATCGGTCGTAGCCCTGGAGGTGACCCAGACGGTTCGGAAGGTACACGTAGCTCGGGATCGGGCGCGGGTGGTCCCCGGCGGCGCGCTGATCGTGGTACTCGACGATGGAGCCCATCGCCGGCCAGTCACGCTCGGTGGCGTCCACTCCGGCGGCGCCGCGCGGAGCCGGAGGCATGGGGCGGCCGGTCTGGATGTAGTGGCAGGCGTTGTGGTCGTTCCAGGTGTGGCTGACGGCGCGCACCACGGCATATTGGTGCGAGCGGGCGGCCAGCAACGGGAGGTGCTCGCAGACCCGGAGGTCGGGCGTCCGGGAGGCGATCGGGCGGAACGGTCCCCGGATGCCCTCCGGCGCGTCCGGCTTCATGTCGAAGGTCTCGAGCTGGCTCGGCCCGCCAAAGAGAAAGAGGAACAGAACCGACTTCGCCCGGGGGGAACGCGGGCCGCCGCGCGCCTCAGCCGCCCCGACAGCCGCGGCGGAGACTCCCAGCAGCCCGGCGCCTCCGACCTGGAGCGCCTCACGCCGGGTGAGACCGCCGCAGGTCCGCTTCTCGTGGCCCAGAATTGTCAGCATCTTCCTGCTCCTACTTTGATTCGTTCTTCCACCAGCGCAGCTCGTTGGCTCCGCGTTCGGCGGTAGCCGCCAGATCGGGCCGCCCGTCACCGTCCAGATCGGCGGCGATGACCTGATTCGCGCGCGCCCACCCCACTTTGATCGGGTGCTGCTTCCAGCCGTCCCCGGTGCGCTCGAACCAGACGACGCGGCCGTCATTACCCCAATCCGTCGCGACCACGTCCAGGTCCCGATCGGCATCCAGGTCGGTAGCGATCGCTTCGAAGGCGCCGGGCAGCGAGCCCACAAAATGGAACCGCCAGTTGCGGCCGCGGTCACGGTTCTCATACCAGCCCACCTGGTGGTTCGCACTGGGGCTCAAATCGCCGCGCATGCCGAGGGCCAGCACCACATCGGCGTCGCCGTCCCGGTCCATGTCCGCCGGGTGCCCGTGAATCGGCGCCGCCGAGCCGCCGTCAATGACGTGCTTGCGCCACTGCGGATCCGCGCGCACCCCCCGGTTCTCATACCAGACGGTGAGCGACGCGCCGCTGGCGGTGCCCAGCAGGTCCGGCCGGCCGTCCCGGTTGAAGTCCGCCACCGCGATGGTGCGCGTCTCCATCAGGTCCGCCTCGATCACGTGCTTGCGCCACTCCAGCGCGTGCCCCACCGGGCCGGGATTCTCGAACCAGGCGAATTGCTTCCCCCGGGTCCAGCTCGACGCCGCCACGTCCAGGTCCCCATCGCCATCCAGGTCGGCCAGGGCCACATCGTAGGCGCCGGGCAGGCCGCCCTGCGTGATGACGTGCCGCTTCCAGCCGCCCTCGCGCGGACGGCCGCTGTTGCGAAACCAGACCAGATCCCCGTGCAGGTTCTTGACGATGGCGATGTCGGGATGCCCATCGCCGTCCAGATCCCCGATGGCGTGGCGCTCGAACCAACCCGGCTCATCGCGCTGGATGCCGTGCTCCGTGAAGCGCCCCCGCCCATCGTTCTCGAACCAGAACAGGAGCCCGTAGGTGGTGTCCCCGCTGGTCAGGTCCAGATCCCCGTCGCGATCGAGATCGGCCGCCGCCACGCCGTAGGCATAGCCGTAGCCGGCGCGCAGGAGATGTTCCTGGAACCGCACCGGAGCCTCCGGCGCTGCCGCCCGCAGCGGAACGGCCATCACCGCCGCCGCGGCACACAACCCCACAATGCCGACACCGCCCCAGCGCCACCCCATTTGCCCTGCCCCTCACGGATCTTCGCCGACCCGAAGTGGTTCGACAGCCTGGACCACGAAAAGTTGCAGGGAAGCGCGGCGTCGGGATGCACCGCGCCGCTGCCGCAGGCGCCGCCTACAAGAGGGAAGAGGGAAGAGGGGGACCGCTGCCTGGGTGAACCCTCGGTGCGCACCGCCGGCGGAACTCCCGAGTCTTCGCACCGACTCCCGGTTAGGGAACCAGGCAGAACTAATCGTCCCGCCTGCGCATGGATCGGGAACGGGGTGCGTGGGCGGGAGGGGGTCCACTTGCTCACGCGCGTGGCTCGGGTACGGCATCGGGCACGCACCGCCGGCGATCGCTGACCTATATGGAGTCGCGCAACTCCGTTTGCGCGCGTCTCTCGCGCCAAGTCCCCGGCGTGGCTCGGGTACCGGCCGGGGTGTGATGGGGGATGATCCCGGGGAATCTCGTCCGGTTGGGATGATTGATTCCGCCGGGTTCCCTTACTCCCATGCGGTTCGCAGGGGGTTGCGTCGGACATCAGGTCTTCTGCCCGCACATGGGCGCACCGGCACTTGAATGGCAAACAATGTTTTGATAGAATCTGTCGAATAGTCCGTCCAGTGCGCAGAAGGAAGGTCCTGTGATGCAAACCACGAAGAAAGAACGGGCAGAGCGGATGTTCTGCGAGGGCCTGGGAGTCCAGGCGATTGCCGCACAGTTGGAGGCCGACCCCAGCTACATTGCCAACGCACTGATCGAACGGGGACATGCGCCCGATTACTGGGACCTGTATACCTCCACAGGACCGCAAAATCGGTACACTGCCGATTTAGCGGGGGTAATGCAGTTCAAGAACGTCTCTGCTGCCCAGGACGCGGCAGCAGAGATTGAGAGACGGTTTCGGCACTATGCTGCGCTGGGCGACCGGAGAGGCATGCACCAGTGTCAGGTGCTCGCGCTGACCGGCATGAACCGCGCCGCCGGTCTGGGAAAATGGGAGGAAGCGCGGGTGTTCGGCGACTGGCTGGTGGGCAGGCTTGCCGTCACTCCGGGTTCCCGGGCCGCGCGCTGATTCCCCAACCCTCCCGGGGCGTAGTTCCCGCACCTGCTTGGGGTAGAATAGCACCAGGGGCAGCGGCGCGGCGGTCCCTGGGAATCTCAGTGAGGGCATAGCGGATGGACTGGTGCGGTGATTTTTCGTTTCCGACGCGGGTCGTGTTTGGGCCCGGCCGCAGTCGGGAGCTGCCGGCGTTGGTGCGCGACTGGGGAACCCAGGCGCTCGTCGTCACCGATGAGGGGCTGCTCTCCAGTGGCGCCGCGGAGCCCGTCTTTGCGGCGCTGCGGGAGTCCCAACTGGACTATCGCGTGTTCGACGGTGTGGAGTCCAACCCGAGCGAAGAGAACGTGATGGAGGGGCTGCGGCGCTTTCAGCAGGACTGCGACTTCCTCATCGCGATTGGGGGGGGCAGTGTGCTGGACGCGGCGAAGGCGATTCGGCTCCTCGCCACGCACGAGGGTCCGCTGGCGCCGTACGACGATCTGAAGGACGGCAGCGAGCGCATCGGCCCGGATCTCCCGCCGCTCGTGGCGATTCCTACCACCGCGGGCACCGGCTCGGAGGTCGGACGGAGCACAGTCATCACCGTCGGCGGGCGAAAGACGGTGATTTTCAGCCCGTACCTGGTGCCGACCATCGCGCTGTGCGATCCGGAGTTGACCCTCGGCCTCCCCGGACGCGTCACAGCGGGCACCGGCGCCGACGCACTCATCCATAATCTGGAGGCCTACCTGGCCCGGGGCTTCCATCCGCTTTGCGACGCGATCGCGCTGGACGGGATGCGGCGCGCCATGCGCTGGCTGGCGGCCGCGGTGCATAATGGCCGCAATCTGGAGGCACGCACGCAGATGATGATCGCGGCGATGATGGGCGCGGTGGCGTTCCAGAAGGGACTGGGAGTGGTGCATTCGCTCGCGCACCCCCTTTCGACGATCGCCGGCATGCATCACGGCACGGCGAACGCCGTGATGCTGCCGCACGCCCTCCGGTTCAATCGCGAAGTGATTCGCCACCGCATCGGCGCCGTCGCCCACGCACTCGCGGTGCCGGAGTCGCACGTGCCGGACGAGACGGTGGAACGGGTGGCGGATGCGCTGGCCGCGCTCTTCGCAGACATCGGCCTCCCGAAGCGCCTGCGCGAGGCCGGAGTGACCCGGGCATTGCTGGCGCCGATGGCCGGACTGGCGATACAAGATGGCTGCCATCTGTCGAACCCAAGAAACGTGACGCGGCAGGACATGCTGGCGCTCTATGAGGCAGCGCTGTAGCCGTGCCCCGGCGACGATCTCGATCCGGAGGCTGCCGCAGCTCCCCAAGATGGCGTTGTGTTCTTTGCTCGGCAGATGAGACCCGCACATCGAGACGCGGGAGGGCACGGAGGCGCTCCTGCCGAAGTAGGATTGCAGGTCGGCGTGTGGGAGAAGAACCCAGGGAGGACGAGCGATGCAGGACTCAGCGGCGACGCGGGACTTGACACCTGCGGAACTCGCCTCGTATGCAGCCCAGGGGTTTCTCGCGGTGGAGGACCTGGTGTCTCCGGCGGAATGCCGGGAGTTGCGGGCCGAGGCTGCACGGATCTGTCGGGGAACCTATCCGATCCGTGGGATTGAGCCGATTCCCCCGGACGCCGGCGATGATGAGGCCATGGGCCGGTACCTATGCGTGCACCAGCCGCACAAGGTCAGCCCGGTGATGTTCCGGTACTGCGGCCATCCCAGGATAGCTCGTGCATTGAGCCAATTGATCGGGCCGAATGTCAAATGCATGCAGTCCATGCTCTTCCTCAAGCCCCCCGGGTTTCCCGGCCAGGCTTACCATCAGGATGAGCGGTACATCCCGACGGAAGATCGGACCCTGACGGGAGCCTGGATCGCCCTGGACGACGCGACGATCGAGAACGGCTGCCTGTGGGTGGTGCCGGGCTCTCATCGCGGCCCGATCCTCCCCTGGGCAAAACACGACAATCCCGAGTACGACTTCGCCGAGGAAGCGCAGGGCGTACCCCGCGAGCAAGAGGCGCCCCTGCCCTGCCGCGCGGGCGCCGTGCTCTTCTTCCACGGCCATCTGCTGCATAGTTCGCGCCGGAACCGGTCTGCGTCCTTCCGGCGGGTGCTGGTAAACCACTACATGAGCGCCGAGTCGCGTCTCCGCTGGCAGGGGAAAGACGACTATCGCGACGTGTTCGTGGTCCACGGTACCGATCCGCACGCGGAACTCGGATACGAGGACCTGGCCCTCCCGCACCTCCGCGCCGTCGGATCTCGTTAAGGGAACCGCGCAGAATTAATCCTCCCGTCAGGCGGGGACCACTCCCGGGATGGTCACGAACCACTTCCCCAGTGCCGGGAGACGCTCGATCTGCGTTTCCAGGGCGGCCATCTCGGGTGCGAGGAGCCGCACGCCG
>SYMT01000548.1 GCA_005805375.1 Actinomycetota bacterium
AGCCGGTCCAGCAGCGCGGCCTGATGGTACGCGGTTTCCGTGCCTTTGAGGAGGGGTGAACCGCTCCTTCGTCCGGAAGGCCGGTTCGGTTGCGGCAGCGACTGCCCGGCGGGCGGGGATTTTCGGCGCTGATGACGAGCTATTGGCATAGGAAACAACTCAAGAGATCGCGCGAAGTGCGGAGGGGATGATGTTGCAGAAAAACCGGATTGCCGTCTTTTTCTGCCTCGTGGGCGTAGGGCTGGCCGCGCATCCGCGGTACTCGGGTGCCGAACCGCCCGGGTCCGGGAGTGCCGCACCGGTTGCTCACGCCCCCGCCGAGCGTTCCGCCGGCGAGACCACGTGGGATGATCCCTCCTGGGGCCGTGCGATCGTGTTTCGCACCAGTGGTGGTCGACGGGAATATGTGGGGTCCGTGGACCGTCCGACCGTACCGACCATTGCGCGGAAGTTGACGCCGGAACAACCTGGAGGGGCAATCTCGACCGGTGCCGGGGTCGGTGAATATGAGATCTGGTTCCTGGGGAACGGACGCACGGCAGTGGCGGGCTTCTCGCCTGCACGTCGGCAGATCCGCCTGCCGGGAGATCTGGGGCTCCGGTCGGCGGCAGTGCCCGAAGTGCAGGAACTCGCCGAAGTGATACGCACCGCTCGCCCCTCCACTCCGGCATCTGCTGCGCTCCTCCCTGCGGGCGCCACGGTCGGGTACCCGCGGCGTGCTCTCGGGCCCACCCTCGACTTGCGACAGCTATGTGACCGCTCCAGCGTCATTCTGGTGGGTAACGTGGCCGGAATTCTGCGACAGGCGCATTCGCCCATCAATTCCAGCGCTCGGGACCAGCACACTGTTTATGTGGTGGTGGTGGAGGAATACCTGAAGTACCCGAAGGACGGCACACCGCTCTCGCTCGTCAAGATACGCACCTCCGGCGGCCCGTTGCCGTGGACGGAACAAGGCACCCGCGGCGTCGGATTCTGGCAAGACGACAGTCCGATGTTGGCCGTTGGGAGCCGGTACTGCCTGTTCCTGCGGTCACCCCTGGAGGATGATTTCCTCAATCGGAACCGGAAGCGCGGCTACATCCAGGGGTACTACAGCGACAGCAACGGGGTGGTGTCCACCGGTCCGGTGGGAGCGTTGGACGAATACTATGCGTCCGAGCCACGCCAGGGGAAAGTGCTGTTGGCCCAGGGGTTCGCCCGCCCGGCAGAACACCGGGGAGCGCAGAGGGATCGGTGGCAGTTCCTGCGGGAGCCGCAGATCGTGGAGGTCCCTGAGGCGCAGGCGCTGGCCGCCATTCGTGCTGCTGTGAGCGCACCGCCGCCCGACCGGCGTCGCTAGCGCACCGCGAACCCGTGCGTCCGGTAGGGTGAGCCGCCGGCCGCACGGGTTCGTGGTCCGACCGGGATCGGTCAGGATCCACTACCCGTGGCGGAGACGGACTCCCTTCCACTCCTCCACGACCCCGTACACTCGAAACCGCGCGGAACGGATACCATACTCCTGGTCCTGATTCTCCCGTGCGCCACCGGCCATGCCTCTCTCCCATCCCGACACCCCTACCCATGAAGACAGCCTGGGACGGCTGGAGTTGGTGCGTCGCGTCGGCGATCTGATCGCTGCGTGTACCGCTCCCCGAGTCGTCGGCATCCTGGGGGAATGGGGTTCCGGCAAGACCAGCGCGCTGGCCCAACTCGGGTGGTACCTTTCCGGGTCTCCCCAGCCGGCGGCGCCGCAACTGCTCGACGCCACACCGGCGAGCCAGTGGCCCGGCTGGAAGCTTCCGGCGTCGGCGACGGTCATCTGGTTCGAGGCGTGGCGCTATCAGCACGAGGCGCTGCCCGTGGTGGCGCTGCTGCACGAGATCCGCCAGCAGTTGCCGCTCTCGGCCCGCGCTCTGCGAAGCACGCAGAAACTGGCTGAGACGGCGGTGCGCGGCGCGCTCCTCTCCCTGGAGGACCTGACGAAGCGCATCGGGTTCCAGGCGTCGAAGATCCAGCAGGCGGGAGAGCGGTGGGAACAGGAACACTACGAAACGGCGCTCCCCACGCACGTGATCCGGGAGCAGCTCGAGGCGGCGCTCGGCGCGCTGCTCGGCAAGGCGAAACCAGGTCAGCCGGCGCCTCGCCTGGTGGTGCTGATTGACGACCTGGATCGGTGCGAGCCGGAGGCCGCCTACCGCCTGCTGGAGGGGATCAAGATCTACCTCAACCTGAGCAACTGCGTCTTTGTGCTGGCAATGAACCAACGCATCGTGGAACGGGCGCTGGCCAAGGCGGTGGCAAAGGATGAAGGCGCCCCCACCCAGGCGCTCCGGGCGCGCGAATACCTCGAGAAACTCTGCCAGGAGACCTGGCACCTGCCCCTGCTCGTGCAGCCCCGAGATTACTTTCTCGGCCTCCTCCGGGCAGAGCCAGCCCTGCAGCCAGCCCATCACATCGCCCTGCGCGAGCTGTGTAACAAACACCGCTTTCTGCCGCCGAATCCACGGCGCGTCAAGGCCCTGGCCAACGTACTCGTGCGCTTCCTGGAGGAGAGCGGGCCGGGGGTGGGGACCGGCGAGGAGATCACTCGCCACCTGGCGCTCCTGATCGTGCTCGCCTCGCTGTACCTCTTCCACCCCGAACTGTACCGCCGGATCGAATGGGACCTGAGGTTCTATCTGGTCCTGCGCGATTGGGCCCTCGGGATCGGGACTTCCCATCCCGCGGTGGCGGGGATCGCGCGGCCCGAGGAGCCGGTAACGCAGGCGACCGGCCCGGGTACGGCGGCTACTCCGCCCTCCGGGATACCGTCCTCCGGCGCCGGCGCACCGCCCGCAGCCGGCGCGACGGCCGGGATCGCGGATCCTCTCACGGACGAGAAGGCGCCCGCGGCGGCAGCCTCGCCCTCGACCGGCTCCGGCGCCCCGGCGGGAACGAGTGCGCCGGTCCAGCTCTTTCCGACGCACCCGGATCCCGAGCAGGGCAACACGCTGCGGATCCAGAGCCTGATGCAGATGTTGGAATCTGTGACGGACGACGAACTGCGCGAACGGCTGCTCCAGGGCCGGCCCCTCGGGAACGCGGAGGCCCCGTGATGCCGGACCCCAACCTCCGCCGGAGCGCTCCGGCCCCCATCCCGGGGTGGACGCCCCCCGATCCGGCAACCTGGAGCCGCCGGGCCAACGACCGGGTGCTGCTGGGCTATGCCGAGCAACTGCGCTGGCGGTACTCCTCCATTCGCTTCGTCGGGCTGCCCCATCTGCGCGACGAGCCGGACGTCCCCATCGAGAAACTCTTTATCCGCCCCGAACTGAGCCGCACCCCGATCTCCCTGGATGCGCCGGAGACGGACTGGCCCACAACCTACTGGGCCGACGGCGCCCTGCCACGCCTGGGGCGCGCCGTGCTCCTGGGGGATCCGGGCAGCGGGAAGTCCACGCTGGTCCAGTACGTGTGCTGGCTCTTGAGCACCCCCTTCCCTCCCGAACAGCTCGCCCGGAAGTATGGGGATCTCGTCCCGCTGCCCCTGATCCTGCGCGAACTCCCGCTGCGGGCCGACCTGACCTGGGACAGCCTGCTGGACCTCTTCCTGACCCAGACGATCGGCGCGGCCCTGGGGTCGCGAGAGAAGCTGGAAACCCTCCTGGCGACCGGCCAGGGGTGGCCCCTGGTGGACGGCCTGGACGAGGTCGCCGACCCGACCGTCGGCTCCGCGCTGCGGGAGGCGTTGTTCGACGGGATGCGGCGCTATCCGCACGCCCGCTGGCTATTCACGAGCCGGATCGTCGGCTACGAAGCCCTGCCCTATCACCGGCTCCCCCTGCCGGCGGACGAGGCCGCCGAACCGGACCGGTGGGACCTGGAAAGCGCGACGCCCCCTGCGGAGGGGAGGTTCACGCCGACGCAAGAGCGGCACGCACCGACCGAGGCGGAGCCGCCGATTGCCGCAGTGTGGTACCTGGCCCCGTTTCGGATGCGGCAAATCCAGGGCTTTGCGCACGCCTGGTACGCCCTGCATGAAGCGGATCCGGCCCGTCGCAAGGAAGGCGCCGACGACCTGGCCGGACGGATCGCTGCCAGCGGGAGTCTGCTCCGTCTGGCCCGGTCGCCGGTGCTGCTCACTTTGATGGCGCTCATCCATCGCATCAAGGCGGTGCTTCCGGATGGGAGGGCACTCCTCTACGAGCGGCTCGCGGAAGCCTACCTGGAGTCGATTGACCAGGAGCGGGGCATACGCCAGGTCGGCTACCGGCTGGCGCAGCAGAAACGCTGGCTCGCCTGGATCGGCTACCGGATGCAGCTCCGGCGCACCGCGGACGCGCGGGGTGCGGGACCGGAGTTCCCGGTGCTCGTGCATCGCAGCGTGGTTCTCCAGTGGCTGCGCGAGAGCATGGCGTGGGAGGATCCCCCCATCCAGGAAGCGGCCGAAGCGGAGCAGTTCCTGACGTACCTGGGCCGGAGAACCGGCCTGTTTCTCCCCCGGGGCACGGAGCTGTACGCGTTCCAGCACCTCTCCCTGCAGGAGTACTTCGCCGCCTGCCACCTGCTGGAGCAGATCACCTCGCCCGAGTGGCTCCTGGGCGAGGCAGGCGCGGACGCGACAGCCCCGACCCCGGAACGACTGCGCGACTGGACCGGCGATCCGCGCTGGCACGAGGTGTTCCTCCTCCTGTTCGAGCTGCTCCAGGACCGCCCTCGCTGGGGCGACCGGCTCGCAAAGCAGTTGTTCGCACCGGCGCTGGAGGACCCAACCGCGTGGTCCCACTCGGGCGCAGTGCCGGACGCGGCGGTGCTACTCGCAGCGGAGATCTCGTTGGATGAGCATTCGGGCATCTCCCTGGACGTCCGCCGACAGTGCTGGCGTGCCTGCTGGTATTGGTGTTCAGTTTTCCCTGACTGGAAACAACCGCACCGCGTTGCCCCCCGTCTCACCAGTGCCGGCCTCCGATGGCAGGCCGAGGTATGGAGGGTGCTGCTGAAGGTAGCGCCCTCGTCGCTCAACCTGGCTGGCGGCACCGAGATGACGGACCTGCAGCCCCTCGCCGCGCTCACGAACCTGCGACACCTCGGGCTGTCTTTCTGCACGGGGGTGACGGACCTGCAGCCCCTCGCCAGCCTCACGAATCTGGAATTCCTCGACCTTTCAGTCTGCACCGGGGTGACGGACTTGCAGCCCCTCGCCGGGCTCGCGGATCTGCGAAGCCTCGACCTGCGCGGCTGCACCGGTGTGACGGACCTGCGGCCCGTCGCCAGGCTCGCGAACCTGCGACACCTCCGCCTGGCTTTCTGCACGAGGGTGACGGACCTGCAGCTCCTCGCTGGCCTCACGAACCTGGAATTGCTCGACCTGTCAGGCTGCACCGGGCTGACGGACCTGGAGTCCCTCGCTGCGCTCACGAACTTGCAGAGCCTCCGCATGTCGGGTTGCATCGCGGTGACCGACCTGCACCCGCTTGCCGGGCTCGCGAACCTCGGAAGCCTCGACCTGTCAGTCTGCGGCAGGTTGACGGAACTGCAGCCACTCGCCGGGCTCGCGAACCTGCAGAAACTCGACCTGGCTTTCTGCACCGGGGTGACGGACCTGCGGCCCCTCGCCAGCCTCACGAAGCTGGAACTACTCGACTTGCTAGGCTGCACCGAGATTACGGCCCTGCAGCCACTCGCCGGGCTCGCGAACCTGCGGAGCCTCCGCGTGTCAGGCTGCACCAGGGTGACCGACCTGAAGCCCCTTGCCAGGCTCGTAGGACTGCGGGAACTCCGCGTGGATCGTAGTCCGGAGATGGCAGAGATGGTTCGAGCACTGCCAGAACCACTCCAGCGGGTAGTAACATACTCCTGAAGGGATCGCCGTGGAACTCGGGCCGCGTCCTGCCTGTGTCCGTTCGCTCGCCCGGCCAGGCAGATGCACGCGCGTTCCGGATACCAGGCGTTGGGAAACGGCACCAGCGGGGGGAGGGCGATGCGGCTACCGGCTAACGATCGACCCGGCGATCGGTGCAATCGCGGAGGCGGGGAACACGTCCGCTTGCAATCCCTCGCGCCCCGGTCGCAGAGAGCCGCTGTGGCCGACGAGATTGTCAGGGGTGGACGAGGCCAAGGCCTCGGCCTCCGGCGAGATTTACGACGGCGGGCGGGTGAGCCGAAGGGGGAAACAGCAAACATGGGCAGTACAATGTCCACTAATGGTCGCCTGGGAGCGTCCCCATGTTTGCCGTTGACACCCTGGGGGACCGCTTGCAACGTCCAGAGGGCGCCCGGCGTGGCGCGGGTACGGGGTGCGGTTCGTCAGTGCCCTGGGGGACCACTTGCTGCGCCCAGAGGGCACCCGCCGTGGCTCGTGTCATTGGTCATTCGCCTTGGGGACCACGTGCTGATAGAAAGCAAATCATGCGTACGCGACCAGCTCCCCGCTTCCTGCTCCTCGTCTGCCTTGCGTGTTCTATCCCCGGTCTGGGCCAACCGGCCGGGGAACGACAGGCTGAACCGAACAATCGGGTCCTTCGGGCCGATCCGCGCCTGAAAGGAGTGGTGCGCCTGACGCCATCGGCGTCTGAGATCGGCGTCCCGGGCGAAGCGGCGGGGGAGGGGCAGCAGGTGTGGACCACCACGCTGGAACTGATCGCCGCGCGAGGACTGCAACCGGTGCGCGCCTCGTTTGCGCTCCAACCGAGTCTCTGGCGGGAGCCAATTACGCTCACCAGCCGGGAACTGGATGTGCCCGAGTTCATGGAGGCCCTCGCCCTCGCGGTGGGGGCCACGTGGCGGTCCGTGCAGGGCGCTTGGGTCCTGACGGACATTCCCAACGCGGCGCATCTCATTCCGCTGGGGCGAATCGGCATTCTGGCCCGGGACACGTCCGGTTCCCGGTTGTCGGCATTCATGACTCCCGCCCAGTGGGAGATGCTCCAACGCGGACTTACCGTGCGGGCAGCAGACCTGACTCCGCTGCAGCGTTACGCTTTTTCCGTGCGTGCGATGGAGATCTATCTGTCCAGTCTCGACGGACGTGCCGCCGTCGCCCGGGACGCCTTCCTCGGGCAGGGGGTCAAGATGCATCTGAGTCCTGCGATCCCGGGGGGGGTGAACGCGGAAGTGATGCACTCCTTCCGTCGCGCGGACGGCGACCCAATTTACGAGCACCGATCCTCGCGCCCGGTGGAGAATGTCGGGATTTTGGGGCCCGCGTTCCGCTTCGATCCGCGGCTGCTGGGGGACCGCGTCTCGTTGCCCCTGCCGGAGGCCACCACCAAGGCTCCGGCGCGCACCGCAGAAGAACAATTGGCCTATGACGCCGACCCACGATTGGAGCACTCGCTGCCCGTTGGTCGGGAAGCACGCCTCCCCCTCGCCCGGGTGCTCGGGGCGGTGGCCGCAGCCGCAAACCTGGACCTGGTAGCGGGAACCGCCATGCACCGCCGGGTCCTCACTCTCCCAACCGGCAATCTCTCCGCCCGAGAAGCGCTGAATGTCGTAGAGCTCCGCACCGGAGGCCGCTGGCGGCCACTCGGGAAGGGATATGTACTCCAACCCCACCCCCGAGCGGAAATGGCCGCCCACTCCCGCGGACGGGAACGCCAACTCCCGCAGGCGCTGGCGGCGTTCCCAGAGAACCTGACGCCAAAGAGCCGCAAGACGTTGGAGAGAACGGGGACGCTGCCGCTGAGCCTCCTGACGGAGCCGGAACGGGACGCCCTCATCCGTCTGGCGGCCGGGGGGTTCGTGTGGCGCGCGGATGTGGATCAGCGGGCACTGAATCTGGAAGGAGTCTCCGTGCGGTCGCTCGCCGCCGAACCGTCCCGGCAACTCCCCCGCCGCCTGGAGATCACGCTTCCCGGCCTGCCGGGCGCGGCTCCGGTGCTCCTGACCACCCCGTGGGCGCCTGCCGGCGTCGCCAAACCTTGATGCGCGACAGTGTTGAGTACGATCCGGGCTGCTGGTGACCCCGGGGCGGCGGCGATCCTCAGAGGGACGCGGCGATCGCCTCGGACGCTGGCGAGACGCGCAAGGTGTGGTAAGCTGCTCGCCATTCGCCACTCGGTTTGGGGACCGCTTGCAACGTCCAGAGAGCACCCGGCGTGGCTCAGGTACGAGGTGCGGCTTCGTTCGTTGCACGTCGTAGGTCCTGGCGTTACCCGCCTCGCTTTTGTGCCAGGAGCCAGGTGGCGAACTCCGGATCGCCAAAGGCTTTGTCCCAGGAGTTGTGCCCGACGGCTGGGTATTCGGTGTACTTCACGTTACGGTTGCCGGCGGCGCGCACGGCCTCTACCATCTGTCGCGAGCGCTCGGCCGGCACCACCGTGTCGGCTTCGCCATGAAATGCCCAGATGGGGATGTCCTTGAGTTTGCCGGCGGTCGTGGCGGTCCCGCCGCCACACACCGGCACGAGAGCCGCGAAGCGTCCCGGGTGCGCCGCGCCGATGCTCCAGGCGCCGAACCCTCCGAGTGAGAGACCCGTTGAGGGAGAGCGGGGTGCGGTCACCGTGGTATCGCTCCACTACGTCGTCGAGCGCCTTGAGCGCCAGATCGGTCCCCAGCGGCTCGTCCTGCGTGAACCCGGGAATACCTGCGCCCCACCCCCTCCCTTCCGGGCACTGCGGCATCACAATCACGCATGGAAACCGCTCCGGATGCATCCGCACGGCGGCTCCCAATCCGACCTGCGACTGCGCCAGCCCGTTGTCCCCTCGCTCCCCGGCGCCGTGCAGGAAGAGGACGACCGGCCACTGCTTCGACAGCGTGTAGTCACACGGCACGTACACCATATGCTGCAGAGCCTCAACCTGAGGCGCTGCACCGGGGTGACGGACCTCACGCCCCTCGCCGGGCTCAAAACACTGCGTGCGCTCAGAGTGGACCGTGGTCCGCATGGGGAGAAGCTGGTTCGAGGACTACTGGAGGCACTCCGGCGTGCGGTACGGTCCTGACGGGATCGCCGTGGAACTCGGGCCGCGTCCTGCCTGCGTCCCTTCGCTCGCCCACGCAGGCAGACGCACGCGCGTTCCGGGTGCCAGGCGTTGGGAAACGGCGCCGGCAGGGGGAGGGCGATGCGGCGGCCGGCTCGGCGCCGGCCCGGCACTGCGGGTGATCGCGATCGGCACACCAATCCCGACCAGCCCTACTCCAACTGAAATGCGGAGAGCCTGTATCGTTCTCTCTGCTTATCAACCGATGACGTTCCGGACTACTACAAACGGCAGCGATCCTGCGCGGAGATCACCAAAGCGCTCGACCATCGCGCTCTCCGGACCGCGGGGTAGGGCCTGCCGCACGCCCGTCGCATCCCCGCAGACCCAGTCCACGAAGGTGGACTTTGCATCATAGAGCGTGGTTTTAACCCGCGTCCCGGGGCCGGCGTTCCGGGCCGGCGTTCCCGGACCGTGTTCCGGGGCGGCGCTCCGGGACCGTGTTCCGGGGCCGTGTTGCGGCGTTCCGGGACGGCGTTCCGGACGGCGCAAACTGCTGCTCCGTCTGAGCGCGACGGTGTGCCGATTGCCGCACCACCCACCGTCGTCCGTTGTGTGGAGTCCCGCAACTCCGCTTGCGGGAGTCAACCCCGCAGCCACACCACCCGTCGTCTGGTGCCCCGCACCTCCGCTTGCGGGAGGCACCTCCGCAGCCGCCCCGCCCACCGTCGTCCAATCCGCGGCGTCCGGAGTCCCGCAACTCCGTTTGCGGGAGTAAACCCCGCAACCGCGCCTCCCCCCGTCGCCAGGCACTGGGGGCCGCAATCCCGCCCCGTCGCCGTCTCACAGCGCGGGAATCCCGCGGCAGTGCGTCTACTTCTCGCTGCGCCGGGGAGTGCCGGTCGCGGGATGGAACGTGCTCGCACGCCCCGACCGCGTGAGTTCGCCGGTGGCGTCCATGACGGAATAGATGGTCAGCCACACACCCGGCTCACCGTTCGGACCCGTGCCGCGTTCGGCGACCACGATCGAGCCGGGGGACAGCGACGCAATCCCGATCGGGTCGCCGCTTCCCCCTTCGGCGCCGGAGGTGGGTTGTGTTGCAGGGCGCCTGCGGGCGGGGACGAGCGCCCTGCCGGCGGCGGCACGCGGCGCCGGTGGTACTGCCATCGCCCGTGCAGGGCCCGCCGACAGACGAGGCGCAGTCGGGTTCAGGCCGCCGGATCGCGACTGGTAGGTCATCATCGGGCTGTTTGGCCATCCGTTCCCCCAAGGCGCCATCGGTCCGATCAGGGCATCCCTTTTCCCATTCACTTCGAGAGTGGGCCAGGGCTTCAGGATCACGCCGTCTGTCTCGCCACCGGAAACGATCTGCACCCCGAACGAGCGCGCTACCGAGTCCAGCACCATCACCAGCGGCGCATCGCGCGTCGTGAGCGAGATCCGGAGCGTGTCGGGGACCGAGCCCTCCAGCCGTACCGGCATCCGTGTGGTCTGGCTCAGGCTTTCGGCGGCCATCGCCAGCGTGGCGTTCTTGAACTCCACCGTAACGGGACTCTCCAGACGATTCCAGCGCCGCATCTCGGTGATTCGCGACACGAGCCCAGGGCGTGACCGCATCGCTTGTGCGAGCTCTGTCTCCAGACGCTGCAATTCAAAGGCGGACTCGCCGCCCGGGTGTGCCCTCGCCGCTGCAATCCGGGAGCGCAACTCCGCGATGGCTGCATCCAGCGCCGCCAGAGACTCATTTGCCGGGGACTGATCGAGGTAGTATTCCCCGGCCCCGCCACCGAGTCCGCCGCCGCCGCTCGTTTGGGCGCCTGTTGGGCCGCCGATCAGGGCCGCCGCTACGAAGCACCCACTCAGGGAGAGAATTGCGTTCCGTTTCATTTGGTGTTGTTTCCGGGGCGGGTGAGTTTGTGCGCTCCCCCGCCTGCTTCTTGTTCGGTCAGTCCGGGGCCCGTTCGGGAGTCGCGGTCCGACCACGGAAAGTCATCTCCAGTGCGACGTCGTGGTCCATCCCAACGGTCGTGCGGGTCCAGGTTATCGTTCCGTCCGGCGCGGCGTGGGTGGCGGACGTGCGGGCGTAACCCGGAGTGTCCGCCGGCATTTCTGCGACGACAGCACGCAGAACTGCGTCCGGAGCGCCGGGAAACGCCCGCGCCATGCGGGTCGCGTGGCGCGTCGCTCCGGTGCGCCGTGCTGCAGTCTCCACAGGTGGTGCGGGGGAACGCCGACGGGGTGACCTCCGGCGCCGAGAGGCGCTGCGCACCCTGTCGGCAAGGGGGGCCCCGGCGAGGTCGGGTCGCGGGGCGGGCTCGCCTGCGAAGGATACGGGCAGCAGTGAGTGGCCCGACACGAGCAGCAGAGCGTGCCGCGAATAGGCCGCCGCAGACATCTCCACCTCCGGCGATACGGATCGCTTGCGGCGGAACGGTCTGTCAGCTTCCGGAGTCGGGCGGTGCGCCGCGGCCATCCGAGGTGGCTCCGGATGCAATGTGGTCTCGGCTACCCAGGCGGTCTGCAATTCGCCGACGAGCCCGGACGCGCCCACAAACACCGCGGCGGCGACGCCGAACCCAGCCACGGCGGTTCGCACCGCACGGCCCCAGCAAATCTGCCGGCGGTGGGCGGCGCCCGAGGTTTGGAGCGCCGCCTGAAAGATCGTCCGGTACACCCCTTCGTCCGGCGGCTCCGGGACAGGGCGGGCCAGCATTAGGGCGCGTTCCTGTGCCTCCAGCAGGCGGAGTTCCCCGGCACAAGCGGCACATGTCACAACATGCTCCGCCACTCGGAGGCACTCTCCTTCGGTGAGAAAGCCGTCCCGGAGGGCTCCCAGGCGTGAACGAGTCCACGTGCAGCGGCTCATTTCAGCTCCTCATAGTGCCGGCGAAACTCGACACGCGCGCGGTGCAGCCGCATCTTCGCCGCCGGGCCGGTAATCCCGAGGACCTGCGCGATTTCGGCGCCGGACAGGCCCTCCCAGAAACGGAGCGCCAGCACCCCGCGATGCTCGGGCGAGAGGCGCGAGAGGGCCTGCTCCACAAGCAGGGTTTCGCACAGGGCGGGCACTCCATCCCCGGCGCTGGCCCGCTGCTCCTCCAGTCCGCACACCTCGCGCCGCTTGCGCCGCAAGTTCAGGCATTCGTGGATGGCGATCCGATAGACCCAGGTCTTCACCGAACTGTCGCCTCGAAACCGGGGCAACTCCCGAAAGGCCCGGATGAAGGCGGCCTGGAGTGCATCTTCGGCGTCCTCGGCGTGCCCCAGGATGCGAAAACAGAGGCCGTAAAGTGGCCCGCGGTAGGCAGCGTAGAACTGCTCCAACGCCTCGGGTTCCCCCTGACGTGCCGCGGCCAGCCAGGGCTCGGCAGGAGCGCCCCGGTATTTACGCGGCCAACCCAGGCAGTAGACGTCTTGCACGGCTCCTCCCGTCAAGCGGTATGGGGTGTCGGGCGCCCCACCGTCGTCCGATGGAGCCGGCGGGGCGCCGGCCCCATCGGCCCCGACAGTCGGCCCCTTCCGTGGACGCGGAGGGACGCCGCCCGACCTCGACCTCGGTTTCGGCGCACCGGGCGCGAACTACGACGCTCGGAACCGGGCTCGATGCCGTGCGCCATCTGTAACTGTTGTTAG
>SYMT01000549.1 GCA_005805375.1 Actinomycetota bacterium
ACAGGCGGTGCGGACGGCTGTCGAGGCCGGTATCGGCGCCCCGCGCCGCGTACTCCCATTCCGCTTCGGTCGGGAGGCGCCCGCCCGCCCAGGCGCAATAGGCCATCGCGTCGTCCCAACTTACGTTGACCACCGGGTGATCCTCTTCCCAACCCCAGGGAGGCATGTCCGGCATCTCGCGCCCGGCGGCGGCGGCGAACTTGCGGTACTGCGCTACCGTCACCTCGTGCCGGTACATCCGAAATGCACGCACCATGACCCGATGCACCGGGTGCTCGCGCGCCGTCTGCATCCGCTTCGCGTCTGGCCAGGCGAAGCGCTTCCAGACTGCTTCCACCTCGCGTGCCTCACTGCCCATCCGGAACGCGCCGGGCGGAATCCGGGCCAACTCCGCACCGTCGGCCGGATTCTTCATCGGCGGCACCGCCTCTGCCCGCATTGCCGGCGCCGGAGGGCACACGCTTCCCAACGCACCGACCACGCCGGCGATCATGAGGATTCGCGGAAGCAGTTTCACATTCCCTCCATCTGGTGGTGGGCATCGGCCTGGTCCTCATCCGTCTCGCCCGCCGGATGCCGATCCACCCGCTGAGCGGGGTCCTGCCGGTAATAGTCCCGGAGAAGTTCAAAGAGTGCGAGATGCCGCTTGCGCAGGGCGCGGGGGCGCTCGAAAAACACCTCGGTGGCGACTGCAAACAGCTCCGCCGCGTCCTGAGTCCCATAGGGGTCGAGGAGGGTACGCGTTCCGTGCTGGACGGCCCGAACAAGGTGGTCGTATTCGTCGCGCATCACCTCATACCAGCGGCGATAGGCGTCCTCATCCGGAAGTGGGGGCGTGCCGTCGGGCGTACCGTCGAGCATGTCGAGTTGATGCGCGAACTCGTGGAACACCAGGTTTTCCCCATCGCGGGGATTCGCAGCGCCTGCGCGGGCATCTTGCCACGAGAGGACCACCGACCCATGCTGCCAGGCCTCACCCACCCGGTGGCTCCGGCCCTCGGTGACCACACCCGCCGGTCCGACACGGCGGGTCCGGACGCGGTAGGCTGCGGGGTAAACGAGAATGGTGCGTACGTTCGGGTAGAATTTCTCCGGCAGGCAGAGAGTCAACAGGCAGGCCTGCGCCGCGACGGTGATCCGTATCTCGTCGGAGAGCGTGAGACCCCCGCAGCCTTCCCAATACTTCTCCGCCAGGAATATCCGGATGTCACCCCAGAGCATTTCCTGTTCCAGAGCATCCAGGTAGCGGCAGTGCGGCACATTCCGCGCGACGATGTCTTGCCACTCGTGCGGAACCGGGGCTTCCCGGAGATTTCGACGGCGGCGTTCGCGAAACCAAGACATCTACGCCAGGATCAAGAGTGCTCTCCGGAGTCTCACCGCGAACCACCTGCGCGGCTGCATCCGGGAATCACGATGGGTTTGCGGCCACCATAGACGCGGTGGCCGCCGGAACCCCGTCCCCGAGCAGCAATCACGGGGCTGACACGCCCGGGGTGTCGTCTCCGGGTATCCGTTACACCAACTCGGCGATCGGCTCATGGCCGGGCAGCAGGAAGTAGGGACGACCTTCCGGATCGTGCAAGACCACCTTGTTCGTATCAATGCCCAGGTTGTGGTACAGGGTAGCAAACGCATCCCGGTAGTGGACGGGACGATCATCGGCGTACTCGCCCCAGCGATTGGTGGCCCCGATGACCTGCCCGGTACGCATCCCGCCACCCGCCATGATGCCGAAAGCCACTGCCGGCCAGTGCTCCCGCCCTCCCACGGCGGCGTAGTTGTTCATATAGCCGCCCAGTTTCGGCGAGCGGCCGAAGTCGCCCCACACGCCTACGGTGACGTCCTTGTCCAGCCCCCGGTCGTGCAGATCCTGCACCAGACCGGCCAGCGATTGGTCCAGTTTCTGGATCATACCGGCAATCCAACCGGAACTCGGACTGTGAAAATCCCAGCTCCCAAACCCGATGGTGACCACGCGGACACCGGACTCCACCAGCCGGCGCGCAATGAGAAACTGCTCGTTCCACATCGGGCTGGCATCCTGTGCAGGCTTGTCGGAACCCTTGCCGTAGAGCTCCAGAGTTTTGGGGCTCTCCTTCGTGTAATCGAGCGCCCGGACGAGCTGGCTGCTGGTGAGCATTTCGAACGCGCGTGCCTGCACCCCGGAAACCTGTTCCGCGATCCCCGACCCATCCGCACCGCGCCGGAACCCGTCCACCGCGGTCAAGAGGCGCTGGCGGTCGGAGAGCCGCTCCAGGGAGATCCCCTTGAGGGTCATATCCTGCTGCACCTGCCCGTGCGTGCGAATGGCCGCGTGGGCCAGCCCCAGGAACCCGGGCCAGGCTTCGTTGAAATAGGGCATGTGACCGGTCGGCACGCGGGCATCCACGAAGGGTGCGGTACCGCGATTCACCGGCCCCAGTACTTTGGACACCACCGAACCGAGCGAGGGATGGAACCGGTTCCGATTCTCCGCGATGGGATAGCCCGTGAGCGAGACGTCGGAGGCATGTTCGTCCCGGGCGCCGACCAACGAGCGGATGATCGCAATCTTGTCCGTCACCCTGGCAAGGCGCGGGAAGTGTTCGCAGATCTCGATCCCGGAGACGTTGGTCTTGATCGGCTTAAAGTGGCCGCGGATCTCCTCGGGTGCGTCCGGCTTCAGGTCCACGGTGTCCAGATGGGGCGGTCCCCCGGTCAGGTAGACAAGAATCACCGCTTTGTGAGACGAACGGTGACCAGACTGCTCCTGTGCTTCCAGTACCTGCGGCAAGGAGAGCCCGCCCATCGCGAGCCCGCCGATCTTCAGAAAGTTGCGCCGGGTGACGCCATCACAGTAGCGCTGGGTACCGCCGAGAATGTTGAGCATCGGTCGAGTTCGTCTCCGAATCGTTCAGATCAGACACAAGGGCGTTTTGCTGGGACACTCGAACCGCATTTCAGTTTCGGGAAACGTAGTGTCCGATTTCGCTGTGGCTACTCTCCGTGGTGCGTGCCCCGATCAGTCTGCCGGGCACACTCTGGGTGTTCCAGGTGAAAATAGCTCCACATATATGGGTGATAACCGGTCAACAACGGATATTGCCGAATAAGTTCGATGGTTGGCGCTCGTCCGCCGGGCCGCGCTGGGCTAAAGCCACGGCGCTACTGCAGTGGAAAGTGGCGATGCCACTCCGGTCGGCGGTGACTGACCCCGCCCGCGTACCCGAGCCACGCACGTGAGTAGGTGGACCCAACTGATTTGGGCCGCCGCCGCCTGACGTAGCCGAAGCAGTGCGCGCAGCGCAGGACCCGGCACGTCCGGATGACCTGAAAGACGCGGCCGCGCTCTGCGTGGACATCGCAGAGTTCCGCGCCCGCCAGTGGCCGAACTGAGCAGCACGCGCTCCAGGCAATCCAGAACGAAAGGAAGCGGGAGGACCGACACGGTGAGTGCCCTCACGCAGGCCCCCAGGTGCGACAGCTGCCTCGGCATCACTTGCACCAGGTACTTGCCTGTTGCGAGGACCGCGTCGGTCTCAGGTCCTGCTGCCCCAAGTCGCTCACGGCGCCAGCGCCTCCGGGAGTGACGCCGCCGCCCGAAAGTGATCCGGCGCACCCACCAGGCGGAACAGGCGGCGGGTGAGATCGAAACCGGGAGGGATCTGGCGTAAGAACACCACTTCACGCGGCGCCAGCGCGCCGAACACCTCCGGCACATCGGTGACGCGCAGGGCGTTCAGGATACCGGGACCCTGCCAGTGTGACGCGGAGGGGTCGCGCAGCACCAGCCGGCCGATCCGCTCTTCAAACAACGCCGCATAGGCGCCGACCACTCCCATCTCTCCCCGGGCGAACAGCGTCAGAGCCGGGGGACGGAATCCCTGGTCCTCAAACAGCCAGGCAACAGCCCGCAACACATCCCATACCTGCGTGCCGCCGACGGTGCGCCCGCTCCAGACGGCGCTCCGCTCCAGATCCGCCAGTTCGGCGGCAGTAACCGGCTGCTCACTGAAGCGGGGGTTCAACAGTACCACGTCCGCATGCCCCAGCACCGGGAGGAGTTCGTCCAGATCCACCGGATAGAAGCTCTCCTCCCGCCGTTTCACGTACACGAGAAGGGGCGGTTCGGGAGTGCGCGCGCGGCAGCGGAGCACCTGGGCGCGGAGAAATACGCCCTCCTCCGTCTGGAACCGGAAATCGCGGTAGTCGGAATAGCGTCCTGCCCAGGCGCCGGATGCGCGCCCGGCTTGCGTCCGAAACGGCGCCGGAGTGGAAGGGAACCACCGGAAGCAGAGTTCGCGCAATTGTGTCTTCAGCGCGGAACGGCGTGTATCCCAGGTTTCCCGACTCCCGGGCACCCGCAGCCGGGCGGTGGGGATGAGGGTGTCGGCGATGCGATAGTTCGCGGCATCGAGTGGCGGGCGATCGAGGCAGGCGAGGGCCTCCGGGGTCGCGTGCGGGAGCGGGCCCGGGTCCAGCGGCACGGGGCGGGTGTCCCCCTTCAACCAGCGGTTCATCCAGGCGCGGGTCTGCTGGCGGAAGAGCGGGGTATCGCTGTGTCCCGCATCTTCGTCCACTTCGCGCACCCGACCTTCCGCCTCCGGATGGTCTTGATAGAGCCTGTACACGCTGCGCAGTCGTTTGTACACGGCGTGGTAGCCGTCGGGCGGAAAATCGGGATCCCGCCGCCCGCTGCATATGAGCAGCGGGCGTGGTGCGATGAGCGCGCCCACGGCCGGAAGGTCCAGTTCGTACGGGTTCATATAGTAGATGCAGTCGCACTGCCCGAAGGCGCGCCAGTGCTCGGCCTGGGACCCGTAGGTGAAGGTGCCACAGACCGGAGCGGCCACGGCGACACGATCATCTGCCGCGGGGATGAACCAGCTCATTGCGCCGCCGCCGGAAATACCCGTGATACCGATGCGTCTGGCGTCTACTTCCGGACGGGTTTCCAGATAGTCCAGCGCCCGGATGCCGTTCCAGACTTCCACCGCCGCCGGAGAATATCCCAGAGAAAGCCAGTGCCAGAGGTTCAGATCGTGCAGCCCGTGGTGGATCCCGGGCACCTCCCCGAACTCCAGCGTATCCAGCACGAAGCAGACATATCCCTGCTGCGCAAACCAGACCGCTCGATCCTGGTAATCCGACTTCGCCCCCCGCGGATGAGGGGAATGCCCACAGACGTACAGAATCGTCGGGAGGCGCCCGGAAGGGGTGGTGGGAACATACAGGTTGGCGGTCACATAGAGACCGGGCAGGCTCTGGAACACCAGCTTCTCGATCCGGTAGCCGGGCTGCTCCAGGATGCCGGTGCGCTGCACGCGGAGCGGCGTCCGTTTCGGCAGCGGATCCAGCCCAAGGGAGGCCAGGAACTGCCGGCGCACCACACGGCGAGACTGCTCCCAGGCGTCGCGGCTCTCGCTCCCCGGAATGGGCCGGGCCGAGACCGCCGCGGCCGCGCGCTTCAGATATGCGATGCCCGCCGCGTGCCGTTCCGCCGGCGTTTCCTGGTCTGCCGCCATCGCCCCTACAATGCCTCCCAGCAGGAGCCCCATACCCCAGACCCCGATCCGTTGCGTTCTACCCACCGGCATCAGCCTATTACCTCCGCGGCGCAGGTTGCCGTTCGGGAGGCCGGTCCTCTCCCACCGGTTTCGCAATCAAGTGGCGGAAATGGAAATAGTCCCGGCTGCTCCCGTTGCGGACGTACACGAAGAAGTAGTCCTGATTACGCACAATTTCCCCATCAACAAATGGGTGCTTCGTGTCCGCGGGCAGGGAAAACGCTGACATGTTCCGCCCATCGAGCGTCTGCACCCCTACGAAAATGTCATCCTTGTCGCGACGAATCACCCCCCGAACGGGCGGGGTAAAGAGCAGGGCCGGAGCCGACGCCAGATCGGGAAGTTCGACGATCTCGTCGCGGACTCGTTGGCGAAACGCGGCTACCAGCCAGAACCGGGCCGCAGCGGGCATGGATGCGAGGGGCACGCCCTTGCCTGCTGCCAGTTGAGCACGCTGTTCGGGGGTGAGGGAGGCGTAGGCGCGTGCGAACTCCCGCGTACCGGGGGTGATCCAGAGGAGCTCAAGCTGCTCGCCAAAGTCCCACCCGCGTGACCGCATCACCTCCGGGAAGTGCTCGAGTTGAGTGTCGCGCAGCGACAGAGCCAGACGCCCGGCTTCCAGCGTGGTCAGCGCCAGATTGGTTCGGAGGTGTTTCTCCCACTGATCCACCAAACTCTCGGGCACTTCCTCCAGGCGAACGCGGTACCACCTCCGACGGCGCATTCGGATGAAGTGCTCCTGCCCTGGGGCTGACGGCGCTGACTTCACCCATCGCGCCTTCCCCCAAAACCGATTCAGCGCATTGTACAGCGAAAGGCGCCGTCCGGTGCCCTCAAAAGACCACTTGTCCTCTGTCACCCGGTACGCGTCTGCGACCAGATTCAGCCCATATTCCTCTGCAATGTGTGCCACCCAGTGGTTGAAGATCTCTCCCGCGTCGGCTCGAGGAGCCGGGGGCGGGTCCGACACCAGGCGTGTCTGTGTCAGCAGACGATCCTTCCCGGGCTCCGGCGGAAGGGGCTCCTCTCGCCACGCAAGGGCATCGCTCCGAACCTCCAGCGGCCAGATCCCCATCTGCTGGCGCCCCACGAGGAGCTTCTCCGGTACGACCGTCTCCACCTGGACGCGCAGCATCAGTCCTGCCGTGGGGTTGCCCGGTCTGCCCTGGAGCGCCACCTTCAAACGATACGCATCCGCCTGTGCCCACTGCTCGGCGAGCAGTACATCCAGTCGTCGGGAAGTGGCTTCGGAAGCTGGGTCCTGGAAGTGGACCCTCATTCCGGGAGGGAAAGACGTAGGTGCCGCAGCCCGCAACTCGCGCGTGACCGCTTCTGGAAGGCGGGCCCAGTTCGATTCCTCCCGGCTACTGAAGAGGAGTGCCTCTCCACCGGCAAGTCGCGTCCAGTGGTCTCGATTCAGGCGCTCTACCGCGCCCACCAGCGCCCGGTAGGCCGCACTGGCAAGCTGGCGCACGGACTTGGTGCTCCCGTCGCGCAGCATCCAGGCCAGTATGGAGTCCGTGCGCGCTGATCGGCGGTATTCCTCTTGCAACCGTAGATCCCGATTGCCCCTCCGAAAGGCATCATCGTAGCGGTCAGCCATGCGCAGGAGTTCCTCCGGGGGGCGCCGGGAGACTTGGGAGTAGAACCCAAGAGCCTCCTGGAGGTCCGCCAGCGCCTGATTTTCCTCGCGCGCGCGCAGTTCCTCTTCGGTGCGACGGCTCTTCAGGTCCTGCACCAGTTGGAACTCTTCGCGACCGTCCTTGTGGAGCCGCATCCAGCGGTAGTCGAACAATTCGCCCAGTTGCCGCATCACTTCCCGCACCGGCTGATCGCGCACGAAGACGATTGCGGGCTCATCGGCGATCTCCGGGCGCGCCGTCATTGTCACCCCGGCGGCGGAACCCAGTTCCGCCAGCACTCGGGTCAGCGACCGTTTCGTAAGGCGCAGCGTTATGCGGCGCTCCAGTCGCGGATCGTCCAACACTGACGGGGCCGCGTGCGCGTGGCGTGGACCGCTCCCAGCCAGGCCGGCAGCCGCACAGGCACACGCGATCCAGATGACGAGTCCGGCAGCTTTTCCCTTCCCCGCGCCATTGAACCTCGGTGGTTTTTTCCAAGGTAACAGTCCGGCACGCAGCGGCATGGTGGAGTTCCTCCGAGCGAGGTGGGTTACGTGGAGATTATCGCCTACAGCATAGCGCAAGTGTTGGACGTGTGGGGTGGTGGTCTTCGTCCTTGACTCCGGAATTTGGACAGGATCAATAGGATCGGGAGTGAGGAGCAGACGGTTGTTGGGGTGTCTCACCGTGTGATCTCCTGTTGTTGCGGGTCGCGTTGTCCTCGTCCTCGGTCTCGAATAGCACGGATGGGTGTGCGTGGACGTGCAGACCTGCCGACCAACCCGCCCGGTCACGGGCAGGTTGGTCTGATCGGTCCCATCCGCTTCATTCGTCCCAAATCGGCGGAGAGCCAACTGCCGCGGCCTACAGCATCTCCCGGCGGAACTCAGGCCCCAGTTCCTTCAGGCTCAGCTTCACGCTGAAGGGACCGGCCGCGTAGGGGCCCACTTCGTAGACATCCAGGATGAACTCCAGGCCGTCTCGTTGGAGGCAGAAGCGCTCCAACTGGCGCGCGTCCAGCGCCTTGACCGTGCCGTCGTGGACCCACGCAGCCCCTTCGTTCCGCCGCAACTTGGCGATGACGGCAGCAGAAATCCGCTGCCGGTAAGGCGCACCGGGTCGAAAGAGGTTGCGCAGAGCCAGGCGCTTCGGCCGCCCGCTTACCAGCCCGAAATTGTAGGTGAATGTGGCGTGACTGCCGTGCGCACCCCCTGCATAGTCATTGACATCGCATTCGATGCTGAGGGCGCGGGGACTCCGGTGGCGGGTGTGTGAGGTGATTTCTTGCGACTACTCCGGGGCACTGGCGGGTTGGGTCCGGGTTTCCTTCGCGGCCTTGGTAGCCCAGATGCGATGCTTTCGGGTGACTTCCTGCGCAAGAGTCTGATTGGCCAGGCGCACCAGAGGCGTAGTGCCCGCCAGCACCGGATACACGGCCTTCGCTGCGTACCGCCCCGCCTGCCCGGCCCTCAGCGTGCGTGCCGCGGGTCCCTTGGCCGCGACCCCGCTCATCCCCAACCAGATGAGGCAGAACCCTGCGAAAGCCCCTCGTGCCAGAGCCTTGGTAGACCCCCCCGTCTCGCGCGGAAACATCATCTGTAACTCCCGGCAGTGATGGACATCGTGTCGCAACACGGTGCTTGAATCCCGGACCCCCCGATTCGACGACGACGAGCCGGACCTCACGCCTCACTCCGTCACTCCTGCCACGCCGGACGGGGGCCGCCGTAGCCCTGGCTGCGAATCCCGAAACTATCTGCGACGCGGTTGAAGAAGGCGAACAGGGCGGCGATGTAGACCGCTTCCGCGATTTGCGGATCCGTCCAGCCCAGATCGCGCAGGCCCTGCACCTGTTCGTCCGTGACCCGATAGGCGTGGCGCGTGACCGTCTCGGTAAAACGGAGTAATCCCGCTTCCGCTTCGGTCGGGCCGCCGGGTGTGGAATCGGGAACGCGCCCCTCAGCGAGTTCGTCCACTACCGCGCTCTCTTCGCCCTGCGACCGCAGGAAAAAGCCGTGGCTGTCCGTTCAGTAGGGGCAGCGGTTCAATCCCGAGACGAGGGTAGCGATCTGCTCCTTGATGCGCCGGGTGAGGTGGCCATCGGAGAAGTGGACCGTGTTGGAGAAAGCCATCACCTGGCCCAGAAAATCGGGACGCAGGGAGAAGCACTTCAAGATGTCCGGCACGAAATCGCGCCCGGTGGCTTCCTGGTACCGCGCATAGACACTCGCAGCGTCTCCGGTCGCCTCGGCTTCTTCGACCCATTGGATGCGGGACTGGCCCGGCGCCCGGTCGTTCATTTCCGGCGTAACCCCATCCGCTCGCGCGCCTCCTCCATCGTGCGCCGGGCAACCACTCGGGCGCGCTCGGCCCCGGCGTCCAGGATCTCCCACACGCCGCCGGGCTCACTTGCCAGGGCGGCCCGGCGCTCGCGGATCGGCGCGAGTTCTCCGGCAATCGCCTCCCCGACAGCGGGCTTCAACTCGGAGTAGCGGAGAGATCCCGCATCGTACTGCGCCTGGAAGTGCGCCACCTGCTCCGGCGTGCCGAATGCCTCCAGCAGGGTGAACAAGTTCTTCACCCCGGGACTCATTTCCCCTTCGAGAGGGCCGACATCCGTCACGGCGCGGTTCACCTTCTTGCGAATCTCCTGGTCGGTGTCCGCCAGACTGATGAAACTGCCCGGGATGGACTTGCTCATCTTCCGGGTCGGCTCGTTCAGCGCCATTACCCGCGCCGCCGGGGTCAGCGCGGGCTTCGGCTCGGGAAACGTGTCACCGAAATGGTGGTTGAACCGGCGCGCGATCTCCCGCGAGAGCTCCAGATGCTGGAGTTGATCCTCACCCACGGGTACCAGGTCAGCTTTGTAGAGCAAAATGTCCGCCGCCTGCAGCACCGGGTAGTCAAACAGCCCCACGTTGACGTTCTCCCGGAACTGCTCGCTCTTGTCTTTGAACTGGGTCATGCGCTCCAACGCCCCCACGGACGCCAGCGTATTGAACAGCCAGCAGAGCTCAGTATGCTCGGGGACGTAGGACTGGACGAAGAGCACACAGCGTTCGGGATCCAGACCCGCCGCCAGGAGATCCAGCGCAGCCTCATAGATGCGCGCCGGCAGTTCCTTCACCTCGTAGGGGATGGTAATCGCGTGGAGGTCCACAATCGAAAAATAGCACTCATGCTCCCGAGTCAGCCGAACCCAGTTGCGCACCGCGCCCACGTAGTTTCCGATGTGGATCGCCCCGGTCGGCTGAATGCCGCTGAAAACGCGTGTTGCCATAGCTCCCGTTCAGTCCCTCTCCGTCTCCAATTTCAGGTTGGACTTCCAGGGGATGGTCAGATCAGTGTCCTTGGGAGCACGCCCCTTCCATCCCGGAAACCTGGCGGCCGTCTCCCGCACCACCGGCAGCACCGGAAGGTCCATGCGCGGGGTTGCCGGCGCGTTCGAGACAATGCGCCACGCCTGCCGTGCTCCTGCCAGCCCAACCCGCTGCGGGAAAGTCCCCAACAGCATCGCCAGGGGAGAACCGGCGCGTTGGAGTTCGGCCACGGCAGCCGCTCCCCCTCCGTGGCCGATCACAAACGGGGCGTCGCGCTTCCCCTGCACGGCACGCGCTGCCGCCAACGTGAGGGCGTCGTCCGCCGCCACGACGGCGCGCGCGCCGGGGTGGGCCGCCAATGCGGCGTCCACCAACCGCCGCACTTCCGTATCTCCCCGCGCGACCACGCGAATCCGCAGTGACGGACCCACCTGCCCCGCCGCTTCCTGGAGCGACCGGAACCATTCCGGCCCTCGCGCCTGGGCGGCAACGGCGATCACGTCGCCCCCGTTCGGAAGACGGGAAGCCAGATACTCTGCACACAGGCGGCCGGTCAGCACGGGGTTGCACCGGATGAGCGCGGCGGCATTTTGGTCTTCGCTCCCCTCACCCAACAGCACCACGTAAGACTTCTGTGCCTCTGCCTTCTTGATGAGGTCGGTCAACTGGGCCGAATCTACAGGTACGACCAGCAGCACACTCAACCCCTGCTGGATCGCTTCCTGCATGGCCAGCGTCTGTTCGGAAACCCGGCGGTGGGCGTCACGAACGACCAGTTCGACTCCCTTTTCCCGGGCAAACGTCTCGACTGCGTTCCGCACGACCTGATCGAACTCGGAGTTCCCATCGGCCAGGCAAAGCCCCATCTTGAAACCACTGTTCGGAGGTGAGGACTGGCGGCACCCCCCCGTTGCCGCCAGCCAGGCGGCGCAGGCGAGGATCTGACGGCGGCGAGGACGCGGGTACGGCATGCGGTGGCTCAGGGAAGGGCCGCGAACGGCCTCGGGTAGATCTTACGGATCGTGCGATCCATGATCCACTCCCGGTCCGTATCCGTCAACCAATCCCAGGCTTCGGTGTACAGGGCCTTGGCTTTCGCGTAGCCGCCGTGCCCGCGCACCAACGGCCAGTCAGTGCCCCACAGGCAGCGCTCCGGCCCGAACGTCTCGAACACCTTGCGGAAGATAGGCTCCGCCTTGCGGAACGGCCACTCTTCTTCGCGCGATATCGCCCACGGATCGGTGATTTTTACATGCACGTTCGGGTAGCGCACCAGACCCAGGAGGTGCTGGATCTCGGTACCGTCGGGCCCTTCGTCGAGCGGGGGCCAGCCCATGTGGTCTACAATCACCGGCACGGTGGGATAGCGTTCGAGCGGGGCGGCGAGCATCCGTAGTTGCTCGACATGAGTGAGGAGGCAGATCGAGATGCCGAGTTCAGCGGCCTTGTCCCAAATCGGGAACGTCTTCGGGTCCGAAAGCCACGTTGAATTGCGGTTGTGGCTCGGGCGGAGACGCAGACCGGAAAAACCCCGTTCGCGCACCTCATATTCCAGCTTGCGCGGCGCGTCGGGATCCTCCGGGTCCACGAGGCATACCCCCGCAAACCGATCCGGGTAGCGCGCCAGGCAGTCGGCCGCGTAGGAGTTGTCGTACCCATAGTAGATGACCTGAACAAGCACTGCCCCGGCCACCCCGTTCGCTGCCAACGTCTGGAGCAGCTCTTCCGCCGTCGCCGATTCCGAGGGGGGATTCGCTGTGCCGGCCGCCCACGGGAAACGGGCGGTATCCAGCGTCCAGACATGGACATGGGGTTCAATGACGGTCATGGGCGTTCTCTCCTTGAATCATCCTCGTTCCGGGGCGGATCGGTCGGACCTGGCGAGGGGGACGTGCCCTGTTCACGCCTCGTCCGCGAACCCACCCGCTGCTGGACGCACTGTCTCATTGTCTCTTAGGGCCTGCTCAAAAATAAAGGAGTCGATTTGCAGAAAAGGTGATTCACTTGGAGCATGTCTGACCTCGGGGATCTCCGCACCCGGTTCGAGCGATTGCGGCCATTTCTGAATGAACGCGCCTGCCGACTATGGGCCGCCAACGAGTCTTTGGCACTGGGGCACGGCGGGCTCCAACAAATAGCTCTGGCAACGGGACTGGCACGCAGCACCCTCATTGACGGACGGCGTGAATTGCGGCCCAAGACCGCTGCCGATTCTCTTGCTCGCGACCCAGACCCGGACCCGGAGCGAAGCCGGCGTCGCGGGGCCGGTCGGAAGCGCGCCGAAGCCGAATGCCCGGAGTTGGTAACGGCCTTGGAAGCATTGGTGGATCCACTGGCGCGGGGTGATCCGGAATCGCCCTTGCGGTGGACCACCAAGAGCACCTATCGCTTGGCCGCCACACTGCGGGACCAGGGTTTTTCCGTCTCGCCGGGCACCGTGGCCCGCCTGCTTAAGGAGCGCCGTTACAGCCTGCAGGGGACCAGAAAAATACGCGAAGGCAGTCAAAATGAAGATCGAGATGCGCAGTTTGTGTTCATCAACTCTCAGGTAAAGCGATTTCAGGCGGCCGGGCAACCAGTGGTATCGGTGGATACGAAGAAAAAGGAGCTGGTGGGCGACTTCGCCCAAGGGGGCCGGGAGTGGCAGGCGGAAGGATGTCCGGAGGAGGTGCGTACCCACGATTTTGTGGACTGCGAGTTAGGCAAAGCGATCCCGTATGGCGTCTACGACCTGACGGCCAATGAAGGTTGGGTCAGCGTGGGCACCGACCATGACACGGCAGAATTCGCCGTAGCGAGCCTCCGTTGCTGGTGGCAGCAGATGGGCCGGGCACGGTATCCGGAGGCGACGGAGTTGTTGATCACGGCTGATGGCGGGGGTAGCAACGGAAGTCGATTGCGCCTCTGGAAGGTAGCCCTCCAGGCTTGGGCCAACAGCGACGGCCTCGTGC
>SYMT01000550.1 GCA_005805375.1 Actinomycetota bacterium
CGCAACCTGGAGCGGGAAATCGCGGCGATCACTCGCAAAGCCACCCGCGAGTTCGCCGAGGGCCGGGAAGAACCGATTTCCGTGACCCCGGAGCAGATCCGCAAGTACCTCGGGTCCCCCCGCTTTGAAGCCGAGGAACTGAAGGATCGCGTGGATCGGCCTGGAGTCGCGACCGGACTCTTCTATACCCCGGTCGGCGGCGGCGTGCTCTTCATTGAGGCGCTGGCGATGGGCGAGGGCCAGGGTCGGCTCACCCTGACCGGGCAACTCGGCGATGTGATGAAGGAGTCGGCGACCGCGGCGTTGAGCTTCCTCCGGGCGCACCGCGAGGCCCACGGCCTTTCGCCGGACTATTTTCAGAAGCAGGACTTTCACGTCCATGTGCCGGCGGGGGCAGTGCCGAAGGACGGTCCGTCTGCCGGCGTGGCGATGGTCGCGGCCCTCACCAGTCTCGCCACCGGTCGCAAGGCCAGGACCAGCGTCGCGATGACCGGAGAGATCACCCTGACCGGGCGTGTCCTCCCCGTCGGCGGCATTAAAGAGAAGGTGCTGGCTGCGCGCCGTGCCGGAATCACCGAGATTCTGGTGCCGGAACGAAATCGGAAGGACGTGGTGGAGGACCTGCCCGAGCAGGTGCGTGAGACCCTGACCTTCCATTTTGTGAAGGAAATTGAGGAAGCGCTCGAACTTGCACTCGAACCCGCCTCACATCCGAGCACCGCGCCGCCTGCCCGAAAGCCCTCTCGCCGCACCGCGAAACCAACCGCACACGCCAGCGCGTAGGCCTGTTTCGCCGCCCACGAAGGAATTGGTGGGTGAGTTCCCCAATCGTCTTGCGGAGTTCACCCACTGATGTCCATCGCGTCTGCCGGAATCCGCCCGAACCCGCCCCGAGAACCGGTAGCCACCGGCGTTCGCTACGGGGTACTGACGCTGCTTGCCCTGGCAGCGACCAGTGCCTACCTGACCCGCATCTGCCTGTCGGTGGCGAATACCACGATCCAGGCGCAGTTCGGGATCACCAACACCCAGATGGGCGACATCATCAGCGCCTTCTTTCTGGGCTACCTCTGGTTCCAGGTTCCGACCGGCTGGCTCGGTTCTCGCTTCGGGGCGCGGTCCACCATGGCGGCGCTCTCCGTGGGCGCTTCGCTGTGCAGTATCTGGAGTGGGCTCGCGCTGGGTCCTGGCATGCTCTACGCATCGCGGGTCGGGCTGGGGGTGATGCAGGCAGGGCTGGTGCCCTGCGCCGGCCGCGCCGTGCTGGACTGGTTCCCTCCTGAGGCCCGGGGCAAAGCCAGTTCGGCGATCGCCAGTTGCATGTCGCTGGGCGGGGTCATTGCGCAGGGGCTCACGGCGGCGCTCATCGGCCCGTTGGGGTGGAGAGGGGTGTTTTTTGCCTACTCCGGCGTGGGCGTCGTCTGGGCCATCGTCCACTATGCGTGGTTTCGCGATCTCCCCCACCAGCATCACCAGACGAACGCCGCTGAGCGGAAACTGATCCGGCACGGGAGGGCCGGCCTCGACCCGGGCGCTGTCTCCGAGTTGGAGCCGGGGCCGACCGACGAGGAAACGGAAACCGCGGCGGCGCCCCCGCTTGCGGCTGCCCCTCCCACGAAAACCCCGCGCGAACGCTTTCACGAGACGAGACACCTGCTGCTCACGATGGCCTCCAGTATGAGTTTCTGGATGATCTGCGGGCAGGCAGTCTTCCGGGCGTTCGGGGCGGCATTCTTCCTCACCTGGTTTCCCGCCTATCTCGAAAAGGGTCACGGGGTGAAGCTCAAGGACACCGGCTTCCTCGCCATGCTTCCCCTGATGGGGAGCGTCCTGGGAGCCCTGATCGGGGGCGCGGTGGTGGATCAGTTGCTGGTCCGGACTCGCAGCCGGCGGTGGTCGCGGAGCGGCACCGGGGCGGTCGCCATGGTGTTGACGGCGCTGTCCCTGTTTCTGGCCACCCTCGCTCCGGATCCGATCTCCATGGTCCTGATCCTGTCACTGGGGAACGTCTGCTTCAGTCTCAGCAGCCCGGCTTCGTGGGCGGCCACAATGGACATCAGCGGCCGGCACACCCAGTTTCTGTTCGCGGTGGCGAACATGGCCGGCAACATCGGTGCAATGGCCTGCTCTTCCGCCACCGGACGCCTGTTCGACCTGATCGAGGCGAAGGGCCTCGACTGGGACGTGGTGCTCTACGTCTACCTCGGTGTGTCCCTGGCGGCGGCGACGTGCTGGGCGCTGCTGAATCCGGAACAACCGGCGTGCGAGCGTCCGGGGCCTGCGTCTGCACAGCGGGCCGCCGCCCGCGGATAGTCACCCCCAGAGCGGGCGTTCGGCATGGCGCCCGGCGTGTGGGGGAATTGCTGCGATCAGCAGCAGATCACCCTTTACACCACAAAGACGGCGGTCGGCGTGCAGTTGCGTCCGGCGAAACCCTGTGCTACAATGCGCCCCGGCGAGCCGGTAGCTCAGCGGTAGAGCATCTCCCTTTTAAGGAGGGGGCCCTGGGTTCGAATCCCAGCCGGCTCATCCCCCGGCTGCCCAGCACGCTTCTGCACCGCCGTCGTGTAATACTACCGGAGGCGCGATCCCATCGGCTGCCTGCCGGTACAGCGCTCCGAGGTCCGAGTGCTCATGTACCACAGGTTTCGCCACTCCCCCGCGCCGTCGGGAATCGTCGCCGCTGCTTTCTTCCTGCTGGCAGCCTCTCTCATCTCCACCTCCGCCTCTCGGGCCGCCGCGCCCGATCGCACACGCCGGGACCTGGAACAGCGGTTCACCTCCACAGTGCAGCCGTTCCTCCGGAATTACTGCGTGTCCTGCCACGGTGGCCCGCAGCCGAAGTCCCAACTCGACCTGAGCCGCTATCCGACGCTGACCTCGGTCGCTCAGGACTTCGGGCACTGGTCGCTTGTGCTGGACCGCCTGGCGGCGAAGCAGATGCCGCCGGCGACCGCGGCCCGGCAACCGGCGCCGCAAGTCCGCACGGCAGTGGTGGACTGGATCCGCGCCCTGCGGCGTTACGAGGCGGATCGGCGCGCCGGAGATCCCGGTCCGGTGCTGGCCCGGCGGCTGAGCAATGCCGAATACGACTACACCATCCGCGATCTGACCGGGGCCGACCTCCGGCC
>SYMT01000551.1 GCA_005805375.1 Actinomycetota bacterium
GGAGGCACGGGGTTGACACCCCGCGCTATGACGCGAAGTCCACCTGCGTGGACTGGGGTTGATTCTCGGTCCCCATTCGACCTCGGATGGGACGGTGCGGACGGTAGGGGCAGGCCCCGTGCCTGCCCCGGGGCGCTTTGGGACTCGGGGAGGGGTGTGCATGAGCAACAGATTGCCTGGGATGGGGGCACGGGACGAGTGCCGCAGCGGGATGGCGCAGGCGCAACGCCCGTCTTCCTTTCGATGGTTTGGCGGCCCGGCGTTGGGGCTGGCGCTGACTATCATCGCGCCGGCACGGGCGGCGGATCTGCCGGTGCGTGACGCGGCGGGGTTCCGCGCGGCGGTGGCGCGGGCGCGGCCGGGAGATCGCGTGCTGCTGGCGCCGGGCAACTACGGCGCGGGCTTTTCCTTCTCCACCGTGCGGGGCGAGGCGGGTCGGCCGATTCGGATTGCAGCCGCCGATCCGGCCAATCCGCCCCGGTTCCAGGGCGGCAGCCAGTGCCTGCACTTCAGCGACGCCGTGTATCTGGAGCTGGACGGGCTGTCCCTGTCGGGGGCGAGCGCGAACGGGCTGAACGTGGATGACGGCGGGAGCTACGAGACGCCGTCGCATCATGTGACGCTGCGCAACCTGGTGGTGACGGACGTCGGGCCACAGGGAAACCGTGATGCGATCAAGCTCTCCGGTCTGGACGACTTCGAGGTGCGGAACTGCCGCATCGAACGGTGGGGCAGCGGCGGTTCGGCGATTGACATGGTAGGCTGCCACCAGGGCCGCATTGAGGGCTGCACCTTTCGCCAGGGCGGCGCCACCGGCGTCCAGATGAAGGGGGGCACGTCCCGCATTACCGTGCGCGGGTGCCGTTTCGATGGCGGAGGCCAGCGGGCGGTCAATATCGGCGGGTCCACGGGCCTCGAATACTTCCGCCCGAAGCCGGAGGGTTTCGAGGCAAAGGAGATCGAAGTCGTCCGGAACGTGTTCGTGGGCAGCGATGCACCGCTGGCGTTTGTCGGCTGTGACGGTGCGGTGGTGCGCTCCAACACATTCTACCTTCCAGGGAGGTGGCTGCTGCGGATCCTGCGTGAAACGAACGCGCCGGGCTTTGTCCCGACCCGGGGTGGGGTGCTGGAAAATAACCTGATTGTTTTTCGCTCGGACCGGTGGGGCGAAGGCGGCGTCAATCTGGGCCCGCGCACGGGAATCGCGCCGGAGACATTCCGGTTCCAGCGCAACTTCTGGTTCTGCGAGGATCGCCCCGACCGCAGCCGTCCGACCCTGCCTGCCGCCGAGACGGACGGCGCCTACGGCCGGGATCCCCTGCTGACCAATCCTGCCGCGGGGGACTTCCGCCTCAAGCCCGGCAGTCCCGCCTCGGGGAAAGGGGCGATGTGACGAGTGAGTGCAGAGAAGTGAGAAGTGATTGACTGGTTTTGCTGCACTCACTCTTCGTGCGAATGGCGAAGACTGTGTGGTATCTCCAGTCCGGTGCGTTCCATCAGGTCGCCGTCGGCGAGTACGGCGCGGGTGGGTCCCTGGGCCACGACACGTCCTTCGTGCAGCACCACGACCTGTTCGCACAGTTCCAGCGTGAACTCCAGGTCGTGCGTCGAGATCACGCGCGTTTGGGGGAGGCTCGCGAGCAGTCGCGTGAGCTCGCGCCGGCCCCGCGGGTCCAGACCGCTGGTAGGCTCGTCCAGCACCAGCACTTCGCAGTCCATCGCGAGCACGGTGGCGAGCGCGACACGCTTCTTCTGGCCCAGGCTGAGGTGGTGGGGCGGGCGGGCCATCAGCGCGTCCGCTCCCACTGCCCGGAGAGCCTGACGCACCCGTTCCTCAACCAGACCGGGTTTGCACCCCTGATGGCGTGGGCCGAACGCGACATCATCGGCCACCGTGGGCATGAACAGTTGGTCGTCCGGGTTCTGAAACACCAGCCCGACACGCGACCGGACCGCCGCCAGGGTCCGCTCGGTGATCAGCAGGTCCCCGATGCGGACCGTGCCGCTCCCCCGCAGCAGACCGTTCAGGTGCAGCATCAGGGTGGATTTTCCCGCCCCGTTCGACCCGAGAATGCCGACCGCTCCTCCTGCCGGAATCTCCAGCGAGACCTCGTGCAGTGCAGGTTGACCATCCGGGTAGCGAAAGCTGACCGCCTCCAATCCAATGCCTACCGCCACAGCCAGACCCCGAGCAAGAGCAGCAACACGCTGCCGAGAAACACCCTGTCCGTGGGATGAAGGCGAGAGGTGGGGAGGGCAGAGAGGCTCCGGGTTTCTGATCCCGGCGCCGGGTGGCTCGGACCGCGTACCCCGAAACTCGCAGTCCCCGCCCCCCGCGCCGCCATCGCCAGCGCCACTCGTTCAGACCGCTCGAAGCTGCGAAGGAAGAGGGCGCCGATGATGCCGCCCGTCGCGCCGGCCCGGAGCACCAGGGCGCCGTTCCCGGCGCTTCGGGCGGCGCGTGCCTGCAGCATCCGGCCTGCTTCCTCGCCCAGGGTGTGGAGGTAGCGGAGGGCGAACGCCACCGTTTCGGCCAGCGCGGGCGGGAGGCGGAACCAGCGCAGCGCCGCCAGGACCTCGGGCTCCGGCGTCCCGTGCAGAAAGGCCGCCGTCGCCAGAAATGACACCGCTGCCCGCAGGAACGCGAGCCCGAGAGTTGCCGGCCCGACGTGCGAACCGGCCCGCAGGCCCGGGAGCGCCAGCAGCCCCAGCCCCAGCAGCGGGAGCAACAGCACCGCCCGCCCGGCGAGCCAGCGACCCGGCGCCCGTACCGCGAGCACCCAGCAGAGCGCCACCACGGCCAGCACCACCACCTTCCCGGCCTCGGCTGCGGGCAGCAGCGCCGCCGTCACGGCCAGACCCAGCGCGGCCGCCAGCCGAACCCGCGCGTCGCCGGCCTGCCCGGGTGAGGAGTGAGCGGGAGGCCCGAGACTCATGCGCGTCATCGCGTCCGGTGCGGCACTCCGTCGCCGGCCCTCCAGACAGAGCCCGAGGGTGGCCAGCATCAGGCCGGCGCCCAGGACGCTCACCGCAGCGGGAGCCCAACTCGCCTCACCCAGACCCGGCAGCGTGTAGTCCGGCATCAGGCCCGGAAGGAGAGGGGCCGCTTCCGGTTCGGGGATGCCGACCCGGACAGCGGCCCACTCCAGCCCGTCCGGCGCCGATGACGCCAGCGGGGCGAGTGCCGCCACCGCCACCAGCCCAGCGGCGGCCGCCCACCCCCAGTGACCGCCGGCCGTCGCAGCCTGCTGCCCGGTCACCACATCCGGGCGGGCGCGGAGCAGCAGTCCCAGCGCCGCCGCCGTCAGCAGCGCCTCGCCCACCCCGATCACCGCGTGGATGCCCAGCATCACCGGGAAGACCGTACGGGCGGGCGCCATTCCCGACAGCACCAGCTCGGCGGAAGTGAGGCCCGCCCCGAGCAGCACCGCCACCCAGGCCGCCGCCCCCGCCGCCGCGAGCGTCCGCCGTCGTCCCGGGACCGGACCCGCCAGCGCGCGATACACCGCGTACCCACCGTAGGTGCCCGCCAGCCCCATGTTCAGGACATTCGCACCGAGCGCCGTATGCCCCCCATCCAGGAAGAAGAGCGCCTGGACGAGGAAGACCGCCGTCATCACCAGAGACGCGGCGTGCGGGCCGAGGAGCACCGCCACCAGGACGGAACCGAGGAGGTGGCCGGAAGTGCCTGCCGCCACCGGGAAATTGACCATCTGGGCTGCAAATACATACGCAGCCGTCATCCCCATGCGGGGTCCCAGCCCCGGCTCCGCCTCCGGACGCACCTGCCGGAGCGCTCCTGCTACTGCGAGCGCGGCTACTCCACCGGTGGCGGCGCAGACGGGCGGGCTGAGGAAACCATCGGGAATATGCATGGCAGAAAGGGCGGCCTGTGCGCGGCAGTCGAGGACCCGGATAGAGTAACACAGTCCCCGGCCGGTGTGTCATACTTTCCGGCAGTTCGTCATACTCTCACGACGTGAGTGTCACACCGGCAGCCGACAGAAGCAGGGAGCAAGCGACGCAGCCGCGGCATCGGCGCGCGGCTGCGTCGCGCAGCCCGGCATCGGTAGGCAGCCCGGGAACGCCGGCATCCTGCCGGCATCGGCGCGCAGCCCGGCATCGGCGCGCAGCCCGGGAACGCCGGCATCTTGCCGGCATCGGTGCGGTACAACGTCTCAGTCTATTCCGGGAGAGGGAGAAGGGCGTGCTCACCAGAATCCGACGCCGGCAGCAGAGAGGCGGTCGTACCGTCCCAACCCACAATGCCCACCGGCACCTGCTCGTCCTGTGGCTCATCCTGCACGTGGCGGCGTGTGCGTGCGTGCCGGTGACTGCCGGGAGCGCCGTTGCTGCTGCCGGGCCGCCCGGGACTGCCGTTCCGGCCCGTACGCCCTGCGGGGCCGGGGACGATTCGGGGACGGGGACACTCTGCACTGATGGGAGTGCGTCCCTCACCGCCGGGCGCGGAACGCGGAACGCGCAACTCCACGAGTTCCGGCTGCAAGGGGGAGTGCGCCTCTTGCTCCTGACGCCGGAACCGTTCGTGCGGGAGCGGCCCACGCGCCTGGTGTTTTATGCCGCGCCAAACGGCAGCACGGCGGAACAGACCCTGGGATGCCGCCCCGGCGCGGGCATGGACTGGCGCTACGATATCCAGCACGTGGCGGCCCAGGTGCGGCGTCTGCGCGAGGTGGATCCGAGCACCAACTACGTGCTCGCCTGCGCCGAGGCGGAGGGCCTGAGCTGGCCGGCCTGGCGGCAGCGGCAGTCCCATCCGGCAGCCCGCCTGCGCGGCATTCTCGAAGCGGCCCGGCGCCTGGCGCCCGGCCCGCCGCCGCCGGTGGATCTGGCGGGACACAGCGGCGGTGGCAGCTTCCTTCTGGGTCTGCTGCAGGATGGCGGCGCCATCCCGCCCTGGGTGGAGCGGCTGATCTTTCTGGATGCCAGTTACTCCTATTCCGATGCCGAGGGGCACGGCGATCGCCTGCTGCTGTGGCTGCGCGGCGCCCCCCGGCGGTCTCTCCTCGTGCTGGCGTACGATGACCGGAACATCATGCTGAACGGCCGTCCGGTGATCGGCCCGACCGGCGGCACGTATCGGGCCACGCACCGCATGCTGGACCGGTTTCGGCGCGAGGGTCTGCTCGTCGAGTTCTCGGCGGGGGAGGCGGACGGGTATGTGGGTCTGGGAGGGCAGGTGCGTTTCTGGATTGCCCGCAACCCGGGAAATCGGATCCTGCACACGGCGCTTGTGGGCGAGTGGAATGGGTTGCTGCACCTGCTGACGCTCGACCGTCCGGCTGAGGGGCAGTGGGGCGTCTTCGGCGGCCCGCGCGCCTACGAGCGGTGGGTGTCGCCGGGACCACTCCGCCGCTTTCGCCCGCTGGCCGCGCCTGCCCGCCCCCTCAATGCCCCCGGCGGCAGCGAGGTGTTCCGCCGGGTGACGGGGCTGCCCGTGCGTGAGCGAGAGGCAATCCTGGAAGCGGAAATCGCCGCGGGGAACTTTCCGGATTTTCTCCGCACGCTGCACGAGATCCGCCTCCGGGGACGGGGCGGCGACCAGCGCCTCCACGACGTGCGGGTCTGGACACTCCCCGACTACCTCGCCGTGGGCAGCGACGACGACTGGCTGCGAGTGCCTCTCACCCCGATGACGGCGCAGGCACTGGCCGACCGCTGGCACTGCACGCTCCCCACCCCTCGCCTGGCCGATGCAATCTTCTCCCAGAGCGATCTCTCCCTTTCCCCCCGCTGGCTGACGCGGGATCGGGAAGCGGTGGCTGCGTTTGCTCTGCATCATCGCCTGGTGGAAGAACAGCGTGCGGGCCGCCTGCCGGGCGCCCTCGTGGGGGGCGTGCAGAAAGACGTGGTGCTCTCCAACCGCATCCTGGAACGCCCCCGGCGTCTGGCGCTGTACGGGTGGCATCACTGCGACGGGGCCCCGATCCAGCCGCTCACCATCGTGCATGCGAACACCTACGTGGACTACAGCCACGGGATTCGCCTGCTGGGTCGTCGTGCCGAAGCGGATGGCGCTCCGGCCGATCTGTCCGCATTGCTGCGGGACCCGGTCTATGCGCCGCTGCTCAGCGACGAAGGCCCGCTGCAGATCGTGCGCTACCCCGGTTGGTAGCGGAGCGCGTCAACCTGCCGGTGCCTTCCGCTGGACGAACCACTCAAACGTGGCGGTGAGCCCGACGAAGTGCCGTTCGTCCGTGACTTCCACCGCCACCGGCAGCACGGCCCGGCCCTGCGCATCCAACCCGGCGAGCGCCTCGGCCAGGCCGAGCTGGTTGCGGGCGGGACCGGCGAAGATCGCCCCCTTCAGCGGATTGCGAAACTTTGCCTCCACCCGGCGCACCACGGCCACCACCGTTTCCGGGTTCAGACCGGCCTGGCAGAGCAGACTTTCTCCGCTGGCCGCCTCTGCGAGGGCCAGTTGTGCCCCGGCGTGGAGGGTGCCGAGATGGTTCAGATTGTCCGTCGAGCCATCCAGCGCCAATAGCCCGGGTTCGCCTTCCCGGCTGCGGCGCACGCCGAGCTTCTGGTTGAACGGGACTTCCACGATGTCCATCAAACCGTCCTTTCGCCTCCGATCACCAGTATCCTATGCACGGCAAGTGTGCGCACTTCGGGTAGGTCAGTTCGCTGACGACCGTCGAGCTTCCGGTGGTCTGAAGGTTACGGCTTCCGCAGCACCACGGCCACTTCGTACAGGCTTGCGACGCTCCCGGCGTCGGTGCGTACGGACGAACGGATGATCGAGTTCCCGACTCGCTTGGCCCGCAGGCGGTGTATGGCCTCTCGTTCGAGACCCTCAAGTTCGCCGATCTGTGCCAGGAACTCATCCACAGGGATCTCCAACCCCTGAAGGATCGAGTTCCCGATGACGACGACGATACGGCCTCCCGGCTTCAAGAGGTGAGTAAACACGGCGCAGAGACGTGCCGTGTCATTGAAGTACTGCGCGGCATAGTTGGCCCAACCGGGTCCGCCATAGGGTCCCCGTTCGGAGTTGCGGGAGCGCAAGTCTTCCAGCAACGCTTCGAGGCCCGGCAGCGAAACATCAAGGGGGACCCGTTCCCGGTCCCTAACCGTCTGCCAGAACTTGCCAAAGCTGGCGTGCTCAATATCGCGCAGGCCGGCCGTGTCTGCAATGAAGTTCAGCCAGAAGAGGTGGGGGCGGGTATTGCGGACGTAGTGGTAATTGTTGAGGTAAGGAGGCGAGGTGATGGCCAGGTCAACCGTGTTAGGAGGCAGATACTGATCCGCGTGGAAAATGGAGTCCTGAATAACCCGCGTGGGCGGAGCAGGCAAGAGTTGCCCCACATCCCGCTGCACAACAGCGCAGTCGTCCGCCATTTCTCGCAGTTTGGCGACCATGATGCCGGCAACGTCAGCATCCTCGATCAATGGCTTGCCGGCGCCGGGACGGCTGGCGAGGCTTGGTTCGTAGGAGTAGTTACTGAACCGGATCATCACCGATCCGAATGAGACCAGGAAGAGGTCACGAATGGCAGCATCACCGATGCCCTGAAAGAAGCGGAGCGTCCAGAGCACCTGTCGCAGCACCGCCGGACTAAAAAACGGGATCCGACTTCGGAATCCGGGAGGTACCAGCGCCAGGTCCGGAGCTTGTCCCGACCCTGCCGCTTCCGCCATGAATTCCCGATAGGCAGCGCGCCACGTCGAAAACTCGGCCAGAGATACACTCCCGGCCGCGAGTTTCGAGCGAGCCGCAAGCGCAGCCCAGGGGTTGATCTCGAAACCGGCCGTGGAAAACCCGCGGTGGTGTGCGGCTACCAGAGTGGTGCCGACTCCTGCAAACGGGTCACACACTACTGCCTCGTTCGGGGTGGCTTCGGGAAGGTACTCTGTGAGGCAATCATCCACGAAACCGGCCGAGAAGCCCGCGATCCAGGGTACCCACCGATGCACCGGCTGCGCCCGATTCTCCGTAAATGCCGGATCCTTGAACGGGGTGCCGCGGGTAGATCCACTACCCGGCTCTGTTCTGGAGAATGAACTCGTTCCGTCTGGGAGCGGAACTCCACTCCCATCCAGAGGCAGCACGGTCTGACCGCTGATGTGGTTCATGTTGTTGGCTAACCTCACTTCCGGCTTAGGACCGGATGTTCGTAGTTTCAGGCGTGGGATGGATAAGACACTTGCCGGTCGCGAATGCCTGTTGGATGTCGGTCTCGATTTCTTGCGGAGTCTTCGCTAACAGTGGGAGACGAGATGCCCACCCACGTCCTGGGTGGAGCGTATCCCACGGAGATCGCTTCTGCTGTCGGCGACCACCCCCAGGATCGTGGTTGCCGAACCCGTCCACTACATGGTTCCAGACCGGCCGATACTGCCGAATCAGAAGTTGCTCCCCCAGAGAGATCCAGAGATCCTCGGTGACCAGATAACGGCAGCGAAAGTCTTCCACACGGAGATTCTCGGCCGACTGGATCGATTCCGCGTGTTCCTTGAGGCGGCGATAGAGAACAGGCTCGTTTGTGGGATCCTCAAGCCCTCCGCGGCGGCTGCCGCGAGAGATCGCCTTGCCAGCATAGATCGGCACTTCGCAACTGGCGTTGGATATGGGGCGATAGGCAACAAAATCTCCCAAATAGTAGATCGCGTAGATTCCGGCGCCGTTGAAGGGTTGTTTGGGTGGAAGTGCAGACACCTCTTTCGCCAGCATTGCGTTCGCAACGCTGCATGCGAGTTGCAGCCGATCGAGCGGATTGTATGGCTTGTCCGACATGCTTGACGTTCAAGAGGGAGACGGAGGAAGGGGAGCGACCCGGCGAGTCCCCTTTGTTGCGCGAACCCAGGGAGGAGGGACAACAGTACCTGTTTCCCTCCTCCGGCTGGAACCACAGGTCAGGCGTTCGGGCGGGGGCCCGGGGGGGCGACGGCCAGCGGCTTCTCGCTGAGGTAGACCCACACGTGGACGTGCGGCGAGCCGCGGAAGTACCAGGTCATCGCCGGGCCTTCCAGCTTCCATACGTCCCAGACGCCGTCACTGCCGATGTCTTCCGCCTTGTAGAACGACATGTGCAGGCTCTTCACGCCGCCGTTGGCCCGCAGGTAGCGGCGCGCTTCGGCCGTGTCCTTCGGGTTGTAGGGCGCCAGCAGGTCACCCAGGACCTTCTCGACCAGCCCTTGCTGGTCCCTTGTCATCTCCGCCACCCGGAGGCCGGCGCGCTGGTCTTCCGCACGGGCCACGAGTACCTGGGGCGCCTCCTGCGGCACCGGTCCCTCAATCAGTGCCCTGGTGCGCTGTGTGCCGTCGATAGCCTGGAAGACTTCGTTGGCGCGCAGTGCCTGGTGCCAGTAGACGTTGCCCGGGTGGTCCGGCTTCTCGTTGAAGCCCTGGGCGGCGTGTCCGTAGAAGATGGGACCGCCGAAGGCTACACCCGGTTCGCTGTCGCCGTCGAGGCGCAGTGTCAGGTGGCGGCCGGTCATCACCCACTCGAACTGCCCGGAGCCGGGCTGGCCGAAGAGGGCGATGTTGTACTTGTCGAAGCTGCCCGCGTCGTCCTTCATCTGTACCAGGCGCTTCTCAATCCACTCGGGGGAGTGGGCCTGGTTGAAGATCTCGCGGATCATTGCCTGCTGTTCCCCGGTGAAGAACTCACCGATGGTTTGCGGGACGATGTGCCAGTTGTTGGAGATCATCTGCCGCTTCGGATCTTCCCACCCGAAGCAGATCTTTGCTTTCTGATCGGCGCTCAGGGTCTCGTAGAGCTTTGCGATCAGGGTTTCGCGGGTTTCGGCGGCCAGCACCGGCCGCGCCGCGGCCACGGCCGGCACGAGGCCGGACACCGCCAGCGCTGCGGCGCCTGCGGACTTCAAGAAGCCGCGGCGGGATACGCCGTCGCAGTCCGGGCAGAGTACGGGTTTGGATTCAGACACGGATGGGTCCTCCTTCACGGGTCAGTGGGCTGCCCCCCGGCGAATTCGCCGGCAACAACCCGCACTTCCTGAGACGTTCAACGGCCGCTGCCGGGAAGCCTCCACCTGGCAGGGTCCAGGAATGGTGAACGGCGAATAGCACGCCGTACCTGATGAGCCACACCGGGCGCCATGTGAGAGTAACAAGTGGTCTCCACGAGGCGCCCGCTCCTCCGTACCCGAGCCACGCGCGTTAGCAAGTGGTCCCCGCAGGACGCACGATACACCGTACCCGAGCCACGCGCGTAAGCAAGTGGTCCCCACTGGGCGTCAGGGCGAACGCATCTAAATATGGAACCAAAGGCACTGGGAATCACGTATTGCAGGCAGCACCGCTTTTGGAGGGCCTCCATGACTGCCTGCGCGTTCACCGAACACTTCGCCCACCTCCCCGACCCCCGCATCCCCCGCA
>SYMT01000552.1 GCA_005805375.1 Actinomycetota bacterium
CACGGACGCCGGGCGTTCCACCACCTCTCCGGCGGCGATCTTGTTCGCGACTTCTTCGTCCAGGATTCGAATGCGGCACTCGGACATCACAATACCATTATGCAGTAGACTAATCAGTCAATCCCCCTCCGCCTCCTCCTTTGCACCTCCACTCATGCGCTTTCGTCCCTGTCCGGCAATCCTTGCGTCGTTCGTCGTCAGCCTTAGTCTCGGTCCCTGGATAGCAGTTTCGACGCCGGTGGACCTGCCCGTGCGGCCTGATTCGTCCCTGCGCAGTGAGTGGCCGGTCCCGCGGGCTGCGGAGCCTCCGCAGGTCAACCCAGACCTCCCGCGCGCGGCTGCGGAGAGAGCGCGTACGCGGCGAAACCGCCAGGAGAAAGTGTCGTTGCCCTGGTTCCACGGAGGGAAGATACAGGGACGGTACATCGCATTAACCTTCGACGACGGCCCTCATCCGGTGAATACACCGCGGATTCTGGATGTCCTGGGTCGGGAGGGGATCCACGCCACATTCTTTCTCGTCGGAGCCCACGCGGAGCGGTATCCCAACGTGGTGCGTCGCATCATGGCCGAAGGGCACGAGATCGGGAATCATAGTTACCATCACTACTCTTTTCCCGCGCTGGCGCGCCACGAAGTGAAAGAGGAAATCGCCCGGACAGAGGCAGCATTCCAACGGATTCTCGGCTCGGGGACACGCTGGGTACGCGCGCCCGGTTGTGTCTACACGCCCGAAGCTCTGGAAGTCATGCGCAACCTCGGGCTCGTGCGCGTGGATACCTCCGCAAACTCGGGGGATTGGCAGGCGACGAGCGTGGCGGCAATCCTCGGCCGCACTCTGCGACACCTTTCGCCGGGCGATGTGGTGCTGTGCCACGACCGGATGCCGCTGACGGTGAAGGCGCTGCCCCGCTTGCTGCGGGCATTTCGGGAGCGGCACTACAAGGTCGTTCCATTGACCGATCTCGCGCTTCAGGCCCAGCAGACGCCCCGATTTCATGCCCGCGCGTGGCCACTCGACGAGGGTGTGCGGTTGGTGGCGGCGAAGGTCGTCACTCCGTCCCCCACTCCGACGGAGCAGCTTCCACAGGGGGCCACACCATCCCGGCTCGCCGCGAAGCCGGTACTGCGCCATGAGCGTCGGCCGCCGCCGCGTATGGCGTCTGCGTTGGCCGCAAGCTCGCCGTTCGCATCGCGAGGGCGGCAGGGTGGGAGGGGTCTGTCGTCTCCCGGCGCTTCGATCGGGCACCGGCGCAACCGGAAGCTGGCCCTCCGTCCCGGGGATCGAGGGGGACCGGCGGCCCGGCGAAGTCGGACGGCAGGAGGAAGTCCTGCGCCCAAGGGCGCCGTACAGCCGCCGTCGTTCGCGGCGCCGAGCATGCCGGCCGTCCCCGAAGCGAATAGTGCCGCACCCCCTGCAACGTCCGATCCGCCGGGCGCGTCCAATGATGGAGGGGCGTCCAATCCGTAACGCGACGCTTGAGACCCGACAATGAAATTCGCCGCTGCTGGTCTGGCGATCCTGGGTTTGGTGCTGGCAGGAACCCCGGGTTGGTCGCAGGGGGCGCCGGCCGCAAGCGCCGCCGATTCTCGTGAAGTGCGAGAGCGCGATGCCTCGCGCCTCGTCAGAGAGGCGGAGGACTTGCTGCGCCAGCGCAAGGTCGTCGAAGCCGCCGCGGCCTTTCGCAAGGCTGCCGAACGGAATCCCGAGGACCCGGCTCTCTGGGATCAGGCCGGCTGGGCGCACCTGTCCGCCGGGCAGGCAGATCCCGCCCGGCAGGCGTTTGAGCAGGCACGCAAGCTCACCCCGCCTGGGGTGACGGTCTCGGGCGGTTTGCTGGTTGCGCACTACGCACTGGCGAACAAGAATGAGTTGCTGAAACTCGTGCGCCAGACAGTGCCCCCGGATGTAGCGACTCGGGCGGAGCCGGCCCTCACCCGGGGCACAGCGGCACAGCAGCGGACTCTCGACTGGAACTTTGGCCTGGCCTATCTTTACGTGCGCGTGCTGGGAAACAGCCGGCGCGCCCTTCCGTTCGCAGAGGCGGTGGCGGCGGAGAATCCCAAGCACGCCCAGGGGTGGCTGCTGCTCACGGAGATCAACCAGGCGCTGAACCGGGGCCCACAGGAAGACGCCGCAGCGATCCGCTTCCTGGAATTGGCGCCCGACACAGCGGACGCGTACCGCCTTCGCGCCTACCGCTGCTACATTCATCAGCAGCACCAGGCCGCAATTGACGAATACCAGGAGGGGATCACCAAGCACCCCGAGGAAGCCGAACTGTATTACGGACTCGCCCGTGTGTACGAACGGCAGAACCAGACCAAACAAGCTGAGGCGACCTACCAGAAACTGGTGGATCTGACGGTCCAAAAAAAGCTGGACGTGCTGCGTCTGCAGGCGCGTGCCCAGATGGCGAACTTCCAACTGCGGGTCAAGAACTATGCCGGCGCCCTCGCGTACTTTCGCGAAGCGACGTCTCGTCCGGACGCCAGTCCTGGGGTACACGCGACGCTCGGAGCGCTACTGGTGCTCCAGGGGAAGTGGGCCGAGGCCATCCCGGCCCTGGATGCTGTCGCGGAGCGGGACGAGAAACTGCGCGGCCGTACCACCCCTGCGGTGCGCGGCGATCTGATCCAGGCGCGCTACCGGGCGGCTCTCTGTCGCCTGGCGGCCGGCCAGCGAGACGCCGCCGGGACCGCGTTCCGGGCAGCACTGGAGTACCGAGGCGAAGCGCGAGCCGGCCCGGAGGTCGAGATGCGTGCGTTCCTCGTCTGGCTTGCAGGCAAGGGAGCGCCACTCGGTCCGCTTGCGTACTCCCGGAGCGACGAGCGCTGGGCGAGTTTCCAGTGGCGAGAGCCGGTCGAAGAGGACGAAGCGCGTGTTGCTCGCCGCACATCCCCACAGGCGTCTGCGTGGCGCGCGCTTCTCGCGGAAGTGAAGAGTAAGCACGCAGACTGCTGGCCGGTGCGGTACGCGCTGGCACGGCAGTCCGCGGGTGAGGGAGCGAGCGCGGAGGCGGTATCCCTGCTCCAGGAAGGGATCCGGCTACGCGGAGACTGGTGGGCGCCGCACTATGCTCTGGGAGACCACTACACGCGAGAAGGCAAGAATCCCCAGGCGCAGGCAGCGTTGGAGCGTGTGGTGGCGCTGGCTCCCGAGTGTCGCGCCGCGCGCGTGGGCCTGTCCCTGCTGCGCAACCGCCCCGTGGATGACCCCGACCGCCCGTGAGGGTGCTGATTACCGGGGCTGCCGGGACCATCGGCAGGCGGTTGGCCGACTACTTGCGGGACCGGCACGAGTTGGTGCTGGCCGATCTGTATCCGCCGGCCGCGCCGCATCCCAACGATGATTGGCGCCGGGTGGACATCACCCGTTTGGGTGAACTGACGGAAGCCTGCCGGGGAGTAGATGCGATCATCCATCTGGCCATCGCCTCCGGGCACGAAGGCGACTACGAAGACACAGCCTTCAACGACCTCCGGTTTGAAGTGAACGTGAACGGCACGGCTCGCGTCTTTCTGGCTGCTGCCCGCGCCGGCGTGCGCCGGGTGATACACACCAGCAGCATCATGGTGGTATGGGGCTACGGGCCCGGCGAGTACGTCGGTCCGGAAGCCGAACCACGGCCGGTGGGTACCTACGCTGTCACCAAGCACCTGGCTGAGTTGCTCGCCCGGGACTACACTCTCCACCACGGACTTACCACCGTCTGTCTGCGGATCGCCAGGCCAGTAGACCCGCATGACCCACGCCTCCGGACCCATCCGATCCGCCCCCAGTGGATTGCGTTCCCCGACCTCTGCCGGGCCTACGAACTCGCCCTTCTTGCCCCGCTGACGGGTTACCACGCGATGCTCCTCGTCGGCGAAACCGCCTCCCGCCGATGGGATCTCTCGGCCGCGCGACGCCTCCTGGGCTACGAACCACACTATCGCCTCGACGAACTCGGCTGCACATTGGACGAAAGCGCTCCACTACTCGTGGATGAAACGGCAACAGAGCCACGTGCGCAAGCGAGTGGTCCGGTCGGCAAATAGCACGCGGCGAGTGTAGCAGGACATCGCGACGTTTCGTTCAACCTTCTTTCGGGGAGATCGAGGCGCCGTTCCTGGGCGCCGAACGACTGCTCTCCTCCAGAGAGGCCCTCCATGCGCAATTCGAAACCGCACCGTTTGTTCCGTGTTCTCGTGGGAGCGCTCCTGCTGGCCGGTCTGGCCCGCGCTGCGGAGCCGGACTTCCAATGGGTGGTCCGGGCCGGAGGGCCCATGCACGACAAGACCCGCGGCCTGGCTGCCGATGCGAAGGGACACGTCTGGGCGACCGGCGAGTTCACGGGCACGGCCCAGTTCGGCGAGCACACGGTCACGGCCCGCGGCGGGATGGACTTCTTCATCGCAAAGTACGGAGCGGGTGGGAAGTGCCTCTGGTTCCGGCAGGGCGGCGGCGCGAAGACCGACCGCGGCTATGACGTCGAGGTGGATCGCCAGGGCAATGCGTATGTGACCGGCCACTACGAGAGCGAGGATGCCGACTTCGGTGACGGCAAGACGCTGCCCCAGCGCGGCGGCTACGATGTCTTCGTCGCCAAGTACGATCCGGAAGGTAAACTGCTCTGGCTCCACACGTTCGGCGGCGCAGCGTACGACTATGGCCACGGCATCGGGGTGGATGGTCGCGGGCGCTGTGTGGCGACCGGGGCGGTAGCAGGTCCGGCGGACCTGGGGCGCGGGCTTGTGGATCTGGGACCGGGATCGCACATTTTCCTGGTGCGCTACGATGCCTCCGGCAGGCAGGAACTGGCCCAGGCCAGCCACGGCGGGAGCGGCAGCGGGCAGGCGCTGGCGGTGGATGGCGATGGCTCCATCTGGATCTCGGGCAACGCCTCGGGGGAGGTGGACTTCGGGGGCGCAGTGCGCAGCGTCCCCGGGAAAGACATCCTGCTGGTGCGGTTCGACCCGAATGGGCGGGCGCTGTGGGCGGCGGGAGCAGGCGGGAACGCCGACGGCGTGAGCACCGGAGTTGTCGTGGATCGGGCCGGGAATGCCTACATCGGAGGGATGTTCAAGAAGGTGGCCGTCTTCGGGTCGGACACTTTCACCAGCGCTGGAGAGTACGACGTTTTCACGGCGAAGTTTGATCCGCACGGGAAGTTGCTCTGGGGACGCCACGGCGGAAGCCCGGAGATTGACTATTGTCTCGGCATGGCGGCGGAACCGGGGGGCGGGTGCATTGCTGTGGGCGAGTACGGGGACGGGGCAACGTTCGGCGACCGAACTCTGCGCAGCCGGGGAGGTCGCGATCTCTACGTGGCCCGCTACGACGCCGAGGGGCGCATGGCCCAGTTGCTGGACGCCGGCGGCCCCGGCGAAGACCAGACCTACTGCATCGCGCGCGATGGGAAGGGGCACGTCTTCCTGTCCGGGGCCTTCAGCGGCTCGACCACGCTCGGCAAGAATTCGTTTACCACCCTGGGCTCGAACGATGTCTTTCTCGCAAAGGTGAAACTGTAGCCGCCTGTGTGGGGCAGCCGAAGTGTGCGACAATTACATTGCGTCCCCTCGAGGTCCACAGCCTCGACCGGTCAACCACAGGGAACTTCTGATGACAGTTGTGGAAACGCCGTTACCGCGCCTCCAACCCTGGGAGGATCCGGATCACCCTGCGTTCTACACGCGCCAGCCTCACCCCCACGCCTACGAACGGAAAATCGTCACCGACCCGAACGATCCGGCCTTCTACTGGGTTGCCCCTGAGGATGACCTGATGCAGGTGATGTTGCACTCCCACACGATGGTCTACGCCTGGCAGGCCATCCGGCGGGTGCTGACGCACCGCCGTTCCACCCGCTGGGCGGCACACGACTTGCCCGCGGCGTGGCGGAGGAACGATCCGAAGGCTGTGCTCGCGCCCGACCGTCTGGTGGGGGAGCCGCCCAGCCCGGGCGAGAGTGAGTCCTATCGCCAATGGGACCATGGTCATCTGCGCTTCGTGGGGGAAATCGCCTCGAAGTCCAGCGTGGACGAGGATGCGTTTCCGAAGACGGCTCGCTACGCGGAATCGCTGCAGCCGGACGAGTACCTCTTCTACAACCCGGCCAATGACGACCTGGTGCTGTACCGGTGGGATGGGACGAGATATGTGAACTTGCCCTCTCAGCAGCCGGCGTGGGCAGCGGGCCGAGTGTGCTACTGGAGCCCGGTTCTGGAACTCTGGTTCGGTACGGACGCGACCGGTGGTCTGCGGGTTTACGACCGGGACGGCAGTCCGATCGCACGAGAAGAAGAGCAGACCGTCCAACTGGATGAGGCCACAGCGCGAGCGGAGCAGGAAGCCGAAGCGCGCCGGCGCGAAACCGCACGGGCGGACCAGGAAGCTGAAGCGCGCCGGCGCGAAACCGCACGGGCGGACCAGGAGGCCGCGCGGGCCGCAGAGGCGGAACGACTGGCCGCGGACGCACGACGGGAGGCCGCAGCACAGCAGGCGCGGGTGGAAGAACTCACCCGCCGCCTGGCCGAGTTAGAGAGGCGCACAGGTTCGCTGGATATGTAGCACCGGACCCCCACGGACCCGGCCTCAGTTCGTCGCGTCCGAGCGGTCCGATTGGGCACAGCGTGGTGGGCGCTGGCGTGTGCGCCCCGAGACTTACACCCGCACCCTTCGTCCCAGCGCTTCCGTAAGGCGGTCCAGGGCCGGGGAGCGGTCGCTGGGGTCCAGGTGGACATCGAGAATGGAAAAGCCATCGCGGTACGCGATCGCTGCGCCGAGGGCGTATTCCAATTCGTCTTCGGTGTGGACATCAAAGCCTATCCCGGCGCCGAGAAAGTCCGGGAGGCGGCTGTAGTGCCAGTTGAGGACATCGTTGAAGGAGCCGTCCAGCATCGGTCGTTCGGTACCGTAACCCCGGTTGTTGAGCACCACGACGATAGGATCCAGGCCGTAGCGGGCGATGGTGGCAAGTTCCATCCCGGTCATTTGAAACGCGCCATCGCCCACGAGCACCAGTGGCCGGAGGTTTGTGTTTGCAAACTGAGCCCCGAGTGCGCCCGGGACGGCAAACCCGAGCGAGGTGTAGTAGGCCGGCGCCAGAAACTGCGCCTCGCTGTCGATCAGCAGGTCCATGCTCCCGAGCATGGCGTCGCCGGGATCGGCCAGTACCACGGTCTGCTTGTCCACACACGCATTGAGGCACTGGAAGAGCCGGGCGACAGTCAGGGGACGGCCGGGTTCGGGCACGAAGGGGGAGGGCGTCTCAGGGCGCGGGTGCGTGACCCCGCTCCGCTGCGGGAGGTCGAGTGCCGCTAGACCCCGCACAAAGTCCTCGAACAGCACGTTCTCGTAGCGGTGATAGCCCACGGCAACCCGCTCACTGTCGGCATAGACGGTGCGCCGCTGGCTCAGGTTGGCGGTATAGATCCCCAGGTTGATGTCCGTCATGAGCGATCCGAGCATCAGCAGGCAATCGCTCTCCTCAACGTACCGGACCACCTCGCTACGGCTGATCCCGCCGCTGTACACGCCGATGTAGGAGGGATGGTCTTCTTCCAGGACCGACTTGCTGAGCAATGTTGTGGCAAAGGGGATCCCACTCCGCGCCAGCAGCGCAAGCAGCGGTTTTTGCAGTGCGAAGCGATGCAACTGCTCTCCCGCCAGGATCACCGGCTGACGGGCTGCGCGAATCTTCTCGGCAGCCTCTGCCAGCGCCTCCCGGAGGGCTTCCGGATCGCCCTCCGGCGAAACCGTCACGCGCGGGTGCGCATGGGAGGCAGGAGAGTTATAGAGATCCCGCGGGATTTCGATGTAGACGGGCAGTTTCTGCCGCAAGGCCACGTTCAGCACGCGGTCTATCTCTGCCAGCGCCGTACCCGGATCCAGCAGCACCGTGGAGGCGCCGGTGATCTGCTCGAACACCCGCAACTGCGTTTCAAACGTGCGCACGGTGTGGTGAAGCAGCGGGTTGCGGGCACGTTCCCCAGCGCCGGGAGAGCCGCTGATCACGACTACCGGGGATCGTTCCGCATAGGCTTGCGCGGTGGTATTGGCGATCTTCAGCCCGCCGACGCAGTAGGTGATGCACACCACACCCAGGCCGCGCAACCGGGCATACGCATCGGCAGCGAAGCCCGCGCCCTGCTCGTCGCACGTGTTGATGAGCTGGAGTGAGCTCTTCGTCAGGAGGTCCATGAACCCGAGCACGTAATCGCCCGGCACACCGAAAACATGCTCGACGCCGTGCGCCTGGAGTCGCTCGATCAGGTACTCGCCGATGCGATGAGTGGGGTCCATGCTCTGCGTGCTTGGGGAACGCATCTACCCGAACGCTTCGAGCACCGGCTCCACCTCTTCGACAATCCGCACCGGACGACCCTCCGGCGTGCGATTGAGCTGGTGGTGATCCACCCCCAGTGCGTGGTAGACGGTTGCCGCGAATTCCTCAACCCGAATGGGTCGCGTCTTCGGCTCGGAGCCGGTCGCATCGGTCTCCCCGATCACCTGTCCGCCGCGCACGCCGCCGCCGGCCAGTACGATGCTCCCTGCCCGGGGCCAGTGGTCCCGGCCGGCGCTTGTGTTGAGCGTGGGGGTGCGCCCGAACTCGCCCAGACAGACAACGAGGGTGCTTTCCAGCAGCCCCCGATCCGCCAGATCCTCGACCAATGTGGCGAGCGCCGGATCCAATTCGGGAAGCAGTTTGGTCTGCAGTGCCTCGAAGTTCTTGCCGTGGGTGTCCCAGCCTCCCTTGAAGAGGCTGACAGCGCGCACACCTCCCTCGACTAGGCGCCGCGCCATGAGGCATGCCTGGCCCAGCGGCGTGCGTCCGTAGCGATCCCGCAGGGCGTCCGGTTCCTTGCTGATGTCGAACGCATTACGGGCCCGCGGGCTGCCGGCGATCCGGTAGGCCGTTTCCAGTGCGGGGGTGAGGCTGAGCGGATTTCGGTCCACTGCGCGGAAGGTCTCATCGAACCCCGCCAGGATCTCCCGCCGGCGCCCGATACGGTCCAGCGGCACGCCGGCCGGTGGGGCCAGATCTTTGACGGAAAAGTCCTTGACGCTCGGGTCGCCTGCCAGGAATGGACTGCAGCGAGGGCCGAGAAAACCCCCGCCGAACCCCTGCTCGATCGGGTTGAGCAGACCCACGAAGGGGGGCACATCGCCGTCAAACGGCTTCCACTTGATGTAGTTCGCGGGTAGGGAGGGATAGTCAATGTTCGGGATCGGCCTCCACCCGGTCTGAAGATGCCGGCTTGCCCGCTCGTGACTCCCCTCAGGACCATACACCGTGCGCAGGACGCACATCCGATGCATCGCTTGAGCACAACGCGGGAGATGTTCAGCCACCTGAATGCCGGGCACGTTCGACTGGATCGGGTTGAAAGTCCCCCGTGTTTCACTTGGGGCATCCGGCTTCAGATCCCAGGTCTCCAGATGGCTGGGTCCGCCCTGCAGCCAGATGAAGATCAGCGACTTCGGCTCCCTGGCTCGACTTCCCAGCGGTGAGGGACCCGCGGCAGCCGGGCGGGCGACCAGATCCGACAAGCTCAGCCCGAAGAGGCCCAGGGTGCCGACTGCAAGGAAATCGCGACGTGTGACTCCCTCACAGTTTGTGTGCCGCGAACGGAATGTCGTCTTCATCTGGTTATTCCTTTTCCCCCGCTTCAGCCGAACGACGGCCGGACAGCCATCGAGTGCGAATCTTTGCGCCCGACCAGGCGAGGGACGCCCCGGCCAGGCCCCCGATGACCGGGTAAAGCAGCACCGACAATCGGGCGCCGAGTTCCTCCGCGCCGAGTGCTTGCTTCAGCGCCGCCGCAGTCACTACGGCGGTCAGGACTCCCGCGATGATCCCGATGCGGCGGCGCCCGGACAGCATCCCGCACGCGATTGCCACCAGTGCCGGCGCCACGACCAGAGTCGCGGGAAACCACCACCAGGGTCCTGCCGGGCGTGCCCCGAGCCACTCCCGAGCGGCCCACCCCCAGACAAGCGGCAGCAACAATGCTCCCGCCTGCGAGAGGAAGTCAGGAAGGCGAAAGCCGGTCGGCACCGGCGCCGGACTGGTTTGCTGTACGGCCATCAAGTGTTCCTCCCAGCCAGACGGTCAGTGATTGAACTGGAATTCCCGACAGCTCAGCAGTGCCCAGAGCAGATCCTGGAAGCCCTCTTCCCGGCTGGGGGCGCCGGACAACTGCCGGGTGACTCGACTGCGTTCCTCTTCCCGTGGATAGCGAGCCAGAGTCGCCAGAAAGAGCTCGTCAATGATCGCCCGGTCATCCCGGCCAACGCCGAGCAGCTTTGCGAGAGTACCCTTCGGGGCGCAGACTCGATCGTGAATTTCCCGTCCATGGATCAGGTTCAACGCCTGTGAGATCGTCCCCTCTTCTTCTCGTTCGCAGATGACCAGCCGGTTCGACCGGCCGAATGCGTCCAGAAAGTAGGAAGCATACCGATTCTCCGGGAGTTGCACCGCACGTTTCGCCTCAGGCCAGTTCTTGAACTCTTCCGGCATCCCCGTGATCTGGCAGATGGCATCGAAGTAGACCTCGGCCATCATCCGCCGGGGGTAAGTGCGCGAGTAGTACTTCGTGTCGTTCCGGTTGGCGGGACTTGCCTCGGAGGCGGCCTGGTAGGCCCGGCTGTTTGCGATGAGCCGCAATACGTGTTTCTGATCGAATCGGTGGGTGACCAGTTCCCGTGCCAGAGCGTCGAGGAGTTCCGGGTGGGTCGCCGGATTGGTGACCCGAAAATCGTCCACCGGCTCCACCAATCCCCGGCCCATCATCTGTTTCCAGAGGCGATTTACCACCGCGCG
>SYMT01000553.1 GCA_005805375.1 Actinomycetota bacterium
ACTTTCCGGAAAATCCGCTTGACTCTCTTTGGGGTATCTCCGGCGAGATGTCCAAGGGAGGAGATGCTCGCATCGAAGGTTGCGGCAGCGGGACTCGCTGGAGGAACTGGTTATTGTCTGCAATGGCATGGACGACTTGCGCCCCTTACTCCTAACTGTCACCGCCGGACGTTCCGGAAGGGGATTCCGGTCCCGACGAAGCGAGTGCCTCTCCCAACAACAGCGCCAGCCGCGCCTGCATCCGTGCCAGTTCTTCCAGCGCTGCTTCCGCGCGCGCTTTCTCCGCTTCCAGTTGCTGTTCGGCGCTCTCCGCCCGCTGCCGCTCCGCGTCCAACTGCTGTCGCGTGCTCGTCACCTCCTGATGCTCCGCTTCCGCCCGTTGGTGTTCCGCTTCCGCCCGCCGGTATTCCGCCTCCGCCCGGGCGTGGTCCGCCTGGTGGCGCTGGATGCGCCTCCCGTCCGGCTTCACCATCCACACGAAGCCCCGCTCCCCCATCTCGAACCCCACCCCCAACGACCGGCTCCACAACCGCCCGGCCGCGTCCGGGTCCACCTTCCCATACTTTCCCTCCGCCAGCCGATACAGCACCATTCGCCGGCGCTGCGGATCGATTTCCAGGTATTCCTCGACCCGTAGGGTCCGCTCATAGACCCGCTGCTTCGCCTCCAGGTGGACGCGAGTGTTCGAGCCGGACACCACTTCGCACGCAAAGAGAAGCCGTCCCACCAGCCAGGCCCGGATCACCTGCTCTTCCTTGTCCGGGTTGGCATAGGGCGGTTGTGTGACCAGGATGTCGGCTTCCAGGCAGGCCTCGTCATCCCCCTCCTGGAGATACACGCCCACGGCGCGCTCTACCCCGCAGGTGGGCTGGAGAATCGGGATCGCTTCGTGGAAATAGCTGGTGATGCGGGCGTGTATGGGGCCTTCCACTTCGGATAGATCCTCGCGCAGGGGATACCAGGCGGCGTCCTGGGGGGTGACCCCGGAGGGGCGGAGCGGCGCGTGGGGATCCCGCTTCCGCCGGAAGAGCGCGTAGGAAACCCCCGCGGCGTGGGTTGTAGGTTCGCTCTCTGCCCGGATCTCGCGCGCGCGGAGTGGCGCCGCGGCCGGGGGGCTCGGCGGCTCGTGGAGCGGCACGGATGGGGTTACCGGGAGACTGCCCTGGGCGAGCAGATCGGACGCAGCAATGAGGGGGAGCGCTTCCATGTTCGGGAGTGGTCCAGCACGGTGACGAGGCCCGCAGCTGATGATGGCATCATAGCACACGGGGAGGCCCTGCGCAGTTCTTCCTGCCGGTGCGGCGTCCCCTGAGTCATTGCCGCCACGCCGGCTCTGATGCCAGTCCGGATGGAGACGGGGCAGCGGAGATTGACTTCCGCTGCCCTCCCCGGCTCAGGCTTCTCCCATCACGCCTCGCAGGAAGTCGCGCACCGGCGGAAAGGTCTCCTCGGTGACGTACTCGATCACCAAGGCATCTACGCCCTGGCGGCGGAGCAGCGCGACGTAATGGGGGTAGTCCAGCTCGCCCTGCCCGGCGGCCGGGTAAACGGGTTTGTCGCCGGAGAGGATCACGTCTTTCGCGTGCCCCTGGAAGATGGCGGGGCCCACTCGTTCGAACATCTCATCGAGCGTTTCCAGGCCCAGGATGTTCGCCGGGTCAATCATCACCTTCAGGTGGTCCGTGCCGAATTCGTCGAGGAGAAGCCGGGTGGTGGCGCAGTCCTTCAAGACCTGCGCGCGGCTCGGCTCCAGGCCGATGGCGACGCCGTGCGCCGCCGCGATCGGGAGCAGTTCCGCCAGCGCGCCCCGGAGGCGATCCCAGGCCGCCTGCGCTGCGGCCGGATCGTCGGGGCGGCGGCCCGACTCGGTGACGAGCACATCGCCACCCATGTCGCGCATCATGCGGAGGCGAGCTGCGAAGTAGTCTATATTCGCGCGCCGCTGCGCTTCATTCTCGTCGGTGAGTTCCATGTAGGCGCCCTGCGAGAGAACCTCCACCCCGGCGTCGGCGAAGGCATCACGGATCCGGCGGCGCACATCGCCGGTGAGCCCGGTGAGGTCCATCGCCGAGCCGTAGCGACAGTAGGACATCCCCTCGAACTCCGGGGTGAGCTGTGTGCAGGAGAAGCCGGCGGCGCGCAGCCTGTGCGCGGCTTCCTCGACGGGGTGGCGCCGGAAGACGCCGGACATGATTCCGAGTTTCATGGGGTGGTGGGGGTTCCTCAGGGGACCAGGATGACGCCGAGAGCCTGGTCGGGGTGTTCGATGAGCAGGTCGCAGGCGGCCGGGCCGTCGGTGAGCGGCACCCGGTGCGTGATGAGGCAGTCGGCGCGCAGCCGGCCGAGCGCGATGAACCGGAGGCATTCCTCCACGTTTCGCCGGGTGGTCCACTGCACGAAGACCGGTGCGTAGTCGGCGCCGTGCTCCCAGGCGTCGTCGTGGTAGCCCGGGCCGGGCCGCGCGCTGGAGCGGACGTCCACATTGCCGAGTCCGGCCGCGAAGAGGTGTTCAATCCGCGCGCCGCCGACAACGACTACGCGGCCCATCTTGTGCGTGTCGGGCGCCTGCTTCAAAATCTGGTGGAGCGCCTTCAACGCCGGCGTGCCATCGCCGCCGAAGGCGATCACACCGCCGTCGAAGCCGTAGCCGCAGCTCAGGTCCCGGGCGCGGGCCGCGAAGTCCGCTGCGTCCGGCGAGATGGTTCCTTCTGCATGGCCGGTTGCCGCCAGCGCATCGCGCCGAATCGGGAAGCGATCCACTCCAAGCACGTGGGCGCCCGCCAGCGCTGCGAACTGTGAGGCAAAGTGCCCCACGATGCCGAGGCCCATCACGGCAACATGCTCTCCCAGCGTGAATTCCCCGCGCCGGATGGCGTGGAGGCCGGTGGCGGCGAGGTGGTTGGTGGCTGCCGCCTCGAAGGTGACGGCGTCGGGAATCGGCACCGCCAGATTGCGGGGCACGACTGCGTGGGTCGCATGCAGCGCGAAACCGCCTCCCATACACGCCACGCGCGTTCCGACCTCAAGGTCCTCGCACCCTGGGCCCAGGGCGGAAATCACACCCGCATTGCTGTAGCCGAAGGTGCGGGGCGCCGCCGCGGGATTCGGTTCCCGCCGCCGCCCCGGCACGCTGCCCAGTTCGGTCCCCGGGCTGATGCAGCACGCCCGCACCGTAACGAGCACCTGTCCCCGCGCCGGTTCGGGAACCGGTTGATCTTCCACTGTGATGCGGCCGGCACCGTCCAGCATCAGTACCTGTCGTACCATTTCATCCTTTCTGACTCCGGAAATCGGAGGAGGCTTCGCGCAATCAACACGGGGGAGGACGCCCGCCGTCGCGTGGCGTCGGTTCCCGCCGCGTCCTTTCCGTCCTTCAAAGCCGGCGCCGGATTGGCAAGCCGCAGCGTCGGCAACGTGGTGTCGCGGCCCGCGCTGACCGTCGCCTCGATCTCGCCTTCCACACGGGGAGCGGGAGAGGCAACCGGATCGAACCGGAATAGGCGAAGCACACGGTAGACGCCCGGGCGCACGTGTTCCAGGCGCGCGCGCCCCTGCGAATCGGTCACCACATCCATCCAGCGGCGTCCTCCCCAGCCGTCCGCCGTCCGTGGAGCAAGACTGATGCCGACTTCTCCCTCCACCGCCTTCCCCGCTGCGTCCTGCACGGCGAAGACCACCGCCCCGCCCTTCTCATCGTAGAGCGCCCGGCGGTCGGAGCGGCTGCCGGCAGTTTCCATCTCGGGGAGCGCAAGCCCGGAAAACTGGAACGGCACTGTGCGCCCCGGTTCAGACCGCGCCATCAGGTCGTAGACCAGCCGCGCCGGGTCCTCCGAGAGCCCTTCGAAGCGCAGCGACTGCTCGGCCACCCGAAGGCCTTCCACCACGCGAACGCGGGTCGGTATGGGCGAATAGTCCCGAATTACATTGCCTTGCCGATCCACCAGGTATGGAACGGGCGCGCGGCTCACACCGCGCCCGACCAGGTTCATCGCGGGCTGCCACGCGAGACGGGCATCCACATACACTACATTGCCCTGACGGCGCCAGCGAGACAGGCGCGCTTCCACTCCGCCCTGACTTTGCGCAGGGAGTGACCGGGCCTCACCTCCAGGAGCCTCCAACGGGAACTCCAGGTGGACCGGACTCACGCGGGAATAGAGAAGCAGGCTCCCCTGCACCGAGCGCAGGCGCACCGCCCGCTGATCCCGCAGACGCAAAAAGACCGTCTGTGCGAACTCGAGCAACCGGCCGCGCGTGGCCGAACTGGACCGGACGCCCTCCAAATCCTGCGCTTCCAACGTCCGCCCAAAGTTGTCCACCGCGCGGAACTCCGGTCCCAGACCGACCACGGCCTCCGCCGCGGTCTCGTCCGGCGCGTAGCACCGGAGCGTCGCGCGAATCTGGCCGTCCTCACTCGCCGGTGCGATGGACGCCATCCGCACGCGATACTCGCCCGCCCGCGTCTCCGGATCCGACCGGTTGGACCGTTCGACCACCTGGAACCCCGTCGCATCTATGCTGTAGAACTCGCACCCGTAGGCCGTCCCCAACTCGTCGAGGACGCGTCCCAGCGGGGTATCCTTCCAGTCGAAATCCCGGCGGAGTCCCTCCGTTTCCCGCCCGACCACGAGGCGAAACTGGTAGCCCAACAGCGGGGCCAGCCGTTCTGTCACGTCGTTGAGGGTGCTCTGCCGAAAACGCGCAGTGATGGACTGAGCTTGGGAGGGGATTGAAGCCAGTGACAGCCAGACAGCGAGCACAACGGCGAGCAGCGGACGGCGAGCGGCGCAGGTTTCGTGGATGACAGGACTGCTGGGTTCCGCCGGCTCGAGCTCGGCAACAGGTGCGCGGCGAGCGACAAACGGCGAATGGCGAGAGTAACGGGTTCCGCGGATTGCAGGATTGGAGAGTTCCGTCGCCTGGAATCCGACCACTCTCGAAATCCGGCACCCCGGTCTCCTAGTGCCCACTTCGCACCTCCTATTTCCTACCTGCCGCTTGCCGGGACGCCACGAAGGACCACTTACTGCGCCCAGCGGGCACTCCCGTTTGGGCGGGCCAGGCATGCTGGTCGCTGTTCGCATCGAAAAATCGCGTGCTCCCGGGCGTAGCTCGGGCAAGGCGTGCTGTTCGCCGGTCGCCTTTCGTCAGTCGCCGTTCGGCATTCGCTGTTCATCGTTCGCCCAGCGCTCGCTCGTAACAATTCAGTGTACCGTCAATCATTGCCTGCACGCTGAACCTGGTGGAAATCCAGTCATGGGCGGCGGCGCCGAAACGCTCCCGGAGCGCGGCATCGCCGGCGAGGGTTTGGAGACGATCCGCCAGTGCCGCCGCATCCCGGATCGGAACCAGGAAGCCGGTCTCACCCTCCCGCACAATCTCCGGGGCGCCCGAAAGGCGGGTGCCGACGCACGGGCGGCGCAGCAGTCCCCCCTCCAGCAGGGCGCGCGGCAGTCCTTCGCCCCCGATTGACGGCAGCGCCACGATGTCCATCGCCGCATAGAACGGGAGTACGTCCGCGTGAAACCCGCAGAACTGCACGCGACTGCTCAGGCCGAGGCTCTCCGCCTGAAGTTCCAGGGGTTCGCGCTGGCCCCCCTCGCCCAGGAACAGGGCCACGGCGTCGGGGCACTGCGCCGCCAACTGCCGAAACGCCTCGAGGAAGACGGCATGCCCCTTCTTCTCGGTGAGATGGGCAACGACTCCCACGACCAGTGCATCGAGCGGAAGCCCGAGGCGCACGCGGGCCTCCTCTCGTGTGCAGGGCAGGTAGTACCGGGCCGGATCCACGCCGTTGTAGACCACGTCCACCCGTTCGCCGGAGAGGCCCTGCCGCACCAGGTGATCCCGCACGGCGTGGGACACCGCGATAACCCGCGTGGCGAAGCGGTAGCAGAGAGCGCTGTTCAGCGCGCGCACGTGAGCGATGCTGGGAATGTGGAGGAGACGCCCCGCCAGGGTGGCATGTACCGCTGCGCTGCTCAACTGGCTGTGGAGCACTTCGGCTCCGAAGTCTCGGGCAAACCCAGCGAGGCGAAACGGCGCCAGGAGATTCCCTTTGCCGGAGATCCGCAGCGAGTGGACGTCCAGCCCTGCGGCGCGCATGGCTTCGATCAATGGGCTGCCGGCCTTGCAACCGATACGCACCCGATGACCGGCGCGCTGCAAATGCTCGCAGAGGCCCATCGTGGAACGCTCCGCGCCGGAGATGCGCGATGGGGTGATGACCTGGCAGATATTCATGCGGGACGCGGCGTTCGCGGGACCGACCGGACGACGTACAGCGCGCACGGCACCGCCACCGCGCACCCGGCCGCGCAAATGAGGAACGCGAGCGTACCGGGGTGTGCCAGCATTGCCATCCGTGAACCCATGAACGTCCCGCTCAGGAAGCCCGCGCTCCAGAAAGCGTGCGTGATTCCGAGGAGGCGACCTTTTGTTTCCTCGGTGGAGAGTGCCTGGATGAGCGTCGTCATCGTGATGGAGAGTGACCAGGCTGCGCCCGCTCCCAACAACCCGAAGCCCACGAGCGCCCACGGGGTGCGGGCAAACAGGCCCTGCCCCAGCGCCGCAAGCGTGACCACCGACATGGCGATGACCACCGGGCGGTGCGGTCCGATCTTGTCCACGAGCCGCCCCGCGCCGAGTTGGCACACGGCCGCGAGCAGATTGCTCACTGCGGTGTACGTGCCCGCGAGCTTCTCATCGCCCGTGAGCCGGAACAACAGCAGGTTCAGCAGGAAGGTGACGCAGCCCCAATAAAACGTCGGTAGAAACCGCAGCGCAAGCAGCGCCTGCACCTCCCGGCGCCGCCAGAGCTCTCCATAGCCGCCGGTGAATGCCTCCACCCCGCGCGCTGTCGCCGGCCTCGGCAGCGCCGGGAGCCAGAGGGCCGCGGCCCCGATCAGCGCGACCTCGCCGAGCACGATCCCCTGCCCGATCAGCGCGTAGGCTCCTCCCGTCTCGGCCGCGATCCACGCCGCGGCCCAACTCCCGGCAGCGTTGCCCACCGTCCCGGTGAGGAAGTAGCACGCGGTAGCGATGGCGAGCGAGCGACGGGGCACCGAATCCATCAGGTAGGACTGCCCGGCGACGGCTCCGAGCCCGAACATCAGGCCGCCGAAGACCGCCAACGCCGTCATCACCGCCTGGCTGGCAGTCAGGAAGAGGAGTCCACCGGCAAGCACTCCCGTCATCGCGATCAAGTAGGCGGGTTTCCGTCCGAGGAAGTCACACAGCGCTCCACCGGGCAGCGCCCCCAGTCCGCCGAACACGACAAACAGGACGCGCACGTTGCCCGATACGAGGGGAGTCTGATGGAGCACCTTCTCGACGTAGATCGGGTAGAGCGCGATGATCGGCGCCACCAGGATGCCGCTGACGATCTGGAAGGCGAAGAACAGCAGCAGGCGAGAGGAGGTCAGGTCGCGGTACCAGGCCCGCCCTTCTCCGGTCGGTGCAGTCGCCGGCACCTCTTTCGGATCAGTGCGTGAGCGTCGCGATCCGCCGCTGCCGTCAGGACGCCTCAAGGGGATGCCTCCGGGGCGTAGTCTGCGATTCCGCGCGGCCCGCTTTCCGTGCTGCCCGCGCGGAGCGGTGCGCTCGCGCCTCCGCGGGACACGCGGTGCGACGTGGATGAGGCACCGGGGTGCTCACCGGCGACGTAGGACGGAGCGCCTTCCTGCGGGCGCAGGTCGCGAGGCGCCGCCGCCGGACCACTTCCATCATCCGGCGGACGGCTCGCGGGCGCACGCGGGTCAGATGGCGGCTCCGGGTCGCGGCTTCCGGGGTTCGGGCGGATCTGGCGGGCCACGCGGGACAATGGATGTCCCTTGGCTGCCAGTTCCAGGGTGTTGAACCAGCCGAAGGGCGTGCGCTGCGCCTGCAGGTTCCGCTCGCGGAGGCGCGCCACGGTGAGATCGAGGAGCGGCACCGCGTCCTCGGGCCGCGCCAGTTCTGCGAAGAGATGGGCGAAGCTGTGCAGCAACACACCCCGCGCCCCGACCCGTGCGGCCAGGTCAGCCAGTTCCGCCGCAGCCCGTTCCGCCACCTCTTCGGGTGCGACCTCGTCCCCCTTTTCGACGCTGACGAGAACCAGCAGTCCTTCCCCAAACTCGGTCACTCGTTCTTGAAACGGCTCCCGCAGCGGCGAGCGTCCCTTCTGGGTGATCTCGCTCCGGAACCGGTCCACGTGCAGCACCAGGAAACGCATCCTGTTCAGGTCCTTCCGCCCGGGCGCGTCCGGGTCAGGCAACTTCTCCTAAAGGATGTAACGTTGTACGGACCGATGAGCAGTCCCCGGGCGTCAGGGACAGGTTTCCAGGGTTCCACAGTTCCGGGGCTCGCCGCCTGGAGACCTGAAACCCTCAAACCCTGGAAACCCGGACACTGCACTTGCGGTACAATTCCCCGCGCCACCAGCGACAGGTTTCCGGTCTTGCGCGGCCCAGGAAGCGGGCAACCTCGAACGGTCGAACCCTGGACCCCGAGAAACCTGGAAACCTGGGAAACCCAGAACCCTACGAAACCCAGAACCCCGCGAAACCGGAAACCCGGCTGCGATCGAACCCTCCCTGCTATGCCTGGACGAAACCTGCTCTTCTGCTCTGTCCTGCTTACTTCTCTCGCCGTGCTGCACGCCGGCGACAGGCCCGCCCATTCCGCCGCGCCGGAATTCCGTCAGCGCCGGGCCGATCGCTTCACTACCCGTCACGGGCTGCCCGCCGGCCGTGTGCTCGCCATCCGCTCCGAGGGCACGCGCATCCACGTACGCACGGAAGCCGGGGGCGCGGCGTTCGCGGACGGGCGCTGGTCTTCACAGCCGCAGGGAGTCTGGCCGATGCCGGCGGTGCAAACCGAGCGCCTGCCCAGCGGCGCCCGGGTGCTGGATGCCGCCCGGGGTGCAGACCGGCGCACCTGGGTCGTCACCAGCGCCGGGGTGTTCCGCTCGGAGGGGGATCGCTACGTGCCGTTCGCGTTCCCGCGCAGATATCTGACGAACCAGCCGATTGCGAACACGGACGCCGAGTTCACGTGCGTGGAAGTGGATCGCCTGGGGACCGTCTGGCTTGGAGGAAGCACCGGGCTCTATGCCACCGACGGCGCAGCCTACTGGCACCCGTTCGACCGCACCGCCGGCCTGCCGTACGAGTATGTCACCTGCCTGGCGCTCGGAGCCGGAGGCGAAATCTGGGCCGGCACCACGGAGGGCGTGTGCCGGAACGTCCGCGGGGAATGGCAATACTATTGGGGGCCACGCTGGCTGCCGCACAACCGGGTGAATGCGATCACCGTGGCGCCGGATGGAAGCGCGTGGGTGGCGACCGACGGGGGGGTCGCCCACCTTTACGATCAAACGATGACTCTTGCCCGCAAGGCGGCCCACTACCAGGAAGTCACCGACACGCGGCACCGGCGGCGCGGGTTCGTCTGCGGGATCAACCTGAAGTCCCCGGGCGATCCGACTGCCGGCCACCGCTACGAGGCGAGCGACAATGACGGGCTCTGGACCGCGGTCTACGTCGCGGCACAGTCCTTCCGGTACGCTGCAACGCACGATCCGGCGGCGCGCTTGGCGGCGAAGGAGTCGATGCAAGCACTCCTCGACCTCGTCCGGTACACCGGCATCCGCGGTTTTCCGGCCCGGGCCATCATCCGGAAGGCCGAGGATGTCGGGGGCTATGACCCCGATGAGACGGTACGGGTGCCGGGCGAGCCGGACAAGATCTGGTTCCAGTCACCGGTGGACCCGGACATTCTCTGCAAGGGGGACACCTCTTCCGACGAACTCGACGGTCACTATTTCGCCTGGGTGGTGTACCACGATCTGGTTGCCGACGCCGAGGAGAAGAAGTTGATCCGGGCTGCGGTCGAGGCAGTCACGGACAACCTGCTCAACCACGACTTTACGCTGGTGGGGCATACCGGCCGGAAGACCCGTTGGGGCGTCTACTCGCCCAAGTACGTCAATGACGACCCTCTGTGGTGGGAGGAGCGGGGGCTGAACTCGCTTTCGATGCTCTCCTACCTGCGGATTGCGCAGCACATCGTGGGGCATCCGCGCTACGAAGAGGCGTTCCGCGAACTGGCAGGGAAACACCACTACCTCCTCAACCTCGTGATGCAGAAGATTGCGGAGCCCTGGGACGGCGTCAACCACTCCGACGATCAGATGGCCTTCATGATGTACTACGCCTTCTTCCATGTAGAGAAGGACCCGGAAGTGCGGCGCTTTTTGTTCGAGAGCCTGGAACGAAGCTGGAAGGTCGAGCGCCCCGAGCACAGCCCCTTCTTCAACTTCGTGTTCGGCGCCGCGACGCAGCGTTCGTGCGACGCCGAAGCCGCCATCGCGGAACTGGAGGCCTGGCCCTGGGAGGTCATCGAGTGGCAGGTGCGCGCCGTGCACCGCCACGATGTGCAGTTACTGACGAAACACCGCGAAGGCCAGGGCCGCGTGCAACTGGATCGAGCGCTGCCTGCCTCTGAGCGCCGTATCATGCGCTGGAACGGCAACCCCTACCAGGCGGACGGCGGTTCCCCCGACGGCAACAGCGAGGACTGCGGGTCTGCCTGGCTGCTGCCGTACTGGATGGGCCGCTACCACGGCCTCGTGGCGGCGGACCGGTAGGCCGCGCCTGGGCTGGGACGGGGACTGCGTTTGTCCCCGTCCCGCCTGGTCTACCGGATGCCCAACCCCATCTCCGCCGACACGGACCGTACTTCCGGCGCGTACATCGCGTACCCCTGGGCGGGGAGGACATGGAAGTGGCCCGGAGTTTCGGTCCAGAGCCGATAGGTCACGCGGCACCGCCCTTGCGGAAGCTGCGTCAGGAAGAACGCCACCTTCTGGTCCCGCAGTTCCACGTTGGAGCAGATCCCGATGCCGGCCGTGTAGCCGCTGCGCACTTCGACCGGCTCACAACCGGAAGGCTTGATGTCCTCGACCAGCACATAATCGTAGTCGTTGCCACTCTCCAGTTCGAGTTCGACTTCGAGCATCTCCCCACTGGCGATTTCGGCCCCGGAGGCGAGCGGCTCCCGCCGATAGCGCGGCCCGGCGTATCCGTAGTCTGCCGCCAGGTCGTCCGGCTCGTCCAGCCGCGCGTAGTCGCCCGTGATGAGGGGATTCGGTTCCGAGCCGTCCGCCGCGCGCGGGCGCTGTGCGTCCTGGATCGGCTCCGGCGCCAGGCGGTAGTAGCGGCGCTGCACGGCGATACGGTTTCCGCCTCCGACGATGGGTTCCTCGGCCGAGAACCACCGGCTTTCGACGGAGTAGTAGAGCGTCCCTTCGCCCTGCCGTGTAATTGTGAGCGAAGCTGCGCCCGCGCCTACTGTCTCGTCCGGGATGATGAACACTTCGTCAAAGAAGAGCGCATTGTCAGGCGTCACGCGATAGCTCTTCCGGGCTCGACCGGCGTAATCAAGGGTCACAGTGTAGTTCGGCGCCAGTTCTTTCTGCTGCCGGACAAAACGGCACAGGGCACGTACCACCACCGCCGTCTCGCGCGTCGAGTCCCAGCGGGTTCCCTGGCGGTGCTGGGTCAGCCAGCGCACCAGGGCGGGCACGTGCTCGCTTTCCGGCTGCATCGCCAGATAGGCTTCCAGCACGAGTGCGTTCGTCTCTGCTCGGCTGCCCATCCAACCCCAACTGGAGTCGTCTTTCCCCCACGAAATGGTGCCTTGTTGCGCGTCCTCGACGGCGCTGCTATTGAGGTTGGCGAGCACCAATCGGGCCTTTTTGGCTTCGCCGACCCGGTGGAGCGCCAGTGCCAGCAGTGCCTTCCCCGCGTCTGTGAGCCGCGCGCGCTGGTCGAACCACTTCCCCGCCAGCGCTGGCCGTACCGGTGCGCGGGCATCCGGGTCCCGTGCGAGCAGCGCGCCCAGCGTGACTGCTGTGAGCGGAGCCTTCGTCGTCGAGAACTGGTCCCGCAGGAAGCGCAGGCCGCCGGCCAGCATCGGTTGCGGCACAACGCCGCCGGTCTCCCGAAGATCGAGGAGGCTGTCTACGACGTACGCAGACATCAGTGCATCGCCGGGATCGTTCGGCCACCAACCCCAGCCCCCGTCCCGACTCTGCAGGCGCCGCAGCCGGCGCATTCCGGTCCCGACCACATCACGGAGGCGACGGGAATCGAACACCGGGTTCTGGGGCCGCGCGTGACCCAGCCAGCGTGCGGTTTCGGTCGAGGAGGTGGAATAGGGGCTGTGCGCCCCCGGGAGGCGGATCGTCTGGGTCTCCCGGGCACGGACTTCGCGGGCCCGACGCTCCAGATCTTCCAACCGGTAGCCCAGCGCGGCCAGCGTCTGCCGCACCATCGCGGCGGGGACGAAGCGAGAGGTGGTCTGCTCCACACAGCCGTAGGGATATTCAATCAGGTAGGGAAGGGCATCCAACATCACTCCGGCCAGCGTGGGCTGCACGCGCACGAATACCCCCGCAGCGCCCGGCTTGCGGGTGGCCGGAACGGTCACCCGCACCTCACGCCGGGTCTCCGTACGCAGCATGCCGCCCTGGAACTCGGACCGTTCGGCGCCATGCACCAGCACGGGAATCGTCGTCTCCACCGCGTCAGTGTGTCCATCGCCGGCAACGGACATGCGCACGGTCGCGTCGCCCTCACGCACCACACGGGCATCCCATTCTACCCGCTGTTCCCCATCCGGCGGCACGGTGACTGTCCGCATCCGTGCGGAAGGAGGCACATCCACCGTTCCTCCCTCCAGCGCCAGCCGCACCTGCGCGCGGAGTGGCCGCGCCGTGTAGTTGTGGACGACCGCCGAGAGCCGCACGGTGTCCCGTTCCACAAAGAAGCGCGGCGTCTGCGGCCGGATGAGCACATCCTTCCGGGTCTGCATCACCGCCTCGCCGGAGGCCACCACATCGGAGGAGATGCCCACCGAGTCCGCGCGCCACTCGGTCAGATTATCCGGCCAGGTGAGTTCGGCCACCGCGGTCCCGTCGGCCCCGGTGCGCAGCGAAGGCACCCAGAGCGCCGTGTCGGCGAACTCGCGCCGCGGCGTCGCGCCGGTCTCGGCTTTCGACTTTCGTTCCGCGATGAACCCCCCCGCTCCCCTCATGGTTGGGTCGGATGCCGTCTCCCGTGCCAGTTCGTGGTTTTCGCGGAACGGGTTCTCTCGCGACGCCTGGCGTGCCAGAACATACCCATCCACGTCACCCCGTCCCCGATGCGGTAGCTCAGTGTCCGCCGCAATCGGTGCGCGCGCACGTCGGAAGGGGGAGGGGATGTGGGGATCCGCCAGCATTCCCATGCCGGAAGGCAGCAGTTCCAGCCACGGCGGGGTGGGAGACGCCGGCGGACCCAGGCTCCAGCCCTCCAGCCCCTGGTCGGCCTCTCCCCACTCGATCCCATCCCAGCGTCGTTCCCCATAGAGGAAGACGGTGATCGAGTCTGCCGATCGCGCCTCAATTGCCTCCAGGGCGCCATCCCACACGGCGACACTCAGCTCGGTGCGCACCGGCTCCCCCTTCAGGTTCGTGACCTGGAAGCGGAGCCGGGCACGTTCGCCGGGCGCGTAGCGCGCGCGATCCGGGGTGACGACGATCCGGCCGAGCTGCGCGCGCGGCGGAGACAGGAGCTCCAGGGTGTCGGCGTACACCTGTCCACCGCGCACCAGCGTGGCCCGCAGAAAGACGTTCGGCAGGTCCTCCCCGGTGATGGGGATTTCCAACTCCCGCGAGCGCCCGGATAGGGTCAACACCCGCGTCTCGAGGAGGCGCTGGCCCACCGTACGGCAGAGCAAGACAGTGCAGCCAGGCGCCGGAGTGACCAGGAGCACCCGCGGCGTGTGCCCTTCTTCAGCGTAGCGGTCACGCCGGATCAGCTCCACGCCCTGGAACGCGAATCGGCCCCGGTCCAGCTCCGGTCCAGATACCCAGAGCGGCAGGGATCCTGCCACCGCTCTGCCGGAAGAGTCGTGCGTGACAAACTCGACCCGAAAGTAGCCCGCCTTGACCGCCGTCCAACGGAAGAAGGCTCTTCCTTCGGCATCGGTCCGCAACGGTTCGGAGCGCAGCAGGCGGGCCGGCTCGCCGGGCACCTCCGGCTGGCGGAGGACCCGCACGGTTCCCAACACGGAGACAGGCGCCGTCCCGCGCCCGTGTGCCGGCATCCCGTGTCCGGGAGGGGATAGGGAAGAAGGAAGAGGGGAGAGCGGCGTGGTTGGGAGCGACGGCGTCCCGCCGGCCCCGCCCCCGATACGGATAGCGGCGATCTCCACCTCGATCCGATCCCCCTGCTGCACATAGCCCCTGTTCTGGCGCAGGAGCACCGCCACATCGTGGGCTGTAGCGGGCACCCGACCGGCGCCGACGACGGTCCGCCGGCTCGAGTCCTGCGTTTCCGCTCGGATCACGTACTCTTGATCTTCGCCCTCCGGGCCCGGTGAGGTACGAAAGCGAATCTCCGCTTCCCCTCGCTCATTGGTGTGCGTTTCTCCCTGAAGCACCGGTCGGTGGGGCCACTCCGTGTCGTGGGCCGGCCCCGGTGGGGGGCGCAACGTCGGTTCGTAAAGCCAATCGAAGGCTTCCGCAAACCGGAACGGTGGGGCCCACGACTGGCGGAACACCTGGTAGCGCACCCGCGCCCCCGGGACCGGTCCACCGAAGTAGTACTCCGCGCGAATCGTAACCCGCGCCTCGTCCCCCAGTGGTACCCGACCGGCGGCATGGACGGTGACGCGAAACTCCGGCTTGCGATACTCCTCCACCCGGAATTCGCTGGCGCCCCCGCCGCCCACGAGCTTGGACCAGCGGCGCGGTCCTGCTTCGTTCCAGCGGTGCATTTCGAGCGCGTAGACCCCCAGCCTTGCATCCGCTTCCAGCCGGAACGAGCCGCTCACACTCCCGAATTCATTGGTCACCCCCGAGGCGTCGAGCACCACCTCCTGACGCTCATCGTGAGCGACTACGCGGACGGCCTTGCCCACCGCCGGATGCCACGCACTACCGCTCCGCTCCATCAGGATCTGGCGATAGTGGACTGTCTGCCCCGGCCGGTAGACGGCTCGATCGGTGATCGCATAGGCGGTCGCCGTGGCTCCCGTACCCCGATGGCCATACCACTCCCAATCCCCTGTCAGCGGGTTGTCCTCCACATCAAGGGCATAGTGCCTTCCGTCCTGTGCCAGCAGGTCGAGATGTGCATCGTCGGTCCCGGTTCCGGGGGGCGCAGCGGCGCCCGCCACCAGGCCGTCTGCCCCGGCCCGCAGGAGATGGGAGAACACCCTGCGGACGCCATGCCGGTACAGGCGTCTCCGCACCAGCACGTGCGCCCCGGGGGCCGGCTTCCCCGACCCGGCGCGCGTCAGGAAGAGCAGCAGCCCCCGCGTATGTCTCGCCCGGACCATACTGAGATCGGAGACCAGAATCACTGCCGCGGACCGGCGAAGACCCCCAGTCGCCTCCACCAGGTAGGCGCCCGGGCCCAGGTGTGGGAGCGCCAGATCACTGTGGCGACGGTTGGGATCAGCGGGGCCGGCGGGGCTCCAGTTCCAGTTGCGAAACACCGGTCCGACTCCGGGCACGGCGGTGGACCCGGGGCGGAGTCGACGCACCAGCGCGGTGAGTGCGAGATTCGGCTCGTTGCTCCATCGGGGTTGCCGGAAGAGGACCTCAAGCGCCAGCCGCCGCACCCGGAACCGAACCTCCCGGAGATTCCGGTGCGTCACCCCGACCGTCACCGGCTGACTCGGCAGAAACCGCGGCGGCGCGGACAACACGAGCTCCGGCTGTTCGATATCGGCCATCCACAGGAGAGCGCGCTTCCGCCATCGGCCGGGCAGGCCGGCGCCGAGTAGGCGCCGACACGCAGCGAGGGCCTCATCCGCGCGCCCCGACTGGAACAGCCACTCCACCAGGAGAATCCCGGCCCGACCCCGCTCGGGATCGCGGGGAAACGCATCCTGAATGCGTCGCAAGATTGCCTCGGGCTTCTCGTCCCGATAGGGGTAGGGGAGTGATTCAGTCGTCACGGACCCGTCAGGGGCACGAACCTGGCGAACTGCCCGCCCCGCCATGCGATCCTGATAGTCACGCAGCCAGATCGCCTCACCCAACCATGAGAGAAGCGCGGGACGCAACCCGGGGGCGAGTGCGCGAATGCGAGCGAAGAGAAAGCGCACCTTCTTTGGGAACGGCCACTCGGGGAGGTACACGGGGCTCCCAGTAAGGCGCCAGGTCGGAGCGGACGCGGCGGGCCATTGCTCCCACGCTTCCGACGCAGCCAGGTTGGTCTCCCGCCGTTCCAGCATGCGGGCGAGATCGAAATGAAGCTGGATCTCCTCCTCGCGGGTGCGGTGGTCGGCCCGGAATTGGGGGTACAGACGTAGGGCCGCTTCCATGGCCCACACCGGGTTTCGGTATCCCGCCTCGTACAGGCGCACCAGGACCGGTTGTGCCGGGTCCCCTCCCGCCACGCGGGGCACGTTTCGCGTCCGGTGCAGGCGCTCGCCCACGCGCCAGCCGCCGATCGGGGACGCATGGTAGCACCGGCCCAACCAGTAGAGCGTACGGGGTTCCCACACCGTCCCCTTCGTCTTGTGCGCCAACTCGAGCCCCGCCCCCAGGGCCTCATCCCAACGCTGCAACTTCTCCAGACACTGTGCGCGCCGCAGCCGAACCCGGTCTGCGCGACCGGGTCGTCGTTCGTCTTCCCGATTCGCGTTTTGTATCGGGTCCCGCGTCGGCCGATCCGCCGCCAAGAGGCCCTCGTACGCCGCCAGCGCTTCCTTGTAATTCTGCTGCGTGAACAACCGATCCGCACGCAGTTCCGCCGGTCCAGGCGGCGGCACGGGCGGCACGCGCGCCTGCGTCCGGGCCGGGCGCCCCGCCAGCACCAGCAGCACCGCCAGTGGCACGAGCACGCCACTCCACCCGAGGACACTACGACTGCGAAACACCTGCGCCTCCAGACACGGGGCGACCTTCCTGGTCACCCTTCAGGGACCGGCCCGACCCCCCGGCGCGCGCTCCCACCCAGTCTGCAATTGCTACCCCATCTCCGCGGGCGCGGGTGTCCCACTTGCACGCAGCTCATTGGACGACCCCAGCGCCCGCGAGGTTACACGCAGCAGATCAATCACGCGTCCACGAGGCCAGATTCGCCGATAGACATCCCCAATCCTAGATTCTAAATCCCAACAAAGCTCGTCCGCAGCTCCTGCGTGAGTCCCGTCTCGGCGGCGCGGTAGCCGCTCTCAATGATGTCGACCACATGTCGCGCGTGCTCCGCGGTGGAGACCGTGGGGATCCCCTCTCGCAGCCAGTCGGCGAGTTGGAGAATGTCCTCGAAGACGTGGAATTCCTCGGTCGGGTGCCGGTCGTTGTAGTGGGGAAGGATGGCGTTGCTCCCCTTCTGCGCCGCGATCTCCCTCCCGGCGTAGTCCAGGGGCTGCCCGTTCAGCATCTCTCCCACGACCGCGCCCCGCGTGCCGAAGAACGACGGACTCCCGAACACGGGGACCACATTGCCCGCCGCCGTGCCGTACACAAATGCATACAGTGCGCTGCCGAAGTCGAGCAGCAGGAGCGTGTTGTCGTCGCAGTCGCACGGATAGGTCTGCCCACGAAACTCGCGCTCTTGCACGAGGGTGCCGGAGACTGCCGTCACCCGTTTTGCAGGTCCGAGCACCCCTGTGAGCGCGTGCAGGCCGTAGACGGTCATGTCGTAGAGCGGACCGCCGCCCGGCTTGCGCCAGTACCAGGCCGGATTGATGTTCGAGAGCACGTCCTCTCCCTGACGCACCCCTTCCTGTTCATGGTAGCTGCCGAAGGCGGCGCCCGTCGCCGCCCAGGCCATCCGCCCCAGCGCCCCGTCCTCCACCAATGCGCGAATCGCGCGCAGGTGCGGCCGGAGCATCTGCCCCGGCGAGGCGACCAATCGCACCCCCTTCCGGGCAGCGCGCGCAATCAGGTCGTCCGCTTCCGCTGTGCTGGTGGTGATGGTCTTGTTGAAGTGGAGGTGCTTTCCGACCTCAATCGCGGCGACGGCCTGGTCGTAATGCAGGCCGATCGGCGTGCAGATGGTGATTGCATCCACATCGCCGTGGGAGAGCATTTCGCCCAGGTCCTCGAACGACTGCGGCGCCCCGTACTTCTCCGCCGCTGCCGCCGCTCGCTGCGGGACAGAGTCGCACACCGCTTGCAGGACCACCCGATCGTCGAAATCATGCACGGCGAGGTGCTGCAGTACCCCGCGGATGCCGATGCTACCCGCCCCCAGAACGCCCAGACGAATCGGTTTTGGCACGCTGCTCTTCCCTTCTGAATTCCCTACCCGGACGGCGCCGCACTCTGGCCATTCAATCCGGCGCCGTTGGACGAGAGGCCGGCACGGAAATCGTCAAGCGAAGGCGCCCTCCAGGCAGCCAGTTCCAACTGTTCCAGCCGTTCCAGGTCGTCAATCCTACCCAGGTCGTTCTGCCACTCATCCGCGCCCGTGGCAAAGCGCTGCGTCAGAATTTTCGCCACAAACTCCCGCAGCCGGCGCACCGCCTCGTCTCGGGCGCCCTCGACCCGTCCCTCGACCCGCCCCTCTTCGCGCGCCCAGCGTTCCATCGGCAGTATGTACGACATGGTCTGCGCCTCCTCATACGCCTTCAGTGCTTCCCAGAACCGCTGCTCTTCCGCCTCCGGCAGCATCAGCATCCAGTTTACCAGCCGGAACAGCTTTCGCACCGTGATCGTGTCCCACGGACCCTGATACAGCGCCTGCACCCGCGCCCATTTTGCCTCGTAGCGGGCGGCAACGTCATGTCGGGTCGCCAGCGCATCAAGGTGTGCCAGGATAATCACCGCGAACGGGTTCGAGCTCGCCGCCAACTCCTCCCGCCGATCCGCCCAATCCAGGATCTTCGTGACCCGGTACTTCCAGATCGTGAGGCAACCTTCGCCCTCGCACAGGTATTCGTCCGGCCGCCAAGCGGGAGTGTCGTCAATCAGCACCGCCAGCCCGATCGGCTGGGTGGCGTAGTGGACGCGGATCAGATCGCGGTAGAGCCCCATGCGCTCCGGAAACTCATCACCATATTGCGTTTGTGCCTGGAGTTCCATGTGGACCAGCCGCGCCACGGCGGGGGCGGCGCGCAGGCGCAGTTCAATGAGGTGGTCCACGTGGTGCGGACCACGCAGCGCGTGGGCGCCGAAGCGACGCAGCTCCTGGGAGCGGAAGACGGGAGTCACCGACCAGTCCACCAGGTCGGCGAGTTCCGGGTCGTTGAGCTCCAGGAACTCCCGGAAGAACTGTTCGGTCGCATCCTTCCAGGGCCCATCGTAGTCGGACCGCGCGGACGTGGTCCCTGCGGCGACGGCAGACGACAGTTCCCGTGCGTCCCCCGGCGCCGATTGGCGCGTCGGCTCACAGTCATCCGCAGTCAAGGGCGCGGGTTGATCGGTCTCTTCCTGTCTCATGTTCCAATCTGGAAGTACACATTGCCGTTGTCCAACCCGGTTCCCCGTACCAGGTACTGGCGGCGGTCCGGCGTATTCTGGATGCGCGTAGCCGAAGTGACGTATCGGATGGTGAGCGCGGCGCGGCGGGCGCCGGACCGGTTGGGGTCGGAGCCATGCACCAGATAGGAGTGGTGGAACGAGACATCACCGCGCCGCATGAGGAGATCTACCGCGCAGGACTCGTCAAATACGCCCGGCGGCAACTCGAACGGACGGGCCTGAATCAGGTCGGGCTCTTCCACGGGGCGCTGCCCAAGATCCAGGTTCCCGCGATGCGTCCCTGGGATCACTCGCATGCATCCGTTCTCTCCCGTCGCATCATCCAGAGCCACCCAGGCCGTCACAGCTACCTTCGGCTCGACCCGCCACCAGTAGGGCCCGTCCTGGTGCCAGGCCACCTGGAGCCCGCCCGGTGGCTTGTTCAGGATATGGGAGTACAGCAGTACGAGATCCGGTCCGAGGAGAGCTTCCACGCAATCCAGCAGCTTCGGCATGGTGCAGACGTCGTAGATCGGCCGGTGGTGGTAGTGGGCCTCACGCAGGGGATCGTCGTTCTTGTCGCTCCACGTCACCTCCTGGTTCCGCACCAGGTACTCTTCCACGGGCGCCAGTTCCGCCGCGGTGAACAGCGCGGGAACGGTGATGAAGCCGCGCGCCGCGTAGTCGTCCACCTGTTCCGGCCCCAGCATCCTCAGGCTCCCATCTGTGTCACCCGGCCGCCGGAAACGGGCAGGTAGGTGCCGGTCACGTAGGACGCAAGATCGCTCAGGAAGAAGACACATGCCTTCCCGATTTCGTCCCCGCTGCCGTGGCGCCGGAGCGGGAGTGAGCGGGCAAAGTTGCGAGACCCCTCGGAAGACACATCCACTTTCTCGGTCACCATCCAGCCCGGCGCCACCATGTTCACCGTGATCCCATCCGGCCCCAGTTCGCACGCGAGGGAACGGCTGATCCCGACCATCGCGCCCTTTCCGGCCATGTAGACCGACCAGTTGGCGGGCGCCATGTTCCAGAGTTCGGTGACGATGTTTACGATGCGGCCCCCTCCCTGCGCCTGCATGTGCGGGCGTACCGCCTGGATCATCTCGACCACCGCCCGGCAGCCGAAGTCGAACGCCGTCACGTAGTCCTCCATCGCCGCCTCCTCCAGCGCACCCATCTGCCGTCCGCCGATGGCGTTGTTGACCACTCCATCCACCTGTCCGAACGCACTGACGACCTCCGCCACCATCCGGCGTACCTGCTCACCGTCCCGCACGTCAGCGGCGAAAGCCTGTGCGGTCCCCCCGGCCGCCGTGATCTCCGCCACAACCTCCTCTGCCTTCTCCCGGCTCGCCGAGTAGTTCACCGCTACCGTCGCGCCGTGAGTGGCCAGCACGCGGCTCACGCACGCGCCGATCCCGCGCCCCCCGCCCGTCACGATCGCGACCTTTCCGTCCAGCAACCCGCCCATCCGCTTCTTCCTCCTACGGTGATCCCGGCATCCGTCCGCACCCGCACCAGCGTCCGCCCCGGCAGACACTGCTCGCCCCATCCTTCGGCGCGCGCCGGGCGGGTTCCTTCGAGACGACGGACCACGCGAGTCCCTCCGATCACGCCTGCGGGTTGGGGGAGACCGGACCGGCGCGGTCCCGCAGGTGGCGATGCTGAACACGCTGTCCCTTTGAGAGCACAACCGGCTCGTCGGAGGGATCGAAGCTGCATCTTTGGCAGAGACGATACTTACCTCTTCGAGAACGTCCGTAACTGCGGCATTGGGATGTTCAGTCACGATCGTGGTGGAGGAACATACCAACCACACCTTCGCCGTGCCCTTCGACTTGCGCGCCGACCCCTCCGTCGCCTGGGATGGGCCGGGGAACAAGCCCAATTGGGTGACCGCGGAGTTCAGCTTCCGGTACCGGTGACACTCGCTCGTCCCCGGCACGCTCATCTGTGGTGACCGGCCCTGCCCGGTACCCGACACCACACTTAACAACCGGAAGCGCACGGGCCGCGGTCTCTGGCAGGCCTTCGCAGCCATGGGCCCCCATCAGGTGGGCCATCTGGGGCCCATCAATGTATTCCCGCTCCCGCCGGCATCGAGGGCAAAGCGATCGAGCAGGACGGGCTTGTCAGCCCGGCGCCGCATGTGAAACACCGGAAGTACGTCAACCTCAAACCCCCATCCGGCTTCACAGAGATCCCCCGCGCCGTTCGCGTCTCGGACCTCCGCCGGGAACACTACACAACCGGAGACCGCGCCGAGTACTGCATCGGACTGTTCTCGGAGGATGCGACTCCCACCTCACGGTTGCCGCCGCTCATTCAGCGCATGGTAGCAGTGGACGCCTGCTCTCAGGCTCCCACCAATCCGCTGCTCTCACGGCACGTGTTCCTCCCTGCGACCTTCTCCGGCGCCGGCTGGGAGGCAATCCAGGAAATGAGGTCACCGCGAGACGTCGTGGACCGTAACACCCGACCCGGCGCGTCTTTCATCGGGATGACCAGGCCGGGACGGAGCGACACCTGACCCGGAGCCGGCAGGCGAGATAGACCGGGGCGAGCCCCGACGGGGGACCCCGAATGCCTCGCACACTCGTAGGCTTGCGGACGAGGGGCGACTCGCGATCTATTCGGGCCGTCTCCGCCTGGACCACTGTTCGCCCAGAACACGCCGTCATCCAGCATCCACAGCGACTGTCCTCAGTGTCCCGGTGGGGGGCCTGTTCGACTGCGGCGCGCCGCCACCGGCATGCCCGCCACCTTCAGCCACTTCCGGCTGAACCGCAGCCGCGCCTCCCCGGATTGAACCATCTGCGTCCCGGCTCGGGTGTTATTCGCGGGCGGCAGGCCAACCAGCGGACCGGAAAGGTCCAGTCCGAGCACCCGCTTCCAGGCCAGATCGAAGTACATCGTGCCGGTCAGCGGCGTTTCCACCTCCCCGCGTACATCCGGCGCCGGACGGCGCATGGTCAGCCACACATGGATGCGCGCGACGTCGCGACCGTCCCGCCGGACCACATCCTGAAGCCGGCACCGCAAGAGGGTGGCCGCATCACCGAGTTGGGCACGGAGTGCGGGCGCGTCCGGTGTCCACGTCTCCCCGGTCGCAACAGCCCTTCCCGGAAGGAAGTGGGCGTCCACACCCAGGAATTGCTGCTCCAACTCCTTTTCGCCGCCCAGCGTGGGCTTGCCCTGCTCGGCGCGCACTACCACGCGCCCGTCCGGAAGGCGCCGAACCACCGCCGTGCAGCCCTCCAGTTCGGACTTCGTTACCCGCTCCCCGAGCGGAGACTTGACGGCGTCCCCAGCTTCGCGACACCGGATGCGCAGTGCCGCCACGCCGGCCTCGTCCACCGCCAGCACCTGCTCGGAGAAACGAAAGAACTCGCGCTGCTGCGCGGTGACCCGGCGGATCACCAGCCGTGGTCTCTTTCCCTCGATCCGCTCTTCGGACACCACACGATAGGTCAGGGCCAGGCGCGATTCGGCGCGCCACTCGTCAACGTCGCCGACAGCGTACTCCGCCCCCAGCACGTACCGGCGCGGCGCCGCTCCGGAATTCTCTGCCGGGCCTTCCGGGAGTGCGCCCACACCCACCGGAGAAGCGGCAACAACCGCCAGTAGCAGCACTACGGCCTTCGCAGCAATCGTGTTCAACACCCTGAGCACCCCGGTGGGACCATCGGCAGACCCGGACCGGGAAACATCCTCAAATGGATTACGCCGGAAGACCTGATCTCGCTCCATCGCGGCGTCCGGGCTAGCGAAGGGTGGGGAGCGCAAATCCCGCACACCGGCGCTCCCAGTTCCGGGGCCACGGAGGCGTCCTCCGGTGGCACTCGCGCGATGCACCGGCAGTGGCGCTTTGGAGATGTTTCCCCGGCGGACGGCGCGGTGAGGTCCGCGAAATTCGGACCTCCCTGGGAACGCGCCTGCCCGCCGGCCGCCCGCCGGCACGCTCACCTCCCTGGCGGTGGGTCTCACCCATCCTGAATGACCCGCATCGGATCTGTTCCACGGCGCTCCGCCGGTGCAGGCACAACTAACACTCGGGATGAAGTCGGATGGAACCCTGCAACATTGGCTCGCCACTTCCGATAAGATGATTCTGCCACTCCTGGGCGCCACTTCCCGCTCGCGACAATTCGCTGGTGACTCTACACCGGAATGCCACTTCCTCAAACTTTTTCGCGCGTTGCCCTACGCCCCCGGTCCGCCCGCATGCGTGCGCTGGTGCGAGACCAACATGGGGTGCGATTGGCCCAACTTCCCCGGCCCCGGGCTGATCAGCCCAATGATGTGCTGATCCGGGTGGTGGCCGCGGGATTGTGTCGTACAGATCTCTATGTCGCGCGTGGATTGCTGGCGGCACGCACTCCGGTGGTGCTGGGGCACGAACTCTCGGGAGTGGTTGAAGAGGTCGGCGCCGGAGTCGCCCCGCTTCGTCCCGGAGACCGGGTGGGGGTGCTCCCCTGGATTCCCTGCGCTGAATGCTCGGAGTGCTTGCGAGTTGCTGCGCAGCCACGCGCTTTGCGCTGCACGCACGCAGCCATGCTCGGCGTAGACCGGGACGGCGCGTTTGCAGAGTTCCTGTTGGTGCCGGAGGAGTGTGTCATCGCGGTCCCCGCCGGGTTGCCGCCACTCGCCGCCGCCTACCTGGAGCCGGTAGCGGCGTCGCTGGCGGTACTGAAGGCGGACCTTCACCCGGGCCAACGCGGCTTGCTGCTGGGCGAGAATCGCATCGCCGAACTCACCCGCCGCGTCCTCGCGGCGCACGACTTTCATCACCTCGCGACCTGGAGCGCAGGTCAGCCCGAGCCGGAACCCGGCGTGTATGACTTCGCCATCGAAACGCATGCCACCCCGGGGATCCTGGAAGTCATGATGCGGGCGCTGAAGCGCGGCGGCCTGGCGGTGTTGAAGAGCCGTCCCGCGAGCGCCGTGTCGCTGGATGTACGCAAGGCCGTGCTGCGGGAACTGCGCTTCCACGGCGTCAACTACGGGAGTTTCGACGACGCCATCCGCCTGCTCGCCTCCGGGCGCCTCGAACTCGACGGGCTCCTGGGTCCTGTCTTCGCGCTCGAGGAGTACGAGGCACTCTTTGCTCACGCGGAACGGGACGAGACCGCCAAGCCTTTCTTTTCCTCGAATTCGGCCGAAGCACCGACCACCGCAGACTGACCGCTTGCTATGTGTGGCATTGCGGCCCATCTGTCCAGGGCAGGACCCGCAGACTCTCGCGGCGTCTCGCGCGCGCTGCGGGCGCTCCGGCACAGGGGTCCGGATGGGAGCGCCCTCTACGCGCCGCCGGGCGGCCCGGTAGCGCTGGGCCTGACCCGGCTGGCCATCCTCGCGCCCGAAGAGCCCGCGACCGTCATTTCCAACGAGGATGGCTCCATCCGCGCCGTGGTCAACGGCGAGTTTTACGGCTTCGAGCAGATCCGCGCCGGGCTGGAGAGCCAGGGCCACCGGTTTGGCACCCGGCTCGATAGCGAGGTGCTGATCCACCTGTACGAGGAGCGGGGGTTTCGCTTCCTCGATGCGCTGCGCGGTGAGTTCGCATTCGTGCTCTGGGACTCGCGGTCCCGGCTGCTGCTCGCCGCTCGGGATCGGTTCGGCATCAAGCCGCTGTGCTATGCGGTGCGAGGCGGGGAGCTGTGGCTCGCCTCCGAGGCGAAGGCGCTGTTCGCGGCAGGCCTTCCGGCGGAGTGGGACGCGGCCGCCGTGTACCAGGCGCTCCAGGTACAGTATCTGCCTCCGTCGCGAACGTTGTTCGCAGGCGTGCGACAGGTGCCTCCGGGGCACCTGCTGTTGGCGATGGATGGGGAGGTGCAGGTCCGCCGCTACTGGGATCTGGACTATCCGGTCTGCGACGAGCCGGACCCGGGTCGCACCGAAGCGGACTGGGTCGAGCAGGTGCGACACGACCTGAGCGAAGCCGTGCGACTGCGACTGCGCGCAGATGTTCCGGTAGCCTGTGTTGTGAGTGGCGGCATTGATTCAAGCAGCATCCTTGGGCTGGCAGCCCGGGAATCGGGGCGCGCGCCCGATGCCTTCACCGTGGGCTTCGACGACGCGGCCTATGATGAGAGTTCGATCGCTGCTGAAATGGCGGCACGGGTGGGCGGACACCTCCACCACCTCCGTCTCAGCCGGGAGGCACTGCTCGAGGCCCTGCCCGACGCAGTTTGTGCCGGAGAAGGGCTGGCGATCAACGGGCATCTACCGGCTAAATACCTCCTGTCCCGGGTCGTACGGGATGCCGGGTATCGGGTAGTTCTCACCGGAGAGGGCGCCGACGAGTTGTTCGCGGGCTATGCCCACCTCCGGCGCGACCTCTGGCTGCATGAAGGCGCCGGAGCCCCGCAACTCGAGGCGCTGGTTGCGTCCAATACGGCGTCAGCCGGCACGATGCTCCCGTGGGGCGAAAGCCTGCCCCTCGGTTCGCTGGTGCGAACACTCGGATTCGTCCCTGCGTTTCTGGAGGCCAAGGGTACTCTCGGCCGGCGGGCGCACGCGCTGCTCTCCGATGACTTTTTGCGGGAGTTCGCAGACAGCGATCCGTTTCATCGCCTCCTGGCGGATTTCGATGTTACCGGGCAACTCGCCGGCCGCCACCCGATCCATCAGTCCCTCTATCTCTGGAACCGGCTGGCTCTGTCCGGCTACATTCTTCGCACCCTCGGCGACGGCACGGAAATGGCGCACTCCGTCGAAGGGAGGGTTCCGTTTCTGGACCACCACCTCTTCGAAAGCGTCCGGCAACTCCCGCCGTCACTGCTGATCCGCGGCGCTACCGAGAAATACATCCTGCGCGAGGCCGTCCGTCCCTGGGTGACGCCCACGCTCTATCACCGGCAGAAACACCCGTTCCTCGCCCCACCGCTGGCGCTCTGCGGCAGCCGGGGTGCATACGGGCTGGTGCAGGATACACTCCGGGGTAGTGGTCTCGCGGCTTTCCCGTTTTTTGACCGGCAACGCGTTCTTACGTGGCTGGATTCGCTCACGCAGGCGACCCCGGAAGAACAACGCGCCGCCGATCCGGTCCTGATGCTGGTGCTCTGCGCGGCACTGCTCCAGGAACACTATCGGCCGGGTGCATCGGCAGGAGATACGACGAGATGATTCAGAGGGAACTTCCCGCAGGCGGACCGGACGCGGTGTGCGCCGCGCTGTACGCAGGCGCCGTGTTTCTGCTGCCTGCATCCCCGCCGACCCACGCGCTGGCGGCGGATGTGGCTCGGCTGCTGGAAGAGGAGTTCGGGACGGGGCCCTTTCATGAAGCGCAATTTCGGTTGACACCCGACGAATTCTTCAACGCAGCGGGCCGCGTCCGCCGGAGAGTGTACCTGGAGGCCCCGTTTCCGGCTCACGTTGCCGGGACCATGCAGTCGCTGGGATTCGAGCCGGACGTGCATGCCTACGACCCGCTGCGCCTGCGGGTGAACGCCCACGCCGCCGGTGACAATCCCGACGCACGCCCGGTGTACTACGCCCACCGGGACACCTGGTACGCCAACCCCCAGTGCCAGATCAACTGGTGGGTCCCACTCCACGACGTGTCCGAGGAGGAGACGTTCGTCTTCTTCCCCGAGTACTTCGCCCGCCCCGTCGAGAATGATTCACGGGACTTCGACTACGACGAATGGATGCAGGGCGGCCCGGAACTCCGCATCGGCTGGCAGAACCCGGGCGCGGGCCGCACCGCACACTATCCCGCATTCTTCGGAGATTTGGGCAAGACGCCGCGGGTCGGGTTCTCCGCGCGGGCCGGAGAGTTGCTCCTCTTCTCGAGCGCCCACCTGCACCAGACCGTGCCGCACCGTACCCGGCGGACGCGCTTCAGCGTGGACTTCCGTACTGCGCACATGGGCGATCACACGGCGGGGATCGGCGCCCCCAATGTGGACAACGGCTCCACCGGCTCTGCGCTGCGAGACTATGTCCTCCCGGGTGTGCCCTGGAGTTTTGCTGCCGGACACCGATAGGTGGGGACCGCTGGACCATATCCTCCGATGCCGCACGAAAACTGGTGGGAGACGTTCTACGACGAAGGGTTCGCCGCAGCCATCATGGATGCGGATGCGGATGCCCGCTCCCAGCGGGAAGCGGACTTCCTGGTGGAGGCGCTGCATCTTGAACCAGGCGCGCGTGTCTTCGATCAATGCTGCGGCATCGGTCGCCTCAGCCTGGTGCTGGCCCGTCGAGGCTTCTCCGTCGTGGGTGTGGACGCGATTCCGGCCTACGTCGCCCACGCCCAGACTGCGTGCGCGGCGGAACACCACGACGCTGAGTTCCACGCCGGCGACGCCCGAGAGTTTGTGCCCGCCCGGTCGTGCGCGGGAGCATTCAACGCCTGGTCCAGCTTTGGTTACCTGCAGAATGACGCCGAAAACGCGCGCATGCTGTCGAGCGCCTTCTGTGCAATCCGGCCGGGTGGGCGGTTCGTACTCGACTACTTCGGCGTAGCGGCGCTGCTGCGGAGCTTTCGGGAGGTCGCTCAGTTCCAGTACTCCGGGCGGGCAGGTTCTACCGCAGTGACGCGCCGGTCCCGGCTGAACCTTCATGGCGGCCTCCTTGAGCAAACCTGGGAGTACCGCACCGCAGATGGGACACTCCACACGAAACAGAGTTGTACGAAGCTGTATCTGCCCCACGATCTCGTGCGACTCCTCGAAGGGGCCGGCTTCCGGGTAGTTGGCTTGCACGGCAGCCTGGCGTTTTCTCCACTGACATTGGAGAGTCCGCGCTGCGTGGTCGTCGCGGAACGACCGGACCGGATACCCGCCGACTGATGTCCGCGCCACCCTCATTCCTGGAGCAACTGTCCGCCGTCGTGGAGCGCGACCCCGCGGCGCCGGCGCTGGAGGATGCCGGCAGGTGTGTGAGCTACGGCGACCTGTGGGCGCTGGTCTGGCGGATGGGGGACCAACTGCGGCGGGCAGGCGCCGGACCGGAAGAGCTGGTCGGACTGTGGGTGGAGAAGTCGCCCGAGTACGTGGTGGCGCTCCTTGCCGCCTGGGCAGCCGGCGCCGCCTTCGTCCCACTGGACCCGGGGCTGCCGCTGGAACGACTCGAGTTCCTGGTACGAGACTCCGGCGTGAGGCTTGCTGCCGTCAACACAGATCGTCGGACTCAGGCAGAGGTCCTCGGCCTCCGTTGTCTTCCGATCAGCATCGCCGGTTCCGTACACCCCAGGGCGGCGTCCCCCGATCCGAAGGACGCGCTCAAGAGACGTGAAAGGGCCGTGCTGCCGACCCCCGCGCCGATTCCAGGCTCGGCCGATGCACTCGCCTATCTGATCTACACTTCCGGCTCCACCGGCACGCCCAAGGGAGTCCTCGTGGAGCACCGGGGCATCGTTCCGCTGCTGGAGGCTCAGATCGCTGCGTTTGGACTCGGCCCGGGCAAACGATCGCTCTTCCTCCTCTCGACCCAATTCGACGCCTCGATCTCCGATATCGGGACAGCACTGCTGTCCGGCGCGACGCTCTGCTTCGAGCGTGGTTCGGCGCTGGAAACTGCGGCCGGCCTCCCCGCCGTGCTGGCTCGACGTGCAATCACGCACCTCGATCTACCGCCGGCACTGCTGCGTGTTTTGCGGCCGGAAGAGGTTTCTTCGTGTCTTGAGGCCCTGATCCTGGGGGGTGAGCCATGCCCTCCGGACATCATCCGCCGGTGGGCGCGAGACCGCAGGGTGGTGGTGGTCTACGGTCCGACGGAAGCGACCGTGTGCGTCAGCCTCACAGTGTGCGACGCCGAAACATGGGATCGCCCGCTGTTGGGAAAGCCGATTTCCACCTGCCGGTTCTGCGTGCTCGACTCGGCGCTCGCACCCACTGAGCCGGGAGGGGAGGGGGAGCTATTCCTCAGTGGCAAATGCCTGGCACGGGGTTACCATCGCCGTCCGGAACTCAACGCACAGCGGTTCATCACACTCGATGGAGAGCGACAGTACCGCACCGGCGATCGCGTCCGATTGCATCCGGACGGAGAGTACGAATTCCTGGGACGCACCGATCGGCAGATCAAACGCCACGGGAAGCTGATCGCCCCCGAGGAGATCGAGGCTGTGTTGTGCACCCACCCGGCCGTTGCTCGCGCGGCCGTAGTGGTGCGAGAGCGCCCCGTGCACGGGGCGCTGCTGACCGCCTGTATCCAACTGCGGGGCGAGAGCGGAGTGACTCCGGTGGAACTGCGTCGCCATGTCGCTGCCCGCCTCCCGGACTGGATGGTTCCGCAGCGCTTCGAGGTCGTTTCTCCTTTCCCGCTCACTGTCAGCGGCAAGCCCGATCTGGCTGCGCTGGCGTCTCAACTGGAGGACACCGATCCACACTGCCTGCCCGCAGCAGCGGAGGGGTTGCCGCACGAACGCGCACTCCGCACCATCTGGGAGCAAGTGCTGGGGCGACGGGACTTCGGGCTCGATGATGACTTTTTCGCCCTCGGGGGTGATTCTCTGGGGGTGCTTGAGGTGCTGGCGGCTGCGGAAGCGCTGGGTATCCGATTGTCGGCGCGCGTGCTGCTGGCGCATCCCTCCATCCGGGGAGTGCTGTCCGCATCGGCCGACGCCGCCCCTCCGGACGCCATCGCCGCGGAAGTGCTGCGCCGGGAGGCGCTCGCCCGCCGCCCGAATGAGTGTGCGCCTTCGCGCCCGCTGGTGACCGGGACGGAAGCCGGGGTGCAGCCGCCCGAGGTGATCCTGCTCACTGGGGCAACGGGCTTTCTCGGCAGCCGGCTGGCGGTGGAACTGCTGCAACGCAGCAACGCCCGCATCCTCTGTCTCGTGCGTGCCGACGACGCCGCAGGCGCCCACCGGCGCCTGCGGGCGGCCCTCGATCGCGCTGCGGGCCTCTCACCCGGCATGGACAGTGGCCGCATTGAGGTGCTCGCGGGCAATGTGGAGCAAGATCGGCTCGGCCTGCCGGCCTCAACCTGGGACCGGTTGGCGCGTGAGGTGGATGCGATCCATCACTGTGCCGCCCTGGTGAACATGCTGCTGCCCTTCGCCGACCTTCGGGCAGCCAACCTGGATGCGCTGCATCCGCTGCTGCAGCTCCTGCAGACGGGACGGGCGAAACGGCTGCACCACGCGTCCACCCTATCCGTGTTCGTCTCCACGGACCGGAACCAGGGTGTCATGCGAGAAGCCGATTGCCTGCAGGACACGCGGTGGGTGTACGGCGGCTACGCGCAGACCAAATGGGCGGCCGAACATCTCCTTCGCGCTGCGCGCGACTCCGGTCTCCCGGTGTCGCAGTACCGATTTGGGCTGCTGACGGGTGACCCGCACACGGGAGTCGGCGCCCGGGGGGACTTCCTGGCGCTGTTCTTTCGCGGGCTCGCCGCCTTGGGGTGCGTGCCTGAAAGTGCGCTCGACACGCAGCACGTGGACATCACCCCCATCTCCTTCGCCGCCGCCGCGATGGCCGTCATCTCGCTCCGGCACCCCGACCCGGCCGCCTGCGGGACGTATCACATCGCAAATGAGGAGCACGCTTCCGTCCGGGCCCTCGTAGAGGCACTGTCCGGGTGCGGCAAGCGCGTCTCCGTGGTTTCGGACGCAGAATGGCGACGGCGTCTGCAGCACCTCCAGGCCGGTGGGTCGGGGAGTGCGGCTGCCGCCTGCCTCGGACTCTGCCGCAGCCTGGATGCCGACGCATTTCAGCGCCACCGCACGTTCGATCTGTTTCAGGCTACCGGGACGGTGTTCGACATGACCTGCACGCACGCCGCGCTCTGCGGCCGGGGGATCACCTGCCCGCGTCCGACTGCCGAACTCCTGCGCCGGTACGCCCGGTGCTCCGTCTGAGCGAAGATATCCGGGAGGGAGCAGGAGATGCGCACGGGCAAGGGGTTGGTGCTGGGCAAGTTTCTGCCGCCGCATCAAGGGCACATCTATCTGTGCGAGTTCGCACAAAACTACGTCGAGGACCTCGCGATTGTCGTCGGCACACTGAAGTCTGAACCGATCCCCGGGGTACTGCGCCATGGCTGGATGACCGAACTCTTCCCCGGGGCTCGCGTATTGCACCTCACGGACGAGAACCCGCAGTATCCTCACGAACACCCCGATTTCTGGCAAATCTGGAAAGCCAGCCTGACGCGCATCCTGCCGTGGCGCCCCGACTACGTTTTCGCCTCGGAACTGTATGGGTTCCCACTGGCGGAGATCCTGGGAGCGCAGTTCGTGCCGGTGGATGTCGGTCGCACGGCCGTCCCGATCAGTGGTTCGCAGATCCGGGCGGATCCGTGGTCCCACTGGGACTCGATCCCGCCGTGTGTGCGCCCCTTCTTCCTGCGGCGAGTCTGCATTTTCGGACCCGAATCCACCGGCAAGAGCACCCTCACCGCCCAACTTGCGCGCCACTTCCAGACCGTCTGCGTCCCCGAGTACGCCCGCACGTGGCTCGAACCGCGGGAAGGACGGATCTCGCCGGCGGACATTCCGCAGATCGCACGCGGACAGATCGCCGCCGAAGACGCGCTCGCCCGGCACGCAAACCGGTTGCTGTTCTGCGACACGGACCTGCTGACCACTGCCATCTGGAGCGAAGTCCTCTTCGAGGGGTGCCCGGCATGGATCCGGGCAGAGGCGCAGGCGCGGCGCTATGATCTGACATTACTTCTCGACGTGGACGTGCCCTGGGTCGGAGATTGCGTGCGCTACCTTCCGGACGAGCGCCGGTCATTCTTCGCCCGCTGCGAGGCCGCACTTGAGGCAGCGGAGCGTCCGTACGTGATCATCCGGGGCTCGTGGGAGGAGCGTTTCTCCAGCGCGTGTGCCGCCGTGAACGCGCTGATCCGGCCGGGCGAAGCCCCCGGGTCGCCTCAACAACCGACATTGTCTGAGAACGCTCGCGGATGATTACCGGGCGTACGGATTCGACGGGGCGTGGATGGAGGTGGTACGACGATGGGACTCTTACAGAATCAAGTCGCGGTGGTGACCGGCGCCGGCCGAGGAATCGGTCGCGCAATGGCGCTGGCGCTGGCCGCGGACGGAGCACGCGTTGCGCTCGCGTCCCGGTCCGTGGAGCAGTTGGCGGCGGTAGCGGGTGAGATTACCACCGCCGGCGGCACTGCTCTCTGCGTGCCGACCGACGTAGCGGACGCGAACGCGGTGCGCCACATGGCGGACACGGTCGAGGCCGGGCTGGGCCCGATTGACCTGCTGGTAAACAACGCCGGCAGCTTCTTCGCGATCGGCCCGGTGTGGGAAGTTGACCCTGCACGCTGGGAACGGGACCTTCAAGTGAACCTATTCGGGCTGTTTCGCTGCTGCCGGGCGGTGCTCCCGGGAATGGTCGTCCGTAACTCAGGGCGGATCATCAACGTGATCGGGGGAGGGGCCGGCACGTCATTCCCGTACGGCAGTGGCTACGGGAGCAGCAAGGCAGCCGTCACGCGCTTCACGGAGTGCGTGGCTGATGAACTGCGCCTGGCTGATTCCGCCGTGGCCGTCTTTTCGCTTTCGCCGGGCCTCGTCCGCACGGAACTCACCGAGTTCCAACTCCGCAGCCCGGAGGGCCGGCAGTGGATGTCCCGAATCGAGCAAATGTTCGCAGAGGGGAAAGATGTTCCCCCGACAAGGGCTGCCGGCCTGACGGTTGCCCTGGCGACCGGACGCTTCGACCGCCTCTCCGGCCGCTGGTTCGGAGTGACTGATGACCTGGACGCCATTGCCGCCGAGCAGGACGACATCCTGCGGCACGATCGGAAGACCCTCCGCTTCCGCATCTAAACCGCTACAAAATCCATTCGTGGTAGTTGCTCCAACCACAAGAAAAACGACCGAACTCATGTTGACACGACCGGGCAATCTGGATAAGATGCTAGCGTAAGGGGGCGGCGCAGTCCCCGAGACCGGACGGCCCGAAAGGGGCTGGAGGAACCAGTGATGACCCCGCCGGACTGCTTTTTCCGAACCCTGTGACAACAGGGTTCGGCGACCAATTTTCTCATCGAACCACTTCCCTTTCCGTTCCGGATGACCTGATGCAGGTTGCACAAGTGTTCCCCACGGAATACAGACGATCCAGTGAGCGATCAGGCGGGTGTGATGAGTGCGGAGCGGGTGATCGAACGCCGACGGCCTGTTTTGCCCGGGAGTAAGGCCGAACATGGAAGTGAGCGAAGGCCACGCTCACGTTTCATGTGAATCGATGTCACCGTCCGTAGCGATGGAGCTTTAGGGAGGGGGCACACGCTGTGTGCCCCCTCATTCTTGTACCGCCGGCGAGTCGCCGTGCCGGGTTTGCCCAGGCGACCCCGAGGGCAACTACCGATCGGTCAACCCCGCGGCGGGGTGGCGGACTTGTCTTCCGGACGCGCGGCGGGCTCAAGTTCCTGCTCGGGACCAGGACTGCGCCACTCACCTGTGAGCCGCGCGCCGAGGGGGTCGCGCGCCAGACGTCCCGCCAGTTGTCCGACCCTTGCGGCGCCGGGCTCACGCACCGAGGCCAACCCGACCATCGCGGCCCAGCGGCCGAGGGCGGATAGCAAAAACACTACTTTGAACGCGAGCGCAAACTCTTCGGGCTTCAATCCGCTCTTCGCCACACTGACCAGCCAGCCACCGATCAGTGCGCCGCACCCGCCGGTGATGCCGAATGCCGCTTGAAACAACGCCACGTAGGTGGCTCGGTGCTCGCGCCGCGCCAGCTTGAGTGCCAGATTCGATGCGCAGAGATTGACGCCGGACCACGAGAAGCTGCCGACGAGGCTGGAGAGCACGGCGATCCAGTAGCAGGGCACCATCAACGTCCAGAACCCCAGATCCACCCTCCAGGCGCCGGGGCCCGCAAAAATCCACCAGACCGGGATGGTCCCCATCCCGACGCAGAACAGGATCGCCACCGGGCGATAGCCATAGTGGTCCGCCAGGCGACCACAGAGCCGATTGCCTCCCGCATTGGACAGACTGGAGATGTTCTCCCAGATCTTCATTACGAGCAGCGGGACTCCCAGGAGCTTGAGCGCGTAGAACTGCCACATCGGCGCCGCCACCTGGACGAAAAACATGATCCAGCACCGCGTCAGCGCCAGCCGGCGGAAACTCGTGTCTCGCAGGGCCGCGCCGAGCGCTTCCGCAAAGGGCATGTTCTTGCGGGCATGCGCCACCCGCACCAACGGCACGCGCGACAGCACGAGGACTCCGGTGATACCCAATGATGCGCCGAGCACGGCCATCGCGCCGATACCACGCAGGTCTCCCTTGGGCATGGTGTTGAACCACCAGTCCGCAAAGACACCGGCGCAGAGTCCGACCGGGGTACTGAACACGAGTGCGATCATGTTCTTGCGCCCGAGGAAGCGACCCCAGAACTGTACCGGCGCCAGATCCGCCACCCAGGTATACCAGGCCACCAGCGCCATCTGTCCACTCAGAGCAGCCACCCCGTTGGCCAAAATCAGCGCCCACACCGGGCCCTGCATTCCCGGACGGAGGAGGAAGAGGGTGCTGAGGCCGATGGTCATCCAGACCAGCCGGTTCAGGAACATCAACGACAGCGCGAGCCGGCGGCAATCGTCCGTCCGGGTGAGGATCCACGAACTGCTGATCTGTAGTGCGGACACGAACTGCGGCACCGCCTGGAGGATCGCGATCTCCGGCGCGCCGGCGCCCATTTCCGTCGCAAGCTTGACGAGAAGGATTCCCGCCGTGAGCTGACCGTTGAGGGCGCCGAGGGCGCCCTCGGTGACAACCAGGCGGCGCGCCCGGCGGAGCTGGCGGTTCGTCAGATTCCCGGTGGGCACTCACTCCTCCTGGCGCCACATGACTGAGTCCTACTCGTCCCCAGCTATCGGGTTCTCCTCCGTCAGTATCGAAATCACCACATGCGTCCCGAACGACGGAGCGAGGAACTGTATGGCATCACCGTCACGTGACCACGCGATCGGAGTGTTACCGGGCTGCGCCTGCACTGACACCGGATCTTCTCCCAATCGCAGTCGCACATTGATGGGTGCGGTGCAGGGAACGTCCTCAATGAAGGCGCTGTTCTGCGCCAGGCTCTTGCCGGGCGAGTGCTCGATCAGGTGGAGTAACCACTCCCCGGGACGGCGCCGCAACACGCACTCCACCGTGGGGGAGGCAGTCACGGAAATGAGCCGCTCCGGGTGCAGGCGGTCGAGCAACCCGCCGAGCAGGCGACGCAGGCCGGGATACTGGCTGCGGTGGTAGGCTGCGAACAAGTCGGCAGCGACATAAGCGGCGGCCCCGCTGCCGAACACGTGGCCCGTCGCAAACGGCTGGTGCAGTGTGCTCGCAGCGCCGGCGAGGGCCAACATAGGCAACCACTCCTCCGCTTCGTAGAGCGTGACCTCGTAGATGGGCGCGACCACCCGCAGGGGCGCCCCGTCCAACAGAGTGGCACATTCGGCATGCTGGGCGCCGGTCCACCGGACCCCAAGCAGTTCCTCCAGTGCGAACACCGGGACGGCCTCCTGCAGGCGAGGGGACACCCTGCCGGTCGCCAGCAGTCTCCCCCCGTTCTGCACCCAATCGGCCAGGCGGCTGTCGAACCACTCCGGAAACTCGATCTGCTCCGGCAGGATCAGCAGCCGGTAGCGTTCCAGTTCGTCACGCAACGTGCCCTCTGCGACCACGTCATGCGGGAGGTGAAGTTCGACGAGGGCCTGGTGCGCTCCCCGAATCCGATCCAGCGACGGACCGGGGTCATACAGACCGTTGCCCGCCTTGCGATGGGTCGCGTCGGTATGCACGATCGCTACATCAGCCGCGGATTCGGTACCACCCAGCCACTCTGTCCGCTCCCGACCGAACTGTGCCGCCGCAGCCAGCGCATCCGCCGAGTCCTCCGGGGGCTCCCCGTCTTTCCGCGCAGTCACCCAGAGTGTCCACTTGCCGCCGTTAGCCAGAATCAGCGCCCCCTCTTGCTGCAATTGCGCGGCGGACTTGGGGTACGCGGGGAGTGCCGGCTGGGACCCGGTCGGCCAGGGACGCGGGCTGCACCGATCCCACGTCATCAAGTCGAAAGGCATCCGCCGGCCATCGAATACCCGGGCTTCCAGCCCCGCCTGCCAGTGTGAAAAAGCGGGGGAGAGGTCCCAACAACCACGACCACATCCGTCCGGCGCGGGTTCGGGCTGGTGCGAAGCGAATCCGGCGTTGCTCGCAAAGAGCAGGTCCGGCTGCCGGTCGTGGAGGTAGCGGGCTACCCGCGCGAGGTACCGGTGGAAGCTGTCTCGCTGGAATCGGAGCCAGTCTTCCCAGAGCAGGTCTGCCGGCTCCAACGGGGCAGAACGCTCGTGAAGCATCTGGAACTCGGTTTCGCACGCCGCGCAATAACAGGGACTGACCGTCCAATTCTCCCCGTCGAGGCAGATGCCGGCGGGGCTGTAGCGCTCGACCAACTCATCCAACTGGGGGAGGAGCAACTCCTCAATGTAGCCGGAGTTGGGACAGAGGGCCTGACTGCGATACGGCTGCCGGCGGGACGTGACTCGCTGCCACTCCGCCCGCCAATAGGCTTGATGATGGTCTACCAGACTGCTGTAGGCCAGGATTAACGGCAACTGCCCGCGGGCCGCCGCATCCACGTAAACCTCCAGGGGATCACGCCACGGGTCCTGATCCAGCGCGGGCCAGCGATTTCCAAACCGGGTCGGGTACGGGACGAAGCCCGCCTGTCCCTTGGCCGTCACCTGCAGTGCATCCGGCCGGATCCGGTCGAGCAAACCCCTCACTGCGTCTTCGGTGGGACCAGGGGGAACTTCGTCCGGAGTCCCCCCAGACCAGGAATGCTCTACGTAAAGAAGAATCGCCGCGGCGTCGTACCAGTCAGACATGAGCCCCCAATGTGGCGAGAGTCGGCGTCCGCGCGTCTACGGCGCTGCGGGAGTACTCGGGGCGATCAACTCGCCCCCCTTCTCCCGTCCCGATCCTTCTCGGGTGCTGCGCGGTGCTCCCGGCTTTGAGCGCGTCCCTCCGCCCAATCCGGCGATCCGCAGGTCGAGGCCCACGAAACCCTGCCGGGTGCCGAAGACGATCCGTGGCTCGAGGCAGTGGAAGGTTCGCGAAATCTCGAAAACCTGGTCAAAGATGCCGCTGTTGAACGAGCGAATGCGGGCGAAATACGAAAAGTTGAAGTTGCGCGACTGGAACTCCAACCGCGGACGCCACTCTTCGCGGAGTTCGACGTCATCGAAGCTGAACGGCGTGCTCCCGCTGGTGTACTGGTTGAAGCGATCTACGCCCGCCCTCCAGTTGCCGAACTTGTAGAGCTTGCCGATGCCCACGCCAGCGAGCAGGTGGGTGCTCCCATTGTCATACACACTCTGGCGTGCAAGGAGCCGAAGGTCGTTCAACGTGATCCGACGCCCGAGCTTCACGTATGGCAGAAGCGCCTGACCCTGAACCTGGATACGACCGCCGCTCCGGCTGGTGGCGTCGTCGCGCGTCGCGTCGTCGCCGCGATGCTGCCGGAAGAAGCCCGCCGTGAGTTGGGCAGACACCTGCCAGTCCCGACTGTACTGGAGATAGGCAGGTCGGCGCATCCCCATCACCTGGTGGGGGAGAAAGTGCCCCGGGCGCGGTGCGTCCCGGCCCGGCGTCCAGACGATACCGAGTTCCGGCAACCTGCTGACCTGCAGATTCCTGGACCGCTGGTTCTCTGCAATATCGCGGTAGAAGAGGGATCCGACGAACTGCAACTCACCGGCGGTGGCTGCCTGCAACCCGCCGAACGGCTCCTTCGCGCTGTTCACCCGCGCATAGGCGTCCACCCATACCGGGCCCTTCTCGCGAACATCGAACTCCTGCGCCACGTAGAAACCATTGCGGTTGTCGTAACCAAACGACGGGAGTTGAAGTGATGACTTGCCGCCCTTCGAGGTATCCGGCTTGAGCGAACGATCGAACCCGGGCGCGGTCACCAACCGAGTACCCAGCAAGTCCACTCCAAGCCCCCGGGCCAGCATCCGTTCCCGTGGCCGAATTTCGATACGGCGCGCGTAGGTGCTGTAGTGCGGATGCGGCTCGTCGCAGCTCGTGAACCGCGTGCGCTCGGCGACGTAACGGGGTCCGGGCTCAAGGAGGATCCGCTCGGCATTCAGGAAGTAGTCATTGATCCGGGTCCGCGCACGCTCGGCCTGTCCAGTCCGGGTTTCAAAGTTATAGACGACGCGGTCGGCCTCAAACTCCTGGTCCCCCTGAGCGAGGACGACCGTCCCTTCAGCGGTGACCTGCCGTGTCGCCGGATTGTAGATCATGCGGGTCGCACGCAGGCTGTCCCCCCCACGGGTTGCCCGCGGGTTGCCGGTGATAGTAATGAGACCTGTCTCGGCATTCCGTTCAATATCGTCCCCGGTGACCGTAATCCCTGCGGCGGATATCTCTTCGCGCTGCGTTGAGGATCCAGTTGAGGTCGCCTGCGGCAGGGATGGCTGGGCCAGCAATGCAGTGAGCAGGCGTTGGCGGGGACCGCGCAGGCGAGGCAAAGTCGGATCCGCAACGAGTGGGGCAGAGGATGCCGCCGGGGCCTCGGGGGCCGTGGCGGGTTCCACCGACGTCACGTCCTGTGCCCAGGCGCCGGGGGTAGCCGCCAGGAGACCCGCCAGCACGGCGGGAGGAACAAAGTGAGTCCGCGTCAAGGCTGCCTGCTCCGGAAATGGGCGGATGGGGAGATACAGAAAGCCGGCTCCCGGTTTCCCGGGAGCCGGCTTCACCCGTTGGTCCAGTTTATCGCGAGAGAACTCGTTAGAACCGGGCCGTGAACTGGGTGCCGATGATGTTCGCCTGGTAGTCGTACCCCGGCGAATCAAGCAGGCCGCCGCTCGACACGTTCAGGTACTGATAGAGCAGGCGGAACGACACGTTCGCGCTGAACTGATGGGTCCAGCCGAAGTTGATGTACCGCTCGACGCGATCGAGACCCGCTGCAGTGCGAGCTTCGTAGTCCGCGTGCTCGTAGCTGGTTTCCAGGGTGTCCTTCTTCGTCAGCGGGTAGCGGAACCCGGCTCGGAAGTGGAGCAGGTCGCTGGACGGCTCCCCAGCGCCGGCGAGAACGCCCAGTCGCCGAAGGTAGTTGAAGCGGTAGATCGCTCCCTCACCTTCCATCACGAGCTTCTTGCCGATGGGCACAGAGATCGTCCCCCCGAAGCCTTCGATGCCACGCGGGTTGATCCAGTTGCCGATGCGACCCCACGAACCAGGCGCATCGAACCCATCACCGATCCTCTTGTAGAAGCCGGTCAGCTTGGAACGGCCAAACGGGAACATGATCCGCGCATCCCACGCACGCCGATCGGTGCTTCCGATGCCGAAGCGGCTGAACTGAATGCTCTGGCCACCCTGGGCAGTCCACTTCGATTCAGTGACGTTGAACGAAGCGGTAACCTTCTTCCAGACCTTCCCGGAGAGATCCAGGCCGTAAACCTGGAGCATGCGGAAATTGTCTGACGGAGTGTCTTCGAGACCGTCTCCATCGTTGTCGGCGCCGGCGCCGGGCAACGGCTCGGCGCCCGAGTCATCCTCGGAGGCCACGCCCACAAGGTAGGTCCCACCGATCTGCCAGCGCTTGCCGACCCAGGTGGCACGGACGCCCGCGCTCTGCTCGATCTGCTGGGAGCCGATGCCGAGAGCGGGCGCGAACCCACCCTGCGGGTTGAATCGGGCGATATCGCCCAACTGCGCCCCGGCATTGTAGACACCGAAAGCGGTGAAGCCGGCGGTGCTCGTCAGGGCGCCGTAGTCGGTGTCGTGGGTCGCCGCGTAGGCGCTCCAGTTCAAACCGAGCGCGCGGAAGTTCAAGCGCCCACCAGTAACCGGGTAGTCACCCAGATCCGTCTTGTCGTTCGTAAAGTACGAGTCGACGTCGACCATCTTCAGGGTGTACGGGGTGAACTGGTGCCCGAACTTTCCGACGGTGAGCTGCGTCCCCACACCCCACAGCTTGAGGGGCATCTCAATGTAGAGATAGTAGGGGATCACATCTTCCACAGTGAAGTTCGGGAGGCCGCCGCCGCCGATGGAAGATCCTTCCAATCCGTTATTCAACAACGGATTGACCTGGCTGATGCGGTTACCGAGGTAGCCGCGCAGGTAGTTACCCGCGTTGAGCAGCAGACGGGCGGTTGCAACGTCGCTGATGTTGGCCGTGATGCCCAGGTCAATATCGTAGAACGAGTTGACCCGCTCCAGGATGCTCGAACTGGGGTTCAGCAACCGTCCGTCGCGGTCCGCCGGCAGCGCGACGCCCGGGGCTCCGGGGAAGATACCGTTGGTCGCGTTGTTCTCAAACGGATCCGGCACGCCGTCCCCGTTGATGTCTACCTGGCTGCCCCGTCCGGCGGCTACATTCGCCGCGCGGAAACCGATGTTCACGGCGCCGGTGATCTTCGGCATCCGGGCAATCGCGGTCTCGACGCGGGTGACGCGATCACCGAGTGCGGCCATATTCCGCTTGAGCTGCTCGATATCCGCGCCCATCATCGCCAGTTCGGAGCTGAACTCCTGTGCCAGCTTCTGCAGGTTCGCTACGTCGGTGCGCAGCAGTTGCTGCCCCTGGCGAAGCTGCTGCAGGTCGCCCGGTGCGACTCCGGGAGGTCCGGGAGGTCCGGAAGCCCCACGCCCACCAGCGGCGCCCGCAGGGCCCATCGGGCCGCGCACACCAGGCTGACCCGCGGTCCCGCCACCCTCGCCCTTCTTCAAGTAGGTCTGATCTACATAGTCCAGGAGACGCTTGAGCGCCATCGCGAACTCGTAGCGGGTGAGCGCCCGGCGACCGCTGAAGGTCTGATCCGGATAGCCAGTGAAGATCCCCTTCTTTGCGAGATCCTGTACCGCCTGATACGCCCAGTGGTTAGAGTCCAGGTCACGGAAGGCCGGGTCTCCCTGAGCATGTGCAGCAATCGGTGCAAGAACGCCGGCCCCAAGGGCGACGCCGGCCACGACTTGCCATCGCTTAGTCATTGCGATCTCCTCCATCGCTTGTGATCCCCCGGCTGAACCGGTCCGGTCGGCGTCGCGGGTTCTTCGCAGGAGGAGTATCCACGTTGCCTCGCCCCCGCTCCGAACTGCTCGACCAACTTTTCCTGTCCCCCCGCAGGCTACCCCAGAAGTCGGGAGAATTTTCTCCCTCGTTCCGTGAGTCTGCAGGACCGGGGTGAATGGAGCGAAACGGTGCTCGCTCCTAACACGTTGTAGCACACGCAATCCCAAGTAGCCCACCTCGCGGCAACTGAGATCACCTCTACTACATTTCTTTTCGGCATGTGAGAGACCGGCCCTGGAGCCGGATGCGGGGGAATCGCGCCCGGGAGGCTCTTTGGAGAGAATCCTGGGGGCCGGACAGCCCGCGCGATCGGGATTTGGAGGATCGGCGAGGCGGAGAAACGGAGCGGATGGGGCCGAATCGTCCCGGACAACCCGCGGTCGTTCACCCGGCGCAGCGCCACCGCCGGCCGGGTGTAAGAATCCCACTGAGGTGCAAGGGGCGCGCCCGGGGGTGGAAGGCGCCCCCCCCCAGCAGGCACTAGTCGCGTCTCAGGCGTTCGGCGATAGCTCTTTGGCGCGGGCGACGAGTTCGCGGACCCGCTGCCCGCCCTTCCGACCGATCCTCCCGTAGAACGCAGGGCCATAGCGCGCCGCCGTGGTCTGCCCGCCGCGACGGCCGATCTCCACGTAGTGCTCGGTACCATATCGCGCCCGGGTAGACGCGCCTCCCTTGCGGCCAATCTCGCCGAGAAACTCTGCATCGGTCCGCCCGGGAGCGGGCGATTCGGTCGCTCCCGGATCACCGGCAGCATCCACGCGTATCTGTTCCATAGGTCTGCCTCCAACACCCGGCCCGTTCCGGCCCTACTCAGGCGTGGATGTCGCCCGTACCGGCGCCTGCCGTAAGAACTACATTACCCGGACGCAGACTGCGGTAAACGTCGGTTGCGGACAACCCCGGATTCTCAGAGGGTGTGCAAACCGGGGTCAGGGCTTGGCGGCCGATGGCGGGCGAATAGGCCTGGTCGACCACCAGGGTTTCTTCGTCCGCCTGGGCCGGGATGTGGCGGCCGGTGTGTCTGCTGTTCCAGGTAGGGCTCCATCACACGACCGCAGACGCCAGTCATTCCAACTTCGCCCCGCATTCGGAGCAGTACTGCGGGGGTGAGAACCGCTCCTCGCTCCAGATCGTGCTCCCGCACCCGTCACAGAAGCGGACCTTGCGCAGTCCCATGTAGGTGCTGACGGCGACAAACGGCGCGATCAGCAGCAACGTGCGCGGATCGGTGCCCATCGCCCAGCCGAACAGCAGGTAGATCACACTCCCCGCGATGGCGAGCGGCGGATAGACCTTCCGTTTGAACGCGGCGTCGCGGCTCATCAGCAGGAACGAAGTCAGACCCACCTTGAGGATGAGCAGGACGAAGACGAACACCACGAACCGGGGGTTCGGAGTAGAGAAAGGCATGGTCTTGTGGGCTACACCGGCCGTTGTCGCCACGGCATGGGCATCGTCGGGGGCACCCGGTGGCGATCACCGCGGGGCTCGACCGGACGCACCTGGTAGTACTCGACGAAGTGTACGAGCTGCTTCACTGCCTCTTCGTAGGCCTGACGTCCCTTCTCGACCGTGGCGAGTTCGGGACGCCCCGTGACGCCGCTTTCCGTGTAGCCGCTGGTCCACGAAATATGAGCGACCGGGCCCTTGCCGAAGAGGTCGCCCCAGATAAAGTCGTTCTTGTCCCGGTTGAAGGCCGCGATTTCGTCGCGGATGTGCTCCTTGCGCACGTTGTCCTCATCCAGGAACAGGTACAGCGAGGTCTCCAGTTCACAGGCGTGGGAGCAGCCGCCGGGATACTCGCTCTCACGCCAGCGCGGAAGGAAGTCTCGGTCCGCCTGCAGGAGTTGCCACCACGCGGCGAGTACGCACTCCGCATCCGTCTCGAGGTTGGTGCGGCGCGACACCAGGTCCAGGTTCGGCATGTTCGAGCCGTGCCCGTTCAGCAGCACGATCTTCTTGAAGCCGTGATAGGCCAGCGACCGGGTGATATCCAGCACGTGGTCGATGAAGTGTGTCCAATCATTGTTGATGGTACCGGGAAAGTCCATCACATGGCCCGTGTAGCCATAGCTGACGGTCGGCAGCACCAGAATCCGGTCCGGGGCCAGGCGCCCGGCGCCCAGCGCGATTTCTGTCGGGCAGATCAGGTCCACATCCAGCGGCAGATGATGGCCATGCTGTTCCACCGAACCGCACGGGACAATGCAGACTTTGCCCATCTCAATGGCATCGTTGATCTCGGGCCACGTGAGTTTGTAGTAGCGGTGCTCAGTGGCGGCGCGGCTGGACATACCGGTTCTTCTCCCTTCAGCAGAGGCAACCTGACGACTCGGTAAGGGCGTTCGACGTTGCCCGTTCCGGGGCCTGCCTGGAAGGATGCAGGCAGAAGGATGAAAGTTGCGGCACGACGGCGAATGAATCGGCAGGTGCGCGCGTCCGGCGTCGCCGGTGGCCGGGGGCGGCGACAGGGTGCCCCCGGCCCGAGGGGCGCCTGAACTGCACGCAGCCGGCCCATCTGAGCGTCACCGTCCCGGCGCCATGATCTCCTGCTCATCTTCCCGCGGTCCATATCAGCCTGCATCATGCCTGCTCTCACTATTCTGGGCGGAGGCAACACAGCCTTCGCAGTCGCGGCGAACCTGGCCCTGCGCGGCTGGGAAATCACCCTGTGCGAACTGCCGGAGTTTGCGTGGACCCTCGGTCCGATTCAGGCATCGCAGACGATCCACCTGGATGGAGTCGCGGCCCGGGGTGCTGGAACCCTCGCGGAGATCACCACCGACTTCGGGGCGGCGCTCGCGCGAAACAGCGACGTGTTGTTGATCGTCCCAGCTTATGCGCACCGGCCCTTCGCGCAGGCTTGCGCGCCGTATCTCCGTGCGGGGCACCTGGTGACGTTGACGCCGGGGACGTTGGGCGCTCTCGAGTTCGCCGGCGTGCTCGCGGAGCACGGGATTGACGTCCGGACCGCCGGCATCACACTGGCGGAGACCGACACAGCTCCCTACGTCTGCCGCAAGGTTGCCCCGGACGCCGCGCACGTGTGGGGGGTAGTCAGCGGGCTCGGGGTGGGCGTTTACCCTGCCGTTCGGACCGCGGAGACCCTCCCCCGTCTGGAAGCGATCTTCACATGTGATGGCCGCGAGGGGACCCCTACCGCAGTGCGTGCCTACCCGCACGTACTCGCTTGTGGGCTCTCCGCCATGAACCCGGTGGTGCATCCAGCCGGCGTACTGCTGAATGCGGGTCGCGTTGAACGCTCCCGTGGCGAGTTCTATTTCTACGAAGAGGGGGTGACCCCGGCGGTCTGTGCGGTGATCGAGGCGCTGGATGCCGAACGTCGCGCCATCGGCGCGGCGCTCGGGCTTGAACTGACGCCCGTGGCGGCGGCATTCCATGCGGCCGGATTCGGGCCTGCCGGTGACCTCTGGGCTGCCATCAACGGCAGCCGGATGTTGACCCAGCTCCGGGCTCCCGGGGCAGTGCGGACCCGCTGGCTGACCGAAGATGTCCCGTACGGAATCGGTGTGTGGGCCCAACTCGGCCGGCAAATCGGCATAGCCACGCCGGTCATGGATGCGCTGCACGTTCTCGGCCGGACGGCGGCAGCGATTGCGCCTGAAGAAGGACGCACACTCGGGCAACTCGGTCTGGCCGGGCTGACTCCGGCCGAAATGCTGGGGATGATGTAGCGAGAGGCGCGCTTCCAGTCGCCGGCTCACCCTCACGCCCGGAGTCGGCTCGGCTGGACGGTATGGATGAGAGCCGGAAACCCGAAGCTGGCGCGCTATCCGGCGCCCGGCGCGCGTCGAATCCCTGTAGGCGTGGAGGATCCGGTCTGCGGGCAGGAGTTCGGCGGGGAGGCGTGCAACTGCACTGCGGCTCACGGCTGGTCCCGACAACTCGAGACCACGTGGGCCGGCTGCCCGACGCGGATCGTCTGCCTCTGAGTTTCTCTGGTCCCCCTCCGTGGGCTCGGATGCCCGGGCGCTCGCCCGGATCTGGCTCGAAGGCGCGACTTCAGCACAAAGAGTGTGCCAATCATGACATCGTGGACCGAAACCAGGATCCGGCGCGGCGCAGTGCGCACCGGGTTACTCCTTTGCCTGCTCGCCGCCGTGCTCGCCATGCTCGGTGGGGCTACCGGCACCCGCGCGCAGGAAGCCGGGAGTTCCCTCGTGGACTATGACGTACAGCCGGAAAAGCCGGTTGCACCTCGGGTCATCAACCTGCGAGAAATCATCGCGCTTTATGGACCGCACGTCGGCGCCCCTGCTCGCGATGCCCGGGTAATCCCGCTCGGGCGCGCAGACGATTTCACGCCTGCTCCCCCTCCGGACCCGGCCCGCAACGGACCGCACCCCTTGTCGGGGTCGGCCCGCAGCACCCAGCCGCTCGCTCCCACCGCCCTACGCGCCTTTGATGGGTTGCCGAATCAGCCGGCTCTCCCCCCGGACGGCGGCATGGCCGTCGGCCCGAATCACATCATCAGCGCCGGCAATTCCGCGTTCACCATTCTAAACAAGACCACCGGGCAGCGACTGGCCACTGTGCAGTATGCTGCGTTTTTCAGCCAGGTAGACCCCCTGCCCGGTCCGTTTGACCCCAGGGTGGACTTCGATCCCGAATCCGGCCGCTTCTACAACCTCATCCTGAACATTGACGATCCGGGGAGGCAAAGTCGTCTCGACATCGCCGTTTCCCAATCCAGCGATCCGTTGGGGAGTTGGTTTCTCTACAGCTTCAACGTAGCGGAAAACTCCGGCGCGGAGTGGATGGACTATCCGACCCTGGGATACAACGCGCAGGCGCTCTTCGTGGGCGGAAACACCTTTACATTCCCGCTTGCCACGGCGTCCTTCCGCGGGGGTTCGCTGCGCATCTTCGACAAGCAGCGGATGTTGAACGGCCAGAGCGTCACGCCCACGACACTCACGCGATTCAACGCCGCTAACGGTGGCGCGTTCACTGTGCAACCGGCGACCTGTCACGATCCGGGCCAGACCACCGAGTTTATGGTGGAGGTGCGGAACGGCGCACTCGGCATCTATCGCGTGACGAATGCGCTGGTCGCTACTCCCACGATCACATTCACCTTTGCGCCGCTCCCGGCGTTCGGCAATCCACCAGGGATGGCTCAGTCCGGCAGCGGACTGAGCCTGGATGGCGGCGACGTTCGGATGGGGAACTTCATCCTCAAGAGCGGCCAACTCTGGGGGACCTCGGGGATCGGCGCCTCCGTGGGAGGCACTGGGAGGGGTCAAGTCCGTGTCTACCAGCTCGCCCCCACTGGACTCGGGACGCTCCAGCAGGTTTTCACCGTCACACACCCCACGCTCAACCTGCACTATCCCAGTCTGGACATGGACGGCTTCGGCAACATCCTGCTCGGCTTCAGTTGCGCCAACAATACAATCAACGTGTCCTCTGGGGTTTCACTCAGACCGGCGGGGGCGGCCGAGTTCACGACGCCGATCATCATCACGCCCGGAACCGTGGGGTACAATCCGGGCGGCGGACTGAACCGGTGGGGGGACTACAGCGACACCCAGTTCGATCCGTCCGACCCGGCGGTTGTCTGGACCCAGCACGAACTCGCCGTGACCCTCACGACGTGGAAACTGCGGGTTCACGCGATCCGCACGGTGGACGAGCAGATTACCGTGGTAAGCCCGAACGGCGGGGAGGCGGTGCGGCCGGGCGACAACGTCAGGGTGCGATGGCAGGTCACGGGGTTCACGGCCCCGGGAGATGTGCGGATTGATCTGTCGCTGGACGGCGGCGTCACGTTCCCTACGGCACTGACCACCAGCACTCCGAACGACGGAGAATTCACCTTCGTCACCCCGATGGTATCGAGCAACATGGCGCGAGTGCGCGTGCGGCACCTGACTCGCGCGGGAATTGAGGACACCAGCGATGCCAATTTCGGCATCGTGGACGGTGAACTGGATGTGCTCGAACCGAACGGCGGGGAATCGTACGTGGTAGGGCGTCCCCTCCTGGTGCGCTGGTCCCGATCGGGTTCGGCGCTCACCGACAGCCCTAACGTTCGTATTGAGCTCTCGCGTGACGATGGCGCCACGTTCAGCACGCTCGCAGCCAGTACGCCCAACGATGGGCAGGAGACCTTCACCACCACGGCGCCGGCAACCGATCTGGCATTCGTCCGTATCACGACCCTCAGTCCGTTCGTGTTCACGGACGACAGCGACGACTTGTTCTCGATCACCGAACCTGCAGCGATCACGCTGGTCTCGCCCAATGGAGGCGAGTTGCTCCCAATCGGCGAATCCGGGGAGGTCATTACCTGGCGCAGCAGTGGCTTTGCGGGGAACGTGCGGCTGGAACTGTCCCGCGATGGGGGTGTCACGTTCGGATCGCTGATCGCGAGTACCCCCAATGACGGGAGCGCGCCGATTGTCTGGCCGGGCCCGGAGACCGCCCTCGCGCGACTGCGGATCAGCAAGGCGGATGAGCCGGGGGTGAGTGACCTGAGCAACGGGACCTTCAACCTCGTGAACCCCACGATTGCCGTGCGGTCCCCTGCTGCCGGTCAATCGGTGCTGGGGGGAGGTCAGGTAAACGTGTTGTGGGACACCAAGGGTGTGGACGTTTCGAAGACAGTGGCCATCCTGCTCTCCAGAGATGGCGGTGCGAGTTTCCCGACGACGCTGGCCAGCAACTCGCCGAACGACGGCAATGAGGTAGTCACCGTGCCCGGGCCGCCCGCACCGAATGCTGTGATCCGGGTGCTGAAGGAGCCGAACCCGGCGATCCGGGGCGATTCGGGGGTGTTTCGGATCGCGAATCCGGACATCCAGCTCACCGCTCCGAACGGCGGCGAGACTCTGGAAATCGGCAGCCAGTTCACGATCACCTGGGCCGGTTCGGTGGTCGGAAACGGCACGGTGACCATCCAGTTCTCGTCCGATGGCCGGCGTTTCAGCACCATCGTCCGTGGAACCCCGAACGACGGGGCGCAGACCATCCGCGTCAACCTCACCGCCACGCGCCGGGGGATCATGCGCATCCTGTGGGACACAGACGCGGCAACACGGGACGACTCAAACCGCACCTTCAACGTCGTCCGGAGCCGTCGCCGATGATCGCTCGATGATGGAAGGTAGTCCCGGCTTCGTGGTCGTGGGAGCAGGGGCCGCCGGCCTCGCAGCCGCAGTGACTCTGGCCCGCGCAGGCGCCAGGGTCACTGTGCTGGAGCAGGCGGAGCAGCCCGGCGGTTTGGCCCGGTACGCCGCGGAGCGGCCCGGGTGGGCGGGGGGTACGCACCTGCTCCCGGCTGCCGGACTGCCGGACCTGCTCGGTGACCTGGGTGTCCGGGACCAGGTCGAACTAGTCTCGCTTGACCCCGCATATGCCGTCCTTCTCCCGCGGCACACCTACTCCGCCCGCACACCGGTGGCCTTGCGCCACGAGCTGAGCGCTCTGTGGCCCTCTGAGGCGCCCGGTATCGAGCGCTGGTTTGGGGAGCTCGAGCGACTTGCCGAACTCGCGCGAGGCTCCCGGCTGGTCGAGCCGCCGGCGGAACTCGACGCGGTACGCAATGACACGCTGGCGGACGGGCTGAATCGGTGTGTGCATGATCCGGAGTTGCGTGCGGCATTCGGCGCGCTGTGGCCTTTCCTGGGACTGCCGCCTGGACGCGTCTCCGCATTGCACTACGCACTCCGCTGGCAGGAACTGCACACAGCGGGCGCCACGAGCGTGCGCGGCGGGACCCAGGCGCTTGTGCGCGCGCTGTGCGATCGGGTCACATCCCTGGGCGGAGAGATCCGCTGCGGCACTCCGGTCGAGCGCGTGTTGCGGCGCGGCGGGCAGGTGTTCGGGGTGCGTCTGGCGGATGGATCGGAAATCCTGACCCGTGCCATCGTATGTACCGCCGGTCCGCAGGACCTGTTCGAAGAGTTGCTGGCCGACCCGGAGCAGAATCCGGCGGGGTATCCGGCGCTCCGCGCCGGATACATCACTTCGCTCTCAGCGCTGCACGTGCATCTGGAACTGTCTGAGGCCCCGCAGTTGCCCGCTCGCACGCTCCTGGTGCATCGGGACTACGAGCCGGACGACGCGTACCGGGACCTCCAGCACAGCGAGCCGGAGTTTCGCGCCTTCGTGTGCTCCCTGTGGGAACCGTGGGAACAGGACGATGCGGGGCAGTCCGAACAGAAGCGGGTCCTGTCGCTGTTTGCACCGTTTCCGTATTCCCGCTATGACCTCTGGGGTGCGCCGTTCGAGACCCGGCGCACGGAGGCGTACCGCACTGAACCCGAGTACGTGGAACTGCGGGAGCAACTGGCGGATGATCTGGTGGAAGCGGCTGACGCGGTGCTGCCGGGTCTCGCCGCGGCGGTGTGTGCCCGCCATGTCGAGACCCCGCTGACGCTCGAACGCCTGACGTGGAACACTGGTGGCGCCGCTTACGGCTGGGCGCCCATCCCTGCGCAGAGCGGTGCGCGGTACCCTGATGTCGAAACCCCGTTCCGGGGTCTGCTCCTGGCCGGACAATGGACTTTCCCCGGCGGAAGTTTGCCCGGCGCACTGCGCTCAGGGATTCAGGCCGCCCGGCGCGCGCTCCTCGAACCTGAGCCCGAAGGTTCGATTCTTGAGGCAACGACCGGCAGAAAACCCGGTACCACCTCGAGCCGGCAGGCGCGCCGCAATCAGCCGCCGCGCCGGTGACAGCCGGCGCTGTCGTTGCAACACGCAGCGACCCACAAGGATGGAAAGCCGTGAAGGGGCGTAACTGCCGGGCGCCGGAGGGACAGGCAGTGAAGCGGGTCAGTTGCCGGCGGACCCATTGTGATGCCCGGGGGCGGCCGGTGTTGGCTCTGGGGGGAGGCCCCACGCGTCACGATCGAGGCTACCGGGTTTCGGGGGCGCTGCGGAGGCCCTCGCACAGCAGGTACTCCGTCGCGGCGCCTGCCTGAGAGTGCGGGACTTCGCGGAGAATTGGGCCTTCGGCTCGACCGAACTGCAATTCCAGCGTGCGCGCGGTCCCACGAAGCCCCGGAGGCCGGCCCGGAGAGGTTGCGAAGATCGGGGAGTACTCTTCCTGCCTGCTGAACAGGAGCGTGTTGAGGCAGCGCAGGGCGTGGAATGCGGGCCGGGGGTTACAGTGTGGGTCGAGCAGCCCGTGGGAGACGTCCATGGTGCGGTCCAGATCCACGAGGGGTTCCACATAGACGCGGTTCCCACGAGGAGTGGCCGATCCGAACAGTGCGAGGACCGCCTGGTCGGTATTCACCGGATCGGCACATCCGGCGAGTTCGGTCCGCAGATCCAGTGCGCCGATGTGGGAGAACGCCGTCAGCGCGGTGATGGTCGCCCTGGTCGCACCGAGCTCTTCGGGGCCGGGCAGCCCAACGACCACCCGGTCTACGTGTACTCCCGCCGCGGCGAGAAGTTCGTTGAGCGCGTCGAGCTCTTCAGGACGGTAGGCGAGGCGCGTCCGGTGATGCTGTTTGCCCGGCACGCGATCGTTGGGCTCGATCGGTGACAATGCGATGGGCAGTCCGGTGGCGCGGCGGAATGCCTGGATGCCTGCCAGATTAGCCGGCGTGGGAGATCCGCCTGGAATCTGGAACTCCCACTCATCCACAGGAGCGCCGGGAGTCGGGAACGCCGGCGTCGTCGCGACGAGGAGCGACATGGCGCGCACCGACACTCCCTCCTCCCGGAGGAGCGCCAGGCGGCGTGTCTGAAGCGGACTCGCGAGGTCGCTTGCGGGAGTGCGCACGTAGCGTACTCCCAGTTCCAGAAGGGCGAGAAACGGGTAGTCGTTGCGCACCGGCTGACGCACGACGGAAGGCCAGGCCAGCGGTACTTCGGCTCGGGTGCAGAGTGCGTGGCGCAAGGTCACACCGAGCGGTGAGGCGGGCAAGCCGGCGGAAGTCCGCGTCACCAGCCATTGCCGGCGGCCGGCAGCGACCTCCGCGGGGAGGCGTTCAGTTCCGGCGGTGCGCACCAGATGAACGTCCAATCGTTCTCCGACGGCGCGGCCCAGGAGAAACCCCAGCTTGGGCGCATCATCTCGGCCCTGCTCCGGCGGCGGACCAGCGCAAAACGCGTGGCTGAAGCCGGGTCGGGTGAACGACGTCGAAGGAACCGTGTGGTACTGGGGCCCGCCGGTCCCGTCACCCAACCGATCGAAGAATCGCCAGTGAACGTGCGCTGCACACACGAGTTCGGGCCGGCTCCGCTGCAGCAGCGTCAGCAGCCGAGTTCGTGCCGGCTCTCCGATGTTGTCATAGTGGCCCAGGCCTGCCTCTGCAGGACTGTCAAGAAAGGGAGGCAGATGCAGCAACACCACCAGCCGTCGTCCCCGGTCGGAACCAAGCGCCGTTTCCAGCCAGTCCCACTGCTCGGCTTCCTCCGGGAGTCCGGTGTTCAAAATCTGACTGTTCAGGAGTACGAAGCGCCAGGCACCAGATTCCATGCAGCGCCAAGATGGGCCAAAGCGGGCGTGGAAGTGTGCCAGAGAGGCCGGCGTGACCGGCTCCGTGGGCATGGTCGGGTCCGGTTTGTCGCCGACATCGTGGTTTCCCGGCACTACCCACGGAGAAAACCCTGCGCGCTCCACAGCCCGGCAGGCATCGGTGACGGCATCGGAGAATCCGGGAGACTCCGGGAATGCCTGCACCAGATCGCCGAGATGGAAATCGAGATCCGCTCGGAGTGCCGCCGCCATCGCCATCGCGGTCTCGGCTCGGCGCGACTGGCGGAGGCGCGAGGCAAACTCGGCCCTCCCGTTCTCCGGGGCCAGCATCGCGTGGGTGTCCGCTACCAGCGTGAAGGTGAGCGCGGCAGGCTCCAGGAAGGAAGTGTCAAACATCATCCCGAACTCGGGTCCCCGGCTACTGCTACGGGGCCAGAATTCGGATGCGATGCGGCGGCCAGTAGCGAATCCACGCCTTTGCCTGGATGTTCGCCTCCGGGAGCAGCCCCCACGCCCGGCTGTCGCTGCTTTCGTCGCGGTTGTCCCCCATCACAAAGAATGTGTGGTCGGGAATGCGCTCCGCCGAGCGATCATCGTGCCAACTGTGACGCAGGTACGGCTCGTCGAGGTGTGTATCGTTGACAAAGACCCGGCTGTTGCGGATTTCGAGCACCTCACCCGGAAGCCCGATCACACGCTTGACAAGGGCGGTATCGCATTGGAACGGGGGTACGAACACGACCACATCCCCGCGGGAGATCCCCTGGGAGACCGCAAGCCGGCTGCCCAGGATTCGCTCACCCGCGAGGAGATTGGGTTCCATACACTCTCCGGTCACGCGGTAGCTCTGCAGGAACGCGGAGTGGACGACCGAAAGCAACAGTACCGTCAGGAAGGCGCACTCAAACCAGCGGTGAGAGCCGGGCGCCGTCCGCCGAGCGAAAGCTTCCCGCTCCCCCGCGTCGCTGGCGGGTGCGGCGAGCCGTTCGTGCATTCCTCTCGTCTCGGCCATACCTTCCATAGTTGCCCTCTACGCGGCAGCCTGCTCGTCTGGAGCGGACAGCAGCGGGTAACCGAGGTTCTCTCGCTGCTGCAGATAGGCCTGCGCCACCCGGCGGCAGATGTTCCGCACGCGATCAATGTAGCTGGCCCGTTCCGTCACTGAGATCGCACCTCGCGCGTCGAGAATGTTGAACGTGTGACTGCACTTGAGCGCAAACTCGTAGGCGGGGACGACCAGACCCTCCTTCAGGATTCTATGCGCTTCCTGCTCATACATGTGAAATAGACGGAAGTGGAGGTCCGTATCTGCCTTGTCCAGGTTGTAGATCGAATGTTCGACCTCTGCGGTTCGGTCCAACTCCCCATAGGTGATTCCGCGCGCCCACTCCAGGTCCCAGAAACTGGCGGCGTTTTGCAAGAGGCAGCAGAGGCGCTCCGGCCCATAGGTAATCTCGACCGTCACCGGCCGGCACTCGAAGCCTCCGCTTTGTTGAAAGAAGGTGAACTGGGTGATTTCGTTCCCGTCCAACTCTACCTGCCAGCCCACCCCGGCAGCACCCAGCATCGGACTCTCCCAGTCATCTTCCGTGAACTTGATGTCGTGCACCGCGGGGTCAATCCCCAGGTCGCGGAGACTGTCCAGATACAGGTCCACGATGTTTTCCGGCGACGGCTTCATGATGACCTGGTACTGATAGTAATGTTGGACACGCATTGGGTTGCGGGCATAGCGACTGTCAGCCGGCCGCCGGCTCGGTTGCACGTAAGCGGCGTTGAACGGTTCCGGCCCCAGGCTGCGCAGAAAGGTTCCAGGATGGTACGTCCCAGCGCCCATCTCCGCATCCCAGGGTTGGAGAACAACACAGCCCTGGTTGGACCAGAATTGTTCCAGACGCGAAAGGAGTCCCTGAAAGGTGATCATCGTCGTGTTCCGTGGGCCAGCCAGGCATAGAGTAGTCCGCCGGACAGACGGTCCAGTCGGAAGTGAGGTTCCAGGAGTGCGTGGAATTCGGCGCGCGAAAAGCGTCGAAAGTACATTTGGCCCGAGTGCATCCCCTCACCGGGCAACCAGGGGAGCCTGCGGTATGCGGACACGACCGCACGTCCTCCGCCGGCGAGGGCTCCTGCCATCCCTGCGATCACGCGGGAGCGCAGCAGGGGATCCGGGACGTGTTCCAGCATTTGCGCAGCGACGGCATGGGTCGCCCACCCGGGGCGCACTGGAGGGGCGAACGCCTCACCCTGCGCCAGTATCACCCGAGCGCGCTCTGCCGGCGCCAGCTTAGCGTGCAGCACACGCAGTGATTCGATCGAGTGATCCACCGCGAGCACCCTGGCGCCGGTCCGCAGGATCGGCAGAGTCAGTCGCCCGGTCCCGCAGCCTACCTCAAACACCCGGCTGTCGCGATTCAGGCCAAGCGGGCTGAGCGTTGCTGGAATCTCCCAGGGCGAAATGATCCTGAGCCCGGGCAGCCGGTCGTAGATAGACGCCTCCGCATCCCGTTGGCGTCGCTCGCGGTCCACCAGATCGGCCGAGCCGCCTGGGACGCTCCGGGGCAGGAGCACGGACACCTCACCCGTCACTGGGAAACAGCCGGCACACTGAGTGCATCGGAGGGACCGGTCACTCTCCCAGAACAGGTCGGCTCCGTCATCAGGACAGGCGAGGGCGTCGAGCGGTGGCTTCACAGTGGGCAGGAGGAGCGTATGAGCTACAACTCCAATGCAAGCGCCAGTCCTTCAACCCCTTCGACCCCGTCGCCCGACACCTTGGAGACCTTTCGTTTGATTCGCGCGAGTGCGTTATCCACCGACTTCGTCTTGCAGCGCAGCTCCTCGGCGATCTCGCGATAGGACTTTCCCAGTTGGTATCCAGCGAGGACGCGCCATTCAAACTCGCTCAGGAGTTGTTGCAGCATTTCCTGAAGGGCCTCGCTGTCCTCGCGCTGCAGTACCAGTTCTTCGGGATCCGCGTTCTCATCGGTGTGGAGAATGTCCGACATGTTCCAGTCGGAAAACTCGTCTTCCGAAGGGACTTCGAGGGAGAGCGACGTGTTGAGCGGAAGTTGCTTCTGCCGCGTAGCCGCCTTGATCGCCGTGATAATGTGGCGATGAATACAGACCTTGGCAAACGCCGGGAACGACGTGGCTTTGGCGGGCTTGTAGTCTACAATCGCCTGCCAGAGTCCGATCATCCCTACCTGAAGCAGGTCCTCGCGCTCGGCGCCCACCAGGAAGTAGGATTTCACCTTGGACCGGACCAGGTTTCGGTACTTGTAAAGCAGGTGCTCCGCAGCGTCTTCGTATCCTCGCTGGGCCATTGAGACCACGTGGCCGTCCGGCATTCCGTTGTACCGGGCGCCGGCCGCACCGG
>SYMT01000554.1 GCA_005805375.1 Actinomycetota bacterium
GACAGCGCCATCAACTGCTGGATCGCATTGCGCGCGCGGTTGAGCGACCCGGCTTCGATGCGCTCCGACAGGGCGAACAGGAACGTCACCATCGCCGCCTCGGGCCACTCTCCGATCGCCACCGCCCCGGCCACCGCCAGCATCATCAGGAAGTGGATGTTCAGCGTCAGGTTCCGCAGCGCCGTCCAGCCCTTCTGGAGAGTTTGCCAGCCTCCGAACCCGACCGACACCGCCGCCAGGCCGATGACCACCGGCGAGTGGTGGGCTTCATGCCCGTGTTCCCCGGAGTGTCCCGCTCCGGAGAACAGGGTGAGCAACTCGGCGGTGAGTGCCGCGACCCCGGAAAGAGCCAGCGGCCACCAGATGGGCAACCACCGACTCGGAGGCTGGACCGGAGCCCCGCCGGCATCTGCCGGCCCACTCTGCAAACGGGCGCTCAAACCAAGCGCCTTCACCACCTTCACGAGCTCACCGGGATCGGCAAGAGAGTGCTCAACGGAGACCTCTCGCCGCATCAGGTCGAAATCAAGACGGCCGATGGCATCCCACCGGCGCAGCCGGTTCTCGATCAACTGCACCTCAACCGGGCAGTCCATATCGGCGACAAACAGGATCGCGCGCTGCATGATGTCGTTAGAACCGGTCCAGTTCCGGAATGAAAGGCTCTCCCACCGGGAAGAGCGCCTCGGCGGTCTCCAGCGCCAGGGGGCAGGAAACCTGCGCCAGCCCCTGCGACACCGCCTCGGTGGGGGACATGTACCCGCAGTAGAGCTGCGAAAACACGCGAATGTCCGCGGAGAGCATCGGATCGGCGGGTTCCGCCGGAGTCAGCAGGGCGCCGCCCGGCGTGCCGCGGATGGCGAGCGGCACGCCATTCTCCGGAAGGACATCGTCATGCACCTGGAGGGCCAGCGCAAAAGCGCCCGGGGGCTGCGCCGGCAGCAGGGCACGGAGCGCCGCTTCCAGATGGACCACGCGAAACTGAAAGAACGGGCGCACCGTCGCAATCGCTCGGGGCTTAAAGCCTTCCCGAAGCGGGGCAGGGGAGCGCAGCAGGCCGCTCACGCCCAGATCCGTCGCACTGGCGCACCATTCGATGGACTCCACCGGACTCTGCGACAGCCACCCGACCAGACCGCGCCAGGCCGCGGTGCTCCCCGCCGCCAGATCAAGCAGCCGGAGCACCCGTCCCCCGTAGTGGTCTCGCGTTTCCATCCAGACGATGTAGCCTTCGATCCAGGTCGGTCCCGGAAAGAGGGTCACCATCCGGGTCGGATCCCGTCCGATCGCTTCCCAGCGCGACAGGTCTCGTATCAACGAAAAGGTGCGGTTCCACGCGCGGGCGCGATCCAGAGCCGCGAGCGCCTCCTGATCGCCGGGCTGAGCGGAACGGCAGCGCTGCCGCTCCGCGAAGGCGGGCAGGCAGTTCGGCCGGCACCAGAACTGGCAGTAGTTGCCGGCCAGCTCATAGCCGAACTTCCGGTAATAGCGAAACGAGAAGGGGAAGAGAACGGAGCCGGGGATCTTGTGCGCACGCATCGCGCGCAGCGTATCACACATCAGCGCCCCGGCATACCCCTGGTTCTGCGCCTCCGGGCGGGTCACCACGTGACGCACTCCGCCCATCGCCATCTCAGCGCCCCGCACGCAGAGCGTCTGCTGGAGCAGGGTCAGGCAGGAGACCACTTCCGGGCCTCCGCTGCCGTCCCGGACCACCACCCGGAGCGTGCGCTGCGCGTCGGGGTACGGCTCGTCCTCTCCCAGATCGAACGCTTCCCGCTGGAGGCTGCGCGCCCCCGCCACATCCACAGGCCCCGCGGCCCCCAGCCGCAGCCCCGCGGCCCCCAGCCGCAGCCCCGGCGCCGCGTCCGCCGCGGGGACACTCTCCCTGATCTGGCCCACACACACATCCGTCACCGCTCGGGTTTCGGTCCTGCCCGAACCACTCTGTTCCGGCGAATTCGGTGGCACTCCCTCACCGTCTCCTTTGCGCCGCTCCCCGCCCAAACGAGGAACGAGTGGAGAGGAGTGAGGAGTGAGTCCGGACCTCCACTCGTTTCTTACTTCTCTTCACTCTTTCCTCATTTTAGGGGGATCGGGTCGTGCAGCCTACCGTTCGTTATAGCGCATCCTCCGAGTCGGCAGTGACGCTCGGTGCACGGTGCACGGTGCACGTTCGGACCGGCCCGCGCGGCCGGACGCGGGTGGGGGGGTCGGAGGTCAGGGGTCGGGGTTGGGGGCGGCGGCCAGGCAGGAGGCTCTGCGCCGGTCGGCCTCGAACTATGGGATACGGAACGCAGGCGACCCCGGTCCGGAGCCCGCGCATCCACCGGTGGAATGAGTGAGGAGCGACGAGCGGGGCCCCGATGACTGCGGCACTCCCGGTCGGGGCCCAGGTGGCGGCGCGGTCCGGTGGCCGCGCGGAGGGGCGAGTGGACTTTCGAAAGCAGCGCGAGTGGGGCCTTCTTGCCCTGTTGGTCGTCGTGGTGATCGTCCTCTCCCGCAGTGTCGAATACTTCCTCACGCCCCAGAATCTGCTGCCGATGCTCCGGGATCAGGCACACCTGGGCATTCTCGCGGCCGGCATGGCGCTCATCATTCTGACGGGGGGCATTGACCTATCGGTCGGCTCCATCACGGCGCTGGCGGCGATGGCGCTCGGAGTGGTATGGGAGCACACCCATTCCGGGGGCACGGCGGCAGCGGCGGCGCTCATGGTTGGGGCTGCGTGCGGGTCCCTGAACGGGGTGCTGGTATCCGCCGGGCGCCTGCCCCCGCTGATCGTTACGCTGGCGACACTCTCTGTCTTCCGGGGAGCTGCTTACGCGGTCGGTCGGTCCGCGGGGATAGGGGGCTTTCCGGCAGAACTCCTGGCATGCAGCCGCTCGGATTGGCTCCGGTTCCCTACACCCGCCTGGCTCGCCGCCGCACTGTTTCTGGGGGCCGCCCTCTACCTGGCACGTACGCCGGGAGGCCGCGCCCTGTATGCGCTCGGCGCCAACGCCCCTGCCGCTCGCCTCGCCGGGGTGCCGGTTCCCGGGATGCTGCTGCGCCTGTATGCAGTTAACGGCTGCCTGGCGGGCCTGACCGCCATCCTCTACGCCGCCCGCAACAACAGCGTCAAGCCCGACATCGGCGCGGATTACGAACTGATGGCGATCACAATGGTGGTGCTGGGCGGAGTGCGTGTAGCAGGGGGGGAGGGAAGCATCGCGGGGGCGGCACTCGGGTTCTTGACGCTCATCCTCATTCAGCGGGGGATCACCCTCCAGGGCCTCCCCACCGAACTGCATGGCCTGATCGTGGCGGCCCTCCTCATCGGCGCGCTACTCCTCGACACCACGGGCAGACGGAGTGAGTAGAGAGGGGTGAGGAACGAGAGTCCGCTGTCATCACTCACTGCTCACTCCGCTCCAACCTTATCTTCAGCGGGCGGCCATGCCGAACCACCGAGCGGCGGCAGATGATAGAATGGGGCGGACACAGTTCCCCACCCGAGAACACGAATTTGAGGAGAACGCATGGCAGAAGAACGCACAGGTGAGGTCACGCTGAAGGGTAACCCGATCACACTGCTGGGTCCCCGCATCGAAGCGAACGAAGATGCCCCGGAATTCAGCGTGCTGAAGGATCTGGTGACACCAGCCACTCTGAGCGAGACAAGCGGCAAGGTGCGCGTCCTGCTGTCGGTTCCTTCGCTCGATACGCCGGTTTGTGCGATCGAAACGAAGCGATTCAACGACGAAGCGGCATCCCTGGGCGATGATATCCTGGTGCAGATCATCAGCGTGGACACGCCGTTTGCACTGGGGCGGTGGTGCGGCGCCGAGGGCGTCAGCAACGTCAAGGCGCTCTCCGATTTCCGGGATCGTGACTTCGGTAAGAAGTACGGCGTCGAGATCAAGGGCCTCGGCATCTACACCCGGGCCGCCTTCGTGGTGGACCGCCAGGGCGTAGTTGTGTACAGTGAGTACGTGCCCGAAGTCGCACAGGAGCCGAACTACGCCGCGATTCTGGACGCCGCGCGCGCCGCCGTCTGACCGCGCGGGTGATTGGATGGTGAAGACACCCGAAGCGGGGGCGGGGGCCCTCCCTTCGGGGTCCCACCGCCTCGCGGAGCGCACACAGAGTGGTTCCGGGAGCACTGCCGTCCCGCGGGTCGGCGCCGGCATGCGGAGGCGACCCGGGACGACGCTGCTTCCCACCCGGACACGCCGGCTCCCGAAGGGGGCGCTTCCTCTCTGTGGAGGCAGGTAGGAGGTGTCAATACTCCGGACGGAGTATTTTGCGCAGCGGGTTTTTGGCCGATGGGATGAGACAGACACCGGTGTGTATGCTGCAAGGATCTGGCCCGTGGCTCTCGACGAATCGCTCCCATCCAATCGCGTTGGCCAGAGTATGATCGGCAGGCTCTTTCGCGGACTTCTTCCTGGAAGCCGGAACGCGGACGAAACAGCCGGCGCGAATGTATATCCAGGCTTCCCGGCCCAGCCGCCACGGGCGGATCTCCCCCTGCCCGGCACAACCGAAAGTCCCAGGGTCGCTCCGGCCGGCGCAGACGCAGCGACCGGCAGTACGCCGGCGCCGGCGGGGAAAACCCGGGTGCCCGGACGACCCAATCTGGGGAAGATCCTTACCGAACGCAAAGTCATTACTCTGAGACAGCTCGAATCCGCACTGGAGTACCAGAAGTTACACGGACGGCGCCTGGGTGAAGCGCTCGAAGAACTGCACTTCTGTACGGATGTGCAGATCGCCCGGGCGCTGGCGGAACAGCTCGAAATCCCGTTCGTAGACCTGGAGAAGACGCCTCCGGCCCGGCGATTCCTGGAACTCATTCCGCGCGAGGTCGCCATTGAGCATGGCGTGGTTGCTGTCCGCTTCGACGGGAACCGCCTGCTGGTCGCGGCCCGGGACCCGTTTGACGTCCGCGCGGACGAAGCGGCCCGGCATTGCACGCGGATGAACGTGCGGCTCGCCTCGGTGCCCCACAGCCAGTTGAAGGACCTGCTGCTCAAAGGCTACACACACAGCTTCCTCGGCGAGGCGGACAATTCCGCCGGCAAACCGCCGGCTGCGGCGCCGGGTGCTGTGGCCGGGCAGGCCCCACCGACGCCAAGCCCGAATCCCCTCTTCACAGGCGGCCCGGTTCCGCTGGTCGAGATCGAACCCGACCCGGATGAGCCGCTGTTGACGGTGGAACGGCTGGTGCAAATGGGCCAGCAACTCTCGACCGTGCAGGCGGTGGACTCCCTCATCGCACAGGCGATTCGCGCCGGGGCGAGCGACCTCCACATCAAGCCGGAAGTAGACCACCTCCGCGTCCGCCACCGGATTGATGGCCGGCTGCGCACACTGGTCCAACTCCCGCCGGCAATGGTAGCCAGCGTGATCGCCCGGATCAAGATCCTCGGCAACATGGACATCGCCGAGAATCGGAAACCGCAAGACGGCGGGGCCCAGGTGCGCGTGGACGGGCGCCACTACGAGTTGCGCATCTCTACCCTGCCGGGCATCTACGGCGAAGTTGCCGTGATTCGCGTTCTGAACAACGACAGCGGGATGCGGTCACTGAGTGCGCTTGGTCTCGATCCCGCCGTCGAAAAGGACCTCCGGCGGGTGCTGTCGGCCAAGCAGGGCATGTTGCTCATCACCGGACCCACCGGCTCGGGGAAGACGACGACGCTCTACGCAGCCCTCGGGCACCTCAATACCGAGGACGTGAACATCATCACAGTAGAGGATCCGGTCGAGATCAAACTTCCCGGAGTCTCCCAGATCCAGGTTCATGAACGCGCGGGGCGGACTTTTCCCAACACGCTCCGCTCCATCCTTCGTCAGGATCCCGATATTGTGATGGTGGGGGAGATCCGCGATCTCGAAACAGCCGAGATTTCCAGCCGCGCGGCCCTCACCGGTCACCTAGTCCTTTCCACGCTGCACACGCTCGACACGGTGGGAACGTTGTGGCGCCTGATGGACATGGGGATCCCCAGGTACCTGGTGACCTCCTCGCTCAACGCAGTGATGGCCCAACGCCTCGTGCGTTCCGTCTGCAACGACTGTGCCCAGCCGTACGAACCTAGCCCCAGGCTCCGGGCCGCTGCGGAACAGTATTTCGGTGTGAAGAACAACATCCGGTTCCGGCAGGGGCGCGGCTGTCCCGCCTGCGGCGGCTCCGGCACCCGAGGGCGCGTGGGGGTGTACGAGCTGATGGTGGTTGATCAGGATGTGCGGAGAGTCCTGGCGGGCAACGCGGAAGAGGCCGAATTGCGGGAGTTCCTCCTCAGCCGCGGGATGCAAACCATCGAGATGGACGCCTACCGCAAGGCCTGTGCCGGCCTGATTCCGTTCGAAGAGGTGCTCCAACTGGGCATGGGCTTCGCGCTGGCGATCGGGGATGGCCCCGAGCAGGCGCCTGCCGCACCACACACCGTTGCGCCGCCGGCGCCGATCGAGATTCCGGAGATCCAGTCCTGGCTCGCCGGCGAAGGCTCCACGGCGGCAGCCACTGTCCCCGCGGGTGCCTTCCCGTCCGCATTCTCCACGAAGAAGGAGGTTGCCCAGCAGATCACCTGGGATGACTACGCTCCGCCGGCCCGCCCCACGGTGGGTCGTCCGGTCCTGCTCGGGGAAGCTGCATCCCCAGCCGACGACGAGTTCGCACCGGCTGCCAGGCCGATCCCCGTCCCCACGGGATTGAACATCCTGGGGGGCGAAGGGGACCACTTCTTTACCCCGCCGGTCGCGCCGGCCGCAGCGGGGCCCCCGGATCGTCCCCGCCCGGAGACAGCCCCGGAGAGTCCGGCCCCCCCCGCATCCAGCGTCAGCCGCGGGCCGCGCGCGCGCCCCTCCCGTCGGGCTCTGGACGCCGTTCCGTCACCGGCGCCTGCGGCGGGCAAGCCCGAATTGCAGTCGCGACCTCCATCCGTGCCGGTGGATCCACTGCCGCCCTTCCGAGCGCCGGCGACACCAGCCACCACGTCCGGCGCCGTCGCGTCGCCGGTGGACGGACCGACCCCAACCGCCTTCCCCTCTGCGGCCTGGGAACAGCCCCCGCCGGTCGAAACCACGGCAGCGCCGGCGGCTCCGACCTGGCCCCCGGGTGCCGCACAGCACACAGCGCCGAACACATCTGCGCGCCCGGTACTGCACGCTCCGGGAACCGCACAGGCGGCGCCGGCTCCATGGCGGCGTCCGGCCCACGCCGAGAACACTATGGCGTCGGAGTAGGTTCCCTCCCCGGGTGCGGGGGATTTCGGTGCCCGCGGCAGTCGCTACCGGTCCGTGGGTCGGCGCCGAAGGGGAAGTACCGACCGCGCGACATTCTTCGTGAAGCCCCTAAAATGTCAAACTATAGATTGATAGAGAGCCGTCTCCAGCTTGACCGGCAAGCACTTTACCTGGTACTATAAGGTGTAGATTGGCGGGTTTCACGAGAGGGGGTGTGATGTCGGTCGCCGAATACGGGGCAGCGCAAATCACGGTTCTCAAAGGATTGGAAGCGGTGCGCCATCGGCCGGCGATGTACGTCGGCGACTCCTCGGTGCGAGGCTTTCACCATCTGTTCGTTGAGGTGGTGGACAACAGCATTGACGAAGCAATGGGAGGCCACGCCACGAACGTGGATGTCGTGCTGCACCACGACGGCAGTGTCTCGGTAACGGACGACGGACGCGGCATTCCGGTAGACATCCACCCCGAAGAAGGCATCCCCGGCGTTACTCTAGCACTCACGGTGCTGCACGCTGGAGGCAAGTTCGAAGGCAAGAATTATACCTTCTCGGGTGGCCTGCACGGGGTGGGAGTTTCCTGCGTGAACGCCCTCAGCGAATGGCTCGAGGTCACGGTGCGCCGTGACGGTCGCGTGCATCACCAGCGGTTTGAGGTCGGCATTCCCGCTTCGCCGCTCCGGGTGATCGGCGTGGTGTCCCCGGAAGAGACAGGGACGTGTGTCCGCTGGCAGGCGGATCGTTCCATCTTCGTCGGCGTGGACTACCACGAGGATCTGCTCATCAGCCGGCTGCGCGATCTGGCCTACCTCACCCCCGGAACCCGCCTCACCTATCTGAACGAGGCAAAGGGCGAGTGCCGCGTTTTCTTCCACAAGGGCGGCCTGGCGGCGTTCGTCCAGGATCAGAACAAGGCACGCGAGGCACTGCACAAGCCGGTGGTGATCTCCCGCTATCGCGAAGAAGAAGTCGTGCAGGTGGATCTGGCCTTCCAGTACAACGACAGCTATCAGGACAACATCCTCAGCTTCGCCAACAACATCAAGACGGCCGACGGCGGCGCACACGTCTCCGGGTTCCGCACCGCGCTGACCCGCGTGCTGAACCAGTACGCGCGGCGGATCAACGTGCTCAAGGAGCGCGACAACAACTTTACCGGGGACGACGTGCTGGAAGGGCTCTGCGCGGTGCTCTCCGTCAAGCTGCGGAACCCTCAGTTCGAAGGCCAGACCAAGGGGAAGCTCAATAACCCGGAACTCCAGGGAATCGTCAACTCCGTTATCGGCGATGGCCTGAACGAGTTCCTCGAGCAGAACCCGAGCGCCGGTAAGCGCATCGTTGAGAAAGCCGCCACGGCCGCTCAGGCGCGCGAGGCGGCCCGAAAGGCCGCCGACGCCATCAAACGCGCCTCTGCGCTCGACGGCGGCGGCCTGCCGGGCAAGTTGAAGGACTGTATCGAGCGCGACCCTGCCCGCTGCGAATTGTTCCTGGTCGAGGGAGACTCCGCCGGGGGCTCGGCACAGATGGGACGGGATCGGCGGACCCAGGCGA
>SYMT01000555.1 GCA_005805375.1 Actinomycetota bacterium
CGTCCGTTGCAGGCTCACTACCTGTTCTGCCGAAAGTACTGCTGTCATCTCCGGTTCCTCCTTGTCGTTGACACCGAAAGGTTCGCCGGAACCGGGGATGATGACTCCTTTTTCCTACCTACGAATCCTGGTCACACCCCTGCGGCTTGACCGGAGTTTCCGCTTTCGCGGTAAGCTTAAGAAGAGGCTTGCGGCGGGTTCGGACCCGTACGGGATGTCCTGACTGCGGCGCGGTTCGCCAGGCGGTTGTCGGTGAGCGTGCGGGTGTTTCGATCTCGATCCCGGGAATGGTGGAGCGTTGCAGGGGGGCTGTGCTCCCCCTGCAACTCCGAAGGAGGAGGCCGCGCGTGGCTTCGGACGACGATATTCTCAAGAGTGCGGCCGAGTACTTCGGCAAGACCCGAGACACCCGCGAGCCGGGCGCAGGGACGCCTCCCGAAGAGATGGAGGCGCGCCGCCGGCAGCAGATCATCGAACGGGAAGTGCGGATCGTCGGAGTCTTCGAGAGTCCGCAAGGGGGCCCGTTTGTGCTGCTGCGCGACACGCGCGGGCGCAACCTGCCCATCTTTGTGGGTCCTGCCGAAGCACTTTCGATCACGCTGGCGGTGGATGGGCACCCGCCAGCGCGCCCGCTCACGCACGACCTGATCAAGCAACTGATGGAGCGTCTGGGCGCGAGAGTGGACAGCGTCCTGGTGGACGACCTCTACAAGAACGTCTTCTACGCGAAGCTTGCCCTTCGGCACGGCGACAAGGTCCAGGACGTAGATTGTCGTTCGAGCGATGCCATCGCCATTGCTCTCCGCTATCGGGCTCCGATCTATGTCGCCGATCATGTGCTCGAAGAAGGGCAGTGCGAAGTTTCGGACGACTGAGGAGCGCGTGGCGGATCCTCGGTACATGGGCTGCATGGCTTCGAGAATGGTGGGGACGCCGTTGCCGGGAACAGGAGCGGGAGTTGTGCCGGCTCCGCCTGCTGTACTGGGAGAGTGAGCGGTTGCGCGCGGAACTTTCCCACCTGGAGCACGAGATCTACGGGATCAGGGAATCCAGCCTCACCCGGCGGCAGAAGTCGCTGCTCGAGGCCGCCATCCGCGTTCGCTGCCGAACCCTGGAGACCGAGATGCTGCGGCGTCAGAACGAGATCGCGGCCTCGGGTCACCAACTCGTCCTCTGGTAGCAGGAGGAGACAGGAATTGAGTGATGCCGGTCGTTGACCAGGCGCTGCTTCTTTCGCCACTGGGAGGGGGATCGGCCGCGGCCCTTACGGTGGGCCAGGTCACCGAACACCTCGGCTTCGTGCTGCGCGAAGACGAGATCTTGCAGGATGTATGGGTGCGTGGGGAGATCGCCAACTGCACCCGGGCCGCGTCTGGACACCTCTATTTTGCCCTCAAGGACGACCAGGCCACATTGGGCTGCGTGATGTGGCGGCGCTCCGCACAGGCGCTCCCGTTTCGCCCGGAGACCGGTCTCCAGGTGCTCGCACACGGGCGGACCGAGGTATATGCGCCCCGGGGCCAGTATCAGCTCATCGTGGATGAACTCCAGCCGGACGGACTGGGTGCGCTGTACCTGAAACTGGAGCAACTGCGGGCCCGGCTCTTGCAGGAGGGCCTCTTCGCACCCGAACGGAAGCGCCCCCTTCCGGCTTTTCCGCGCCGGGTGGCGGTAGTGACGTCCCTCTCCGGGGCGGCGGTGCAGGACATTTGTGTCACGCTGGCGCGGGAGGCGAGCCCGGTGGAGGTGGTGCTCACCCCCGCGCTGGTGCAGGGGGATGCGGCGCCCGCCAGTCTTTGTGCTGCCCTGCGGCTGGCCGAGCGAGAGGCCGGCGCCGACCTGTTGATTGTGGGGCGCGGCGGCGGCTCTCTGGAGGACCTGTGGGCCTTCAACGACGAGGCGGTACTCCGCACCCTGGCGGCACTCTCGCTCCCGACAATTTCTGCAGTAGGACACGAAACGGATTTCACGCTGGCGGATCTGGCGGCCGATTACCGGGCCCCCACGCCGACCGCCGCAGCGGAACTTGTGCTCCTGCTGCGGGCCGAACAGCAGGAGCGCTGGCGTGACGCGGCGCTGCGGATCGAGAGCCAGTTTGCGGGGCGGGTCGAGAATGCACGGCTGCGCTGGGAGGGCCTGTCCCGGCGCACGCCACTGGCCTATCCGCAAAGCCTGCTGGATGCACGGCGCCAGCGGGTGGATGAATGCGTGGCCCGGCTGGGCCGAGCGCGCGAATACTGCCTGTTGCGCTGGCAACAGCGTCTGGCGCTGGCCGCAGGCAAGTTGGACGGGGTGAGTCCGCTGGCAACGCTGGCGCGCGGTTATGCCGCAGTGTCTCGCCTCCCGGACCACCTGCCTGTGGTGCGCGCCGGTCAGGTGCATTGCGGAGACGTGGTGCGCATTCGCCTGGTGGATGGCGCGGTGGACGCTGAGGTGCGGGACGTGTGGGAGGAACAGGATGGCGAGCGACAACACAGCAGCGCAACTGACGTTTGAAGATGCGGTCGAACGCCTCGAGCGGATCGTGTCCGCCATGGAAACCGGGAGTCTGCCCCTCGACGAGTGCCTCCGCCGGTTCGAGGAAGCGGTGGCGCTCTCGCGTCACTGCGCGGCGCAACTGGAGCATGCCGAACAGAGAATTCAGGTGCTGACCGCAGACGGAGGCCTGCAAGCCGCAGGCGCGCCGCTGTGGGAAGGCTCAGGCAGCGCCGGGGGCCTCGGATGATGCAGTGGCTGCCGCCGCCAGGGGCTCCGGCACCACACAGAGATAGCGGTCCAGCCCGGTGGTAGACAGAGAATTGAGCACTGCCGGCTGCTGGGTGATGACCGTGACTGCGGAGCGTTCCGACCCGAGCCGTTTGCGGGTGGCCAGGAGAATCCCCAAGCCGCTACTGTCAATGAACGTCACCTGCCGCAAGTCGAAAATGACCGCGGATGGGTTCCGCCGCATGACCTCTGACGTGGCGGTGCGGAATTGATCGAGCGTCCCGAGGTCGAGCTCGCCTTCCGCTCGGACCACGGGAGTTCCCTCCCAGGTCTCGATCCAGACCTTCAGTTCACCGCGCCGCATGTTCCACGACTCGTGTCCGCTTCTTCATTACTTTATTGTACCGCTAACTTTGCTCGCCGTCGCGGCCGATCGTTTGAACAGGGAAGAATTCAGGCGAAAGTTAGGTTGCGGTCCCGGGTTCAGGTGGGATGGAACAGGACGCACGACGGCCTCTGTCACGTTTCCGGTCCTGGGGGGCGCAGCTTCGATGCGGGTCGGCCCTGGTGGTCAGTGATCTGCAATCGCCGGCGAACCGCAGCCGATATGAACGTTGAGACGGCGCCGTGCTATATAATCCGGTCAAGTCGGCCGTGACCGATCCGGCTTTCAGGAGGCCAGCGTGAACACCGAGTCAGCATTGAGTGCTCACATTGAAGAGTACCTCGAGTGGATTTATCGCCTCTCTAAGGAGCAAGACGAGGTCACCACTACCGAGTTGGCACGCAGCCTCAAAATCTCACCCGCGTCGGTGACCGGGATGCTGCGCCGCCTGGCGGAGCGCGGCCTCATTCACCACGAAAAGTATCACGGGATCACCCTCTCTGACGAGGGGCGCAGGGTCGCAATTGCCACCATCCGCCGGCACGGTTTGCTCGAACGGCTCCTCGTGGATGTGATCGGCGTGCCCTGGCATCAGGTGGACGAGGAAGCCGGCCGGTTGGAGCACTACATCACCCCTGAATTCGAGCGCCGGCTCATGCAGTTTCTCGGGCACCCCAAGACTTGCCCGCACGGGCAGCCGATTGATTGGAACGAGCCCGAGACGAACGTCCGGCTGGGTGCGCTTCAAGCAGGGGATGCCGGAGCCGTGGCGCGGATTGCCGACGAGACTCCTGATTTCCTGCAGTATGTGGCCGGAGTGGGCATGATTCCCGGCGCGCGGCTGAGCGTCACCGGTCGAGGTCCGTTCAACGGCCCGCTGATGGTGCGGGTGGGCGATCAGGACCTAGCCCTGGGCGATGAGGTCTGCTCCAAGATCTGGGTGCAACTGGACTGACGCCGCGGCAGCCTGCAGGCGCAGCCTCCCATTGCGCGCTTTGCTTTCTACGCCCGGAGGCGGGCGCGATTTCGGATGTAGGACGCGACCGTGCGTCACTCTCCCCTGGCCCGCTTGCTGTTCCCGGTCGGACTCCGTGTGGCGTGGATACGACGGATGGATGACCGGCAACCTCCGCGGCGAGCCTCACGGGGCAGCCGGGGGCGGCGGCCCCGTGAGGCTCACCGCGCTGGATCGGCCCAGATTGACGCGCCCATCGCCGCGCCGCGCCGTGGATCCGCTTCCAGTTGCACTGCGCACCGTGGCTTTCTTCCGGCGCTGACGGGGCCGTTCCCCACTCATCCTTCGCCCTCTTCCACTGAGGCCGCCCCTCGTTCTTTTATTTCCTGCGCGCGGGCGTAGATTTCCCGGCGCGGGAGGCCCAGTTCACCCGCCACCGCCCGGGCTGCGTCCCGCACGCTCTCTCCCGCGGCAAATCGCCGCTGCAACGCAGCATCAAGGTCAGCAGGCGAGACGGATTGTGGATCGTGCGTGGCGCCTTCAACGAGGAGTACGCATTCGCCTCGAGGAGCTGCGTCCCGGTACTGCGCCGCGAGGGCGGTGAGCGAGTCGCGCGCAAACTCCTCGAAGCGCTTCGTAAGCTCCCGAGCAAGAACTGCCCGGCGGTCCCCCAGCGCCTCTGCCAGCGCGGTCAGCGTTGCTCCCACCCGGTTGGGCGCCTCGTAGATGACGAGGGTCCACGGAAGGCGTGCGACGGAGCCGAGCAACTGGGTGCGCTCTCCAGCGCTGCGGGGCAAGAATCCGAGGAACAGGAACCGGGACGGATCGAGACCGCCGGCGGAGAGGGCCGCCAGTACCGCCGAAGGACCGGGCGCCGGGCACACCGGAATGCCTGCGGCGAGGGCGGCGCGGACCAACTCGCTGCCCGGGTCGCTGATGCCGGGCGTGCCGGCATCGCTTACCAACGCCACGTTCTCCCCGGCAGCCAGACGCGCCACGAGACTATCCAACCGGCGCGCGCTGCTGTGTTCGTGATAGGAGACCAGCGGTGTATGGATGTCGAAGTGGCTCAGCAGTTTCCGCGTAACCCGGGTGTCCTCGGCCGCGATGACGGAAACTTCCCGCAGCAGGCGCAGCGCCCGCGTGGTGCAATCTTCCAGATTGCCGATGGGCGTGGCCACGACGTAGAGGGTGCCCGGCTGCACTTCCACCGATGCTGCCTCCTTTCCGTGTCCGGCGTTTTGCTGCGATGACTGTCCGGCCGCGAATCCCTTGAGGGCCGGGGAAGGTTGCTGAAGCAGAATTCGACAACCTCCCCCGGCCGCCGCGCGAACGCATCCCGGGGGGCCGAGCGTTAACGCCCGGACGCGGGTGGGCCCGGCGGAGTAGCGGATTTCGCAGCACCCGCGGGTGCTGCGGCGGGAGCCGGAGGCGTGGCGCCCGGTGCAGGGACCGCAGCGGGCGGGGGCGCGGACGGCGGCTTCGGGGCGGGAGGTATGGTTCCGCCGGCCGGAGCCTCGGCTGCGGGCTGGGGTGGGACAAGCCCCCCCGGAACCGCGCCTGCGGGCTGGGGTGGGACAACAATCGCCCCCGGAACCGCGCCTGCGGGCTGGGGTGGGACAACAATCGCCCCCGGAACCGCGCCTGCGGGCGGGGGTGGGACAATCCCCCCGGGAGCCGGGGCATTGCCTGCGGGGGCGGCAGCGGCTCTCTCCCGAGCCGCTTTGGCCTGTTGCTCGAGCATCATGCGCTGAAACTCAGCCTGCTGCTTCTGCTGCTCGGCAGCCCGCTGCGCGAGCTGCTGCCCCTGCTTCGCCTGCGCCTTCTTCATCAGATCCGTCCGGCCGAGTGCCTTGAAGCGGTCCCCGATCCGGCCCACCAATTCCGGATTGCTGTAGGATTGCTCCAGTGCCTTCTCGTACGCGGCGAGCGCCTCGGTCTTCTTGTTCAGCTTCTCCAGGGTCGCTCCGAGCGCAAAGGCCAACTCTCCGTTCGGCCGCTTCTTGACAACCCTGTCCAGCAGATCGAACGCCTGCTGGTGCTGCCCCGCGCGGGTGTAGAGCTGTGCCAGCCGGAACGTGAAGGCCTCATCAATCTCTCGCCCATTCGCCTTCCGGGCGGCTTCGTAGTCCGCGATCACCGGCGTGAGCTTCGCGACCTCTGCCGGCGGGAGAGGCTTGATCTCATCACCGGGGAAGACCGGGGTCAGGTTCAGCTTCTGTTCGGCGAGGTAGGCGCGCAGCCACGGCGAGGACGCCTCTACTTTGATTTGCTGGCGGAACTGCTCCACCAATCCCTGGGCGACCTGGTTGGCGAGAGTACGCTTGTAGCTGTCAATCGCCTCGGTGCGCTTCTTCGGGTCTTTCTTCGACTCGGCGTCGGTCGGCTCGTAGTTGCGCTCCTGGAGCACCTTGATGACGTGGTAGCCGAACTTCGACTTCACCGGGTCGCTCACCTGCCCCGGGCGGAGACGGAGGGCGGCGGCAGTGAACTCCGGCACGAACGAAGTCGCCTCGTCCGGTTTCTTCGGCTTCTTGGGATCCGCGGCTGTGGGCGGCATCGCGCTTGCCCAGCCGGCTACGCCGCCGCCGGCCTTGCTGCCGGCATCTTCCGAATGCTGCGCGGCGAGTTTGGCGAAGTCCGCACCGGCGCGCGCCTGCCGGGCGATATCGGTGCCCAGTTTCAGCGCCGCCTCGGGCGTACGTGTCTCCGTCTTGACCAGCACGTGAGCCACCTGCACTTCAACCGGGCGTGCGTCCGCCTCCAGCTTGGAGCGCAGTTGCGTTCCGGCGAGTTGTCGTCGTTCCGTTTCGGTGTCCACGGCCGCCATCATCATGTGGCGGGTATCCTGAAGTTCCGACGCGGTCAGCCCCTCCCCGCGCTCTTTCAGGATCGACTCAATACGGTCGCGCGCCGCGCTGTCCGCTTCGGCGGAAGACACGTTGATTCCAATCGAGCGCGCAGCCGCCGCTTCCGCATATTCGTTCAGGAGTTGCTCGTAGGCAAAACGAGGTGACTCGGCAAGTTGAGCCATCTGGACCGGGCCACCCGAGAAACGGGTCATCTGGTCCCGCAGCCGCTCCAGGCTTTCCTCAAACTGCCGTTGTGGGATGTCCTGTCCATCAATGCGCGCGAAACGGGCTTCGCCCGGTCCGCCCATCCCTCCGCCTCCCGCACCACGGCCTCCCCCGGTAAAAGGGGATGCCCCGATGAGGATTGAAAGGACGAAGAGGAAGACGAACACCGGGACTACCCAGACCAGGCTATGCAGCGCGCGCCGGGCGCGGATCAGCGACATACGATTCTCCAGGGCGCCGTTCCGACATTGAGCGGCTACCGACCACGGATTCCTTCGGTAAGGATACACTGAAGGGAGCAGAAAGGAAAACCCGCGATGCAACGAATGAAAACCGGAGTAGTGTTGCTCCTGGCGATGCTTGGGACTCTGGCGGTCGGGAACGGCGCCCGCGCCCGGGACATGGGACCGGGAACGGTAGTAGGGCGGGTCAGTGATCGCTCCAGCAAGGTGAAAGGGCGCCGCCTTCAGGTGCGGGCCGGCGACAAGAAGTGGACCCTGCACCTTGCCGGTACCACGGTCGTGTACCACAACCGTCGGAAGGTCTCCATCCACAAAGTGGACCTGGGCATGTGGGTGAAGGCAAGCGGCACACGGATCGGCAGACTTCGCCTGGATGTGGACCGCCTGGACATCGCGGGCGACCGAGCCGCCTACCTGAAGTCGGATGCGTACCAACGGCGCCAGCCGGAGGGCTACTTTGTGCCCCGGCGGTTCGACCGATAGTCGTGCGCTGACCGGGACGTCGGCGTACCTCAGAGAACGCCGGCCTCCGCTTGAGCGCGCCTGAGCCGCACCGGGTGCGCTGGGCGCAGCAAGTGGTCCAGTCACTCCTGCGCTCACCCTGGCCCCACACAATCCCCGGACGGAGCCGCGCCGGATGTCCCCGGGTGGGAGCAAGCAGCCTGCGCCACCCCTCGCGTCACGCGCGTCAGTGGGGGAAGGTCATGTACATCTGGGTGCGGATGCTCCAGCCGAAGAGGAACCAGAGCGCCGGCACAACGTAGTCACCCAGGATGAGGCCCAGGAAGAAGGGGAGCGTGGTCCGGTACAGACGCATGCCCCCGTAGCGCAATACAGCCGTCTTGGCGCCCCACGCCACGAAAAACGGGAACCACATGTAGTCGAGACTCTGGGTGTTGGCGATGGCGTAGCCGATCGGGTGGAACGGCCACCAGGTGAATCGCTGCCGCGCCAGTGCCAGCAGTCCGGTGGTGGCCAGGCCACCACCCGCCGCCTGCAATGTCGCGATGTCGGTCGGACGCCGGGTGACGAGCCAATCCTTTAACTGCCGGAAAGGCGCCAGGCCGACCGTGGTGATCCACGGCCGCGACTTGGCGGTGGCGGCGCCATATTCGTAGTAAATATGTAGATTCGCCCAGTACGCACAGACGGCGCCGAGGACCGCCGCCAGCATCAGGATCCAGAACACCCGGTGGATCGCGCCGCGGGATTCCTGCGCCAGCTTCATGCCCTCCAACTGGTGCGGCATCGGGCTGTCCCGGTAGTCCTGGTCAATCCAGTTGAGGTACGCGAGCACGGTCAGTTCGCGCGGGGAAAATCCGTGCATGCCGAGTGAGGAAAACAGCAGTTGGTGTGCGTTACACGTCGGTGCGAAGTGCCAGCCGGCCCCCGCCTCGACGACGATGCGGGTGACGGTGACCTGGAACAGGAAATAGATGAGGAACAATGCCAGCGCGGTCCAGAATCCGAGGCCGCACCACGTGAATATTGCCGTGACGGCCAGCACCCCGCCGAGCGCACCGAACCAGGCGACGCGGGCCGACACCACCTCCTCCGTGCGCCGCGGCGCACCGCGCAGCGCTTCCCGCCACGCCTCCGCCAGCGGTTGGCGGGCCGTCCAGAGCGCAAACATGGCGATGCCCAGGAAAGCGCCCGCCCCCTGCTCCATCGTGTAGGGCGGCCGCCCGAGCCCCACGAGACTGTTGGGATCTTTCCACCCCGCCGCCGTGGCGAGGATCAACTCGGCTTTGGTGATCAGATAGAAGAACCAGCAAGAGAAGCTGACATCCAGGGTGAGCAAATACGCGATCCCGATCATGAACGGGTAGAACGCCACGGCGAACATGCCCAGGCCGTTCCAGGGGAACGCGGTGAAGTTGGCCTCCAGACGAATCGGCTTGATCGGGATGGCGGGGAAACTCGGGCTGAGGTAGTTGATGCTGTTGATGGATTCTGCGCCCCCGGCGAGCAGGAACCCGGCCCACATCAGTGGATTGCGCCAGAAGGGAGAGGCGCCTCCCTCGCGCACCATTTCCAGCGGCAACTGGACCAGCGGAAACGCCAGCCGTTCCCCATCCACCCACTGACGCCGGAGCAGCGCGTTCAGACAGAGCATCGTCCATGCCAGGAGCAGCAGCACCACCGTCCAGAACAACACCGGCACCGCCCATTCGTGCAGGACCCCCGGCTGATAGAGCGTGCTGTTTCCCCGGAAGAACGCGCCGATCACCTCCGGATCGCGCGGGCCGAACCACCACGGGATGGCGGAGTGCAGCGCCGTCCACCCGTTCGTGGCAGCGAAGTAATAGACCGCCGGTAGGCCCGTGACGTGGAATTGGACCATCCCGATGCCGCCGATCGCCACGCCGACCACCAGCATCGAATAGACCAGCCCCAGTTCCCCCGCGCTGAGCGCCCAGCGGCGTCGGACCAGCCGGAGCAGGGCATTCAGCACGATCACCACCGTCAGCAAGAAGACCGGCCCGAGCTTCAGCGACTGCTGGCTCCAATGCACGGCCTGAATGATGGTGTAGCCGTAGACGGCGCAGAACGCGGAAATCGGAATCAGCAGCGCGCCGACGAGCGGCGCCCGCCAGACAGGGGGCGCGAATGCGGTGGAAGGTGGAGCGCCGTCACGGCCGGGGGCTGCGGCCGTGACGGCCTCCGCCGCCGAAGGCGGCGGTTCTGGCCGGACGACGGGCACAGCGCGGCTCACGAGGGGGATCCACCCTCGCCCGAGAGTTCATCCAGCGCGGCCAGCGCGAAATCGCATCCGGGCGCGCGGAGCGGATCCTCGAAGGCGTCACCCTCGCGCAGGCGCCGGAGCAGGTACAGGCAGTGCAGGGCGTGGAGGGTAGCGCGCGGAAGTTCCGCACGGAGCCCATCGAGGATGCGATTGCGTCGCCGCAGGAAGCGATAGCGCTGAATCAGCCCATCGCCCTCGACGAGCAGATCGGCCGGAGTGAGTTCGCGCTCGCGGAGTTCGCGCATCTCCTGTTCGGAATCGTAGATCGCGTCCTGGATCGCCTGCTGGAGGCGCTGGAGCAGTTTGCAGCCCCCCTCCACTTCGCGCAGATGATCGAGGGTGACGGCGCGGCGGCGGCCCAGGGCGCCGGAACGGGCGTCCTCCCCGCGTGCATTCACAGCTTCGACGGCGGCCGCCAGTGTGCAGCCCGCGGTGTGGAGGAGCCGGCATTGCTGCTCCAGCCACTCGTCCCGCGTGACCCGACCCGGATGAAGGGAGGTTGCTCGCATGATATCAGGGAACCTGGATTACAAGCTTCAGTTCGACACGACGGGCGCGGTACCCTGTAAGAGTTGGGTTCAGGATTTTGGATTCAGGAACCGGAAAGATCGAGCGGGATCCGGGGCGTGCCCGGCAAGTCCTCCGGATGCTCGGAGCAACCCTGCTGCTGGCCAGTCTGCCCTACCTGTACGGCTGGCTGATCCGTCCCCCAGGCGCGTCGTTCTGGGCGGTGCCGCCGATCAACGGCAGCGATGCAAACCAGTATCTGGCGTTCACCCGTATGGCGGCGCACGGGTCGCTGCTCTTCGACGACCCGTTCACCGCCGAGCCGCACGCACCCCGGCTGTTTCTCCCGCAGGTGCTGTTGCAGGGGCTGGCGGCGCGCCTGTGCAGTGGATCGCTGTTTGCGGGGTTCCACCTCTCGCGTTTGCTCAGTGGGGCGGCGCTGCTGCTGGCGGCGTGGGGATTCGGACGGCGATTCCTGCGGCCCTGGCGCCGCCGCCGTCTCTACCTGGTGCTGCTCTGCTGGTCTGCCGGGATCGGCTGGATGCTGGAAGCATGGGGCGTGCGCCTGCCGAATGGGGACTGGCTCCAGCCGGAAGGGAACACATTTTTCACCCTGACGAACCTCCCGCACCTCGCGCTCGCCCAGGCGCTCCTGATTCTCCTCCTGGGAAGGTGCTGTGCCGAGCGGGCTCCGGGGAGCAAGACCGGGGGAGCAGAGAACCAGCGGGACGCACCCGGCAGGAGACCTGCGGGCACAGAAACGAGAGAAGCAGGGGCCGGACGCCTTTCCCTTTCTGCGCGCGCCGGACTGCGAATCGCGGCCCTTTCCACGCTGCTTGCCTGGACGCACCCGTTTGATTTCCTCACGCTCGGTGCGGTTGCTGCGGCCTGGTTCCTGCTGCGCGCGCGGGCCGGAAGTCCGCCGCTGCGGGAAGTGTGGCAGACCTCGCGCGTGGCGTGGGGGGCTGTGGCGCTCGGTGCGGCTCCGGCGGCGATCTATCTCCTCTGCGTGCTGGCCACCGATCCTGTGTATCGCGCGCTGGCGCAGGACGGCCTCCGCGTAGAGCCGCCGGCGTTCTACCTGGCGGCGCACCTGCCGCTCGGACTGCTGGCTCTGCCGGTGCTCCTCCGACCGGAGCGGCGATCCCATTTCCTGCTGCCCCTCTGCTGGGTCGGTGTCGTCTTCCTCGGGCTTCTGCTGCCGGTATCCCTGGGCGGAAAGCTCTGCCGGCTGGTGGGGGGGGTGCACGTGCCGCTGGCGCTGCTGGCGGCGGCCGGCGCAGACATGCTCGCCCTCCGGGTCCGCCGCTGGGTGCGGCGCGGCCCGAGCCGGGACCCGCACCGCCGCCGGGTGCTCGCCTCCCTCTCGGGCACACTGGTGCGCGTGTCGCTGGTCGTCTTCCTGCTCCCCGGCGCTCCTGCGATGGCGCTGCGGCACGCGGAACAGTACCATCGCCACCCGGAGCGCTACTTCCTGCCGCCGGAGCTGCAGGCGGCCCTGCGGGCGCTCGACACCCACGGAACGCCGGACCAGATCACCCTTGCCGGACCACTGACCGGTGGCTGGGCGCCGGTCGCCGCCGACGCGCGCTCCTGGCACGGGCACTGGCACATGACGCTCGATGCCTCGCACAAGGCACGCGAACGCCTCTGGTTCTTCCTCGGCGACGGCGCCCCCCACGAGCGCGCCGCATGGCTCCGGCGGCGGCGCATTCGCTGGGTGCTGGTCTGGCCCACCGAATGGTTGGGGCAGCTCCGTTCTCCGGCCGCCATCCCCGGCCTGTCCGTGACCTTCGCCGCCGGAGATGTGCTGCTGTACCAATTCGACCCGGGGCAGGCGCCGGAACCGGAGAAGTAGTCGGCGCGCCCTCACCGGATTGTGGGGCAGCCCACCACCAGTCGTCCGGGTTTCTTTCCTTCCTCTCCGCCCTCCCCTCCAGCCACCAGACGACACGGCCACATCACCGCCGGGTCAACCGAGGCAGACGGTCCCGCGTTCGCCGGGGGGAGTTCGGTGAACTCGGCGGCGCGCTCCCGTTTCTAGACCGCATGGGACCGGCTGCCCGGAACCAGGCGGGCCTCTCGGAACGATGGATGCCGGCATGCCACCCGACGGTGGACCGCTTCGGGATGCAGCGGACCCACTCGCCTGTGCCGGCTCATACCCAGCACCAGAGAGCAGGTTGCCGGCCGTCTGGCGGACTCCCCTCCCGCCGCCAGGGTTTTTCTCCGGGCGCGATCCGGAACAGCACGCCCTTCCCTCGTCCGGTAGGACGCCCAAGCCAGCGAGGTGATTTCAATCCCTCGCGCGCCCGCCTCGGGAGTCCACGACGGCGGGGGGACCGCTTTCCACACGCCCGTCACGTGCCCGCAGACCCAGTCCACGAAGGTGGACTTCGCATCAGAGATGCGTGGTTTTGACCCGTCCCCCTACCACGGGCTTCAGGATTTCGCGGTATTCGGTGAGGGAATCCATCGGGTAATCACCTCCCGTCACGTTCGAGTGCCCGGCGCACGATAGGGTGGTGCAGATTCCTCGCAGGCATGGACGGTTGCTCCCGAGTGTCCGGTGGATTATATCTCCGGATTCTGAACCGGGTTTGTGCGGGCGACGGACCCCGGTATCGCCGGCGCCGAGGAATGCCGGGGGGCACGGGTGAATCGTCTCCTATCATGGACCTCGCCTGGCTGTCTCTCGCGGCGCTGATCGCCGTCATCGTGGTGAGTTGCACCACCTCTGTGAACCCCGGACTGGTGGCGATCACGCTGGCGTGGGGACTGGGCGTCTATGTGGCCCCCGCAATGGGACACACGATCGGCGCGAAGGGAGTCTCCGCCGGGTTTCCGTCCGATCTCTTTCTGACGCTGGTCGGGATCACCTTTTTCTTCGCGCAGGCTCAGGCGAACGGGACCCTCGGCGTGCTCGCCGGCTGGGCGGTTCGCGCCTGCCGGGGGCGGGCCGCCCTGCTGCCGCTCGCGTTCTTTCTGCTGACATTCGTGCTGGCAACCCTCGGCGCGGGCAACATCGCGGCGGCGGCGCTCCTGGCGCCGCCGGCGATGGCGGCGGCCCGCCGGGCGAACATCCCCGCCGGCCTGATGGCAGTGCTCGTCGCGCATGGGGCCATTGCCGGCGCCCTCTCGCCGATTGCCCCGACAGGGATCCTCGCGGGCGGTTTGATGGAACGGATGGGGTTGGGAGGACATGGGTGGACGCTGTTCGGCCACAACCTGCTGGCAAACGGGCTCGCCGGGTTGCTCGGCTACGTGGTCTTCGGAGGGCTCCGCCTGCTGCGAACTGCCGATCCGGTCGCGTCCCCGCCGGAAGAGGTGCGCCCGGCGGTGCGGGTCGGTCGGGCGCATGGAGTGACGCTCTGCCTGATCCTGCTGCTCGTCGTGGGGGCGCTCCTGTTCCAGGTGCAGGTAGGGATGGCCGCCTTCGCCGCGGGAGTGCTGCTCGGTGTCGTGCGCCTGGCCGACGAAGGAGAGGCGTTCCGCCTGGTCCCATGGAGCACCATCGTCATGGTGTGCGGGGTGACCGTGCTGACCGCACTCCTGGAGAAAACCGGCGGCCTGGACCTTTTTACCAGTCTCACGGCGCGGGTGGCGACCCGCGAGAGCATCACCGGCGTCATCGCCGGGGTGACCGGCCTGCTTTCGGTCTACAGCAGCACCGCCGGCGTGGTGCTCCCCGCGCTGCTGCCCACCGCCGCCGGGCTGTCCCAGAAACTCGGCGGCGCCGATGCGCTGGCGATCGCGTACTCGATCAACGTCGGCGGACACCTGGTGGACGTGTCCCCGCTCTCGACCATCGGCGCCCTCTGCGTCGCCGCCATCCCCGATGCCGACCTCCGCCGCCGGGTCGTGAATCACCTTCTGTTCTGGGGCCTCGGCATGGCGCTGACGGGAGCGGTGTACTGCTGGGTAGTGTTCACCCCGAGGACGTAGCACCGCCGCACCGGGGTAGACTCGCGATGCGGACGCGAAGAAACCCCTGCGGGATGCGGAGCACCCCCGCCCCGGGTGAAAACCGCGCGGCTGCTTCCGGGAAAACCGGTTCAAACCGGTGAGGGGCGCAGCAGCGTCGGAAGCCACGCGGGGCTCGAAGGCGGCAGAAGGGCGTGTTTTTCTGAATGGGCTTTTCGCGACGAGGGCCTCCGTAGTCGAGAAAAAAGGCGTCCCGGCTGGGTGGTTGCCCCCGCAGATGACGGCAACACACAAGCCGACGCCGGAGCACTTCAGGATCCATCGGTTACACTCTCCGGGCCGGGTTACAGGCTACAGCCGCCGCCGGAGCGGAGTTCGTCGTTCGTCTGGCGCACTCTTTCCTGTGCCTGGCGGCCACTTCGGGTCGGCGACTGCAGCGGGCCTCTGCGTCCCTCTCCGTCCTCTGCGGTGGAAATTCCGGGGCTCCGGGAGGCGCGCCGCCGTCAACCGGTTTTCCTCGGTAGTAGCCCGCGGTACTAACCCGGGGCGGGCGTTTGGTGTTGTCCCAGAACGGCATGGGCGACCGTAGCGACGCCGAACCGGAACTCCGCGCGCCGACCCCGGCAGGAACCCGGCCCACGCCCCGCGAATCCTACCCCATCATGCTTCGTCCCGGTGTTCAACTCGGTCCCTATCTCCTGCAACAGGAACTCGGCAGGGGAGCATTCGGCGTCGTCTTTCGGGCGGTGAAAGCGGGGCCGGTGCCCATCCCGGTCGCGCTCAAAGTGGCGCTGCTTCCGACCGGAACGGCCGATGAGTTTCTGATGGAAGCCGGCGTCTGGGTGCGTGCCTCCGGGCACAAGAACGTGGTCCCTATCCAGGAAGCGGGCATCTACGACGGCATGGTCGTCCTGGTCAGCGAGTTCATTGAGGGCGGGACGCTGGCGGCCTATCTGAAAGCGCTGCCGGGGCAGCGGGCGCCCGGGCCACGGGCCGTGGAAATCCTGGAAGGCATTCTGGAGGGCCTGGAGCACCTGCACGCCCAGAAGGTGCTGCACCAGGATCTGAAGCCCGCCAATGTACTCCTCCAGGCGGGTTGCCCCCGGCTCAGCGACTTCGGCATCGCCCGTGCGGGGGTCACCACCGCACACACCCCGGGCCTGGCCGGCACCCCGGCCTACATGCCGCCGGAAGCATTCTCGGGAACGATCGGGCGGCGCACGGACATCTGGGCTGCCGGGGTGATCCTTTACGAGCTGCTGGCGGGCCGAGTGCCGTTCGACGGCGCCAACCAGTGGGCGCTCATGGACGCGATTCGCAGCGCGCCGCTGCCGCCGCTGCCGGCGGACGTGCCGCCGGTGCTGGCAGCGGTGGTGGAAGGAGCGCTCCAGCGCGACCGCGAGCAGCGTTACAAGACGGCGGCGGAGATGCGGGAGGCCCTGATCGGCGCCCGGCGCGTCGCGTACGACCCGGTGGCCGGCGCCGACCTCTACGGCGAACTCCGGTTGACGCCGGAGCAGGCGCGGCTGGGCGGGGTGTTTCCGGCTCCCGCGGGCGCGACGGTGGCGCAGTTACAGGTCCCGGCCGGGGCGAAGGCCGGCGAATCGCTGTACTATCCGCACTGTGGCGGACGGGGCCGGAACGGCGGTCCCGCGGGGGACCTCCGGCTGACGGTGCAGCTCAGAGCCGCGCCGGTGGCCGCGCCCCGAAGCCGCCCAGCGGGGACAAAGAGCACCTGCAGGGTGACCGGGGCTCCGCTGGTGTGGGTGCCGCCGGGGACATTCACCATGGGGGACGATCAGAGCGACAGGGCAAACGAAAGGCCGGTGCACCGGGTGGAGTTGACGCGGGGGTACTGGCTGCAGGAGGCGCCGGTGACGAACGCGCAGTATGGGCAGTTCCTGCGGGAGGGACCGAAACTGCTGGGGAACCTGCAGCGGGATCTGGCGGGGGAGGCGCAGCAGGTACCCCAGTTCGCGGCGCTACTGGCGCAGAGCCCGAGTGTGCGGGAGCCGTCGTACTGGAAGGACGCGCGGTTCAATGCGTCGGAGCAGCCGGTGGTGGGGGTGAGCTGGTGGGACGCGGTGCTGTATTGTGCCTGGCTGACGCTGGTGTGCCGGGCGCAAGGAGTGGAGGGAGTGTACCGGCTGCCGACGGAGGCGGAGTGGGAATACGCGGCGCGGGGAGCGAAGGGGCGCCGCTACCCGTGGGGGGACCAGAAACCGACGGCGAAACTGGCGGTCTATGGCCAGGACTGGCAGAAAGGACAATCGGCCGTGGTGGGGAGCAAGCCGGGAGGAAAGAGTTGGTGCGGGGCGTTGGATCTGGCGGGAAACGTATGGGAGTGGTGTGCTGATTACTACGACAGCAACTACTATCAATCAAGCCCTGCGTGCGATCCTGAAAATACCTCTAAATCGCAATATCGTGTCCTGCGCGGGGGTTCGTGGTACTACTCTGCGGCCGACCTGCGCGGCGCGGCCCGCGGCGGGTACAATCCGGACAGCTGGGGCCTCATCGACGGGTTCCGATCCGTGTTTCTCGGCGGCGAGGACTAGACGTACACTTTGAATTTCTCTCCCTTTTTCCAGGTATATTTTATCCCATCCAGGCCGAGAATACACGCACAGGCAGAAAGAAATTTTTGCCCCACCTATCGGGCCTAATAGCGATTATAGCTATTAGGCCCGATAGGTGGGGCCACATCGGCGAGTACCGGGCTGCGTCCTGTGGTGGCGATGAGACACCGGGAGGGCCGGGGAGATTCCCCGGTGTCTCCCCGGCGTCGAGCACCGGGTGGGCGAGAAACCGCAAATTATCGCGCGCGACCCGATGTTTCGGTGTTCTCACCGACAGGGGTCTTCGTCTATTCGCCTCGCGTCCCCCAGGGCGAGCAACCCACTTCATACGTCCCGCCGGAGTCTGAGGCGATCGTCTCGGACTCCGGCCGAGTTCCACGCCCTCCCCACCACTGTGCCGCCGCCGGAACCTCCGGGCGTGGCGCCCGGGTGGTGGGAAGCCCAGTTCGGACGGGCTCACTGAAGAGGGTGGACGAGGCTATGCCTCGGACTCCGGCGAGACTTGCGGGGTGGGGCGCTCGGCGCGGGGGTTGTGCGGCGAGACTTGCGGGGTGAGGCGCTCGAAGCGGGGGTTGCGCGGCGAGACTTGCGGGGTGGGGTGCTCGTAGCGGAGGCTTGCGGTGGATGCGTCCGGAGGACGTCTCCGGCAAGACTTGTGGGGTGGGGGGCTCGGCGCGGGGGTTGCCCGATGAGACTTGTGGGATGGAGCGCTTGGGGCGAAGGTTCTCTGATAAGACTTGCGGAGTGGGGTGTCCTGAAACGGGGGTTGCGCGGCGAGACTTGTGGGGCGGGCGCTCGACGCGGGGGTTGGCCGGCGAGGAGTGTAGGGGCAATCCCCCCGTGGTTGCCCCCCAAAGAGAAGCGAGGCACGGGCCGGGCGCCTTCCTCTTCCCTCCCCTCTCTCATCACCCTTCGCCGGAGGCGCCGCCGGCCCGGACCCACTCTATCCCAGATGCAGGAGGTTCCCATGAGTCTGACCGGTGCGCTGGCCGGGACGCGAGTGCTGGACTTTACGCGGGTGCTGGCGGGGCCGCTCTGCACCATGCTGCTGGCGGATCTCGGAGCCGAGGTCCTGAAGATCGAGCGCCCGGGAGCGGGAGACGACACACGCGCCTGGGGTCCGCCCTTCGCAGGCTCCGAAAGCGCCTACTTTCTCTGCCTGAACCGGGGGAAGCACTCCCTCGAACTGGATCTGTCCGGCGCGGCGGGGCGGGCGCGGGCTCGCGAGCTGGCGCTCCAGGCGGACGTGGTGGTCGAGAATTTTCGCGCCGGCTGGATGGCCGCGCAGGGCCTCGGGGGCGACGCCCTCCGGTCCGAGCACCCCGGCCTGATCTACTGCTCCGTCACCGGCTATGGTCAGGACGGCCCCGATCGGGATCTACCGGGCTACGACTTCCTGGCGCAGGGGCGGGCGGGATTGATGAGCATCACCGGAGAGGCGGACGGGCCACCGCTGAAGGTGGGCGTGGCCGTGAGCGACCTGACCTCCGGCCTGTTTGCCGCCGTCGGGATCCTGGCCGCGCTGCAGAAGCGCACCCTCACCGGCGAGGGCAGCTCGGTGGATGTGGCGCTGCTCGACTGTCAGGTGGCGGGGCTGCTCAACGTCGCGAGCAACGCGCTCGTCTCCGGCCGGGTCCCCGGCCGTTACGGCAATGCACATCCGAACATCGTCCCCTACCAGGTCTTCGAGGCCGCCGATGGGCCGATCATCCTCGCTGTGGGCAACGACGCTCAGTGGCGCCGCTGCTGCCCCCTCCTGGGCCATCCCGAATGGGCCGACGACCCCCGCTTCGCCACCAATCCGGCGCGCGTGGCCGCCCGCGAGACGCTGGCGCCCCGGATCGCCGCCGTGCTGCGTACCCGCCCGGTCGCCGAGTGGCTGGCTGCCTTCGCTGCTGCCCACGTTCCCGCGGGTCCCATCCAGGACATCGGCGCCGTGTTTCAGGATCCCCAGGTGCTGGCGCGCGGGATGGTACAGGAGGTAGCGCACCCCGCCGCGGGACTGCTCCGGCTCATCGCCAACCCCCTCCTGCGCCATGCAACCACCGGCCGCCCTCCCCTCCTGGGCGAAGGCGGCGAGGACCTGGCGGCGCAGTGGTGCGCCTCCCCGCGCTCGGATGGGGAGAGGAGGTAGACGCGCCGCCCGGCTTCACATGTCCCGTGTGAATTCCGCCAGAGATGCGGCGCGTGCCGCCAGATCGAGCCAGCCGTCGCACGTCGCCGCGTTCGCCTGGTGGATGCGACGGACCACGCGCGGCGGCACCGTCCCAAACCGGCCCTGGAGCACCCGGATCACATACGCCCGGGTGGCTTCTTCCAGCCGCTGCTCGGCCGTGCGCCGCTCCTCGTCCACGCGGCGGCGCTCCTCGTCCACGCGGCGGCGCTCCTCGCGCAGGCTGGCCTCTGCCGTGATGCGGGCTTCCTCGGCGCGGCGCTCGGCCGCGGCGCGTTCCTGCTC
>SYMT01000556.1 GCA_005805375.1 Actinomycetota bacterium
CCCGGTGAGGACCGCCTCGGTTTGCTCGCCGAGCGTTGGTCCGCGGCGCACGGGTGGTTCCACTCCGCTCACACGTACCGGGCTCCCCACGGTGCGCACCTCGCCGAAGTCCGGGTGGTCCCAGGCGATGAGGCGCCCGCCGCGCTCCACCTCCGGGTCCGCCAGTGCCTCCGCCACCGTGTTCACCGGACCGCAGGGCACGTGGCCGCGCAGGATCGCAAGCCACTGTGCCGTAGTCCGCTGCCGGGAGAGTTCGCCGAGCCGGCGGGAGAGCAGATCCCGATTCGTCAGGCGGTCCGCATAGGTGCGAAACCGCGGATCGGCGGCAAGTTCGGGAGCGCCCAACAGTTCCACCAGCCGCTGGTAGAACTTCTCTTTGGCGCACATCACCACCAGCCAGCCGTCCTGTGGGGGGAGCGTCTGGGAGGGACTTTGCGAGGGGTGAGAGGAGTCCGGCTGGCGGATCGGCTGATAGCCTGCGGTCAGGCGCCAGGCGCCGACGTAGGCAAGCTGGGCGAGGGCCGTCCCGAGCAGGTCCACGTCCACATCGCCGCCGAGCCCGGTTTGCCGCGCCCGGAGCACCGCCGCCAGCGTCCCCATCGCGGCAAGGGCGCCGGCGCTGAGATCCACGAGGGACAGCCCGGCCTTCTGCGGCGGCCGGTCCGGCTCCCCCGTCAGGCTCATCCACCCGGCGTAGCCCTGCATCAGGTAGTCATACCCCGGCTCTGCCGCGCGCGCGCCGGTGCGCCCGAATGCCGACAGGGAGCAGCAGACGAATGATGGCTTCACCGTACCCAACGCCGCATAGTCAAGGCCGAGGCGGGCGGGGAGATCCCCGCGCAGGTTGTTGAACAGCACGTCCGACACCGCGACGAGCGGGTGCAGCACCTCGGCGGCGCGAGGATGCTGAAGGTTCAGGGTGATGCTCTGCTTGTTGCGGTTGAAGCTCTGGAAATAGACGCTGTCCCCTTCCACCGCGTAGGGCCCCACCGAGCGCCCGATGTCGCCTCCCTCCGGGTTCTCGATCTTGATGACCTCTGCACCGAGATCGGCCAGGAGCATCGTGCCCCAGGGTCCCGCGCCGAACTGCTCGACGGCGAGGACGCGAACGCCCTGAAGCGGGGCGGGGCCAGTTGCCGCAGCCGGTGTCGTCACTCTCTCATGTCTCCTCCAGCCCGCTCCTGAGCTCTCTTGCCGATAGCGCCGCTGGACACACACCTACCTGAGAGTGCGTGTCAGCTTCCCGCTCTCGATCCAGTCATTCAGCGTGAACCGCTTCGTCGCGATGCCGGGGGAGCTGATCTCAATCCAGCCGAGGTACCACGCCGAGGCCGGATACCTGTCATCGCTCCGCACCGTGATGCCGGTGATTTCTCCGACCGATTGCAGTCCGGTGAGGATCACGGTGTCGGTCTGGTTGCGCTCGAATGCGTTGCCCGAAATGAGTCCGTTCAGGCGCTGCTCTCCGACCTGTCCCGAAGCCCCCTGGATGGAAAGGAAAATGTTGGAGTCGGTGCCCGCCCCGAGCCTGTCGCCGGTGTAGATGCGGACCGTGTACGTACGGCTGCCCAGATTGGCGCCCTGGAACTGCGAGGTAGTCAGCGTTGTGATTTTCGTGCGGGTTCGCGGCACCGTGATGCCGAGCCGGTGCCCGTCACACACGCGCTGGAACCGCTCGCGTACCCGCTCGTAGACCGCCTCATCAGCAGTGTAGCGTCCGACAAAGTTCGGGTTTGCGTCTATCGAGGTCGTGTAGGAATCCACCTGGCTGCGGATGAGGTCGGTGACCAGCAGGTGAGCCGGAGTGGACGGGTCGGACACCAACTGGTTGAAGAACGCTCCCCTCCGGCGATCCGGCCAGTTTGTTTCCACTTCGCCTCTTGCCGGAGTGTAGTTCTCAAAAAAGGGGTTCGGCGTCCGATTCAGCAAGCGCACGAACTGCCGCGCGTAGGAAATCGAATCCTCCAGGCAGCGCAGGGCGCACACCGGATCGAACGGCACCCGGTCGGGCTGGTGTCCATGCAGGGCATGACCCACCGGTACCTGGTAGGCGCGAAAGGTAGTGGCGTGGTGGTTGGGATGATGCCGGTGGGCCCACGTGTCCTGCTGGTAGTGGAAGAACACACCCAATCGTTTCAAGCGCAGTTCCGCGCTCTGCTCCTGCAGGACCGCCGACCAGAGTGCGCTCTTGCGCGCGAGAACGCTCGCCGCCTGGCCGTCCTGCGGGATGGAATGCCAGAGGTGCTCTTCGGCAATATTGGGGATGACGCCGCCGACACCTCCGTTGGCCACTGTCCCGGGTGAGTCGTCCATGCCCTGGTCGTGCGCGGCGACGACCAGCGCTTCCCCGTCCGTGAGTCCCACGGCGCGGCAGAGAACGTAGGTGAGCGTGAAGTGGGTGTCTTCCTCGTACGCGCGGGCCGGCGCAGCGTGCAACGCCGTCAGGCATGTGAAAAGGGCAAACACGCACCGTGCGAGCCTGCGCTGTTGAGTCCGGACAGACATTGAGGGCGCCTCGTCGGGGTAGCGAACGGAACGGCGGACTCGGGAAGCGACCACAGAGCCCACGCTGAGCAGGCGAGAATCGAAGTTCGACGCAGCGGCTGACGGACAAGCATAGCACGACCGCGCCGGAGGGCCATTGCGGGACCGGAAAAGTACGCGGCCGGGCACACCGCCTCTCCTCTCCCGCCCCCACGCGTCACTCACTCTCTCCTCGGCGCTCCTCTGCGTCCTCTCAAGTAACTTGCCCAAGACTGTGGGAGATACAACAGTAAACGGACAAGTTTCTTCGTTGAAACTGGTCCGAGGTCTCCTCGGTCCCCGGCACTCTGCGGTAGAGAATGCCGCCTTCGCACCGGAGAACCACCCGACTGGCTCCCCCCGCATCCCACTACTTTCCGGGCGGACACTGTTACCGGATCAAGGGTTCGAGCGCGCCGATCCGTCCATCGCGGGCACCCGCGGTAAACGGGCGAGCACGACCGCGATGGCCACGAGAAACATCGCCAGCGCGACACTCAGGCTGGCCGGAATGCCGAAACGGTCCGAGACCAGGCCGAACCCCAGGGGCACGAACCCGAGGCCGGCGGTCAGCAGGTTCGTGTAGGCCGTGTTCTCGCGAATCCGCGCGGGCGGCGAGCATCCGATGATGAAGTTCACGTAGTACACATAGAACAACTCTCCGGCGCCCAACAGCCCGAAGCTCAGTAGATACCACTTCCCCGGCACTGCAAGCGCCCACGCCACTCCGGCGAGACACGTCGCCGTAGTTGCGACCAGCGAGGCGCGGCCGCTGACCCGCGCCAGGAGCCAGGCGAGCGCGAAGCCCGCAATGCACTTGAAGCCGAAACGCAGGGCGAGTTGTAACCCGGCGTATTGCTCGGGCGCGTCGCCGATCGCCGTGCGCGCGTAGAGCGACAGGTTGCCCATGATCATCGTACCACCGTACGTGAGCAGGAAGGCGACGACGGCGAAGCGGATGAGCGGATGCTGAAAGTACTGCCGAACTCCCTCGCGGATCACGTCCCATCGGACCCCGGCCTCGGGTTCCGGCGCCGGCGGCACGCGGGCGACCCGCACCAGCGCCGCCGAAACCCACATCGCCGGACCGGTAGCGCCGAACAGCAGCACGTAGCACCAGGGCTTCGGCACTGCCGCGATGTGGATCCAGTCCTGGAACGTCCCCGTGAGCACCAACTGCGACGCGCAGGAGCCGAGCACCGCAAAGATCGGACCCAGGCCGAACGTCCAGCCGAGCACTCCGGCGCGCCGCTCGGCGGAGAGCCCCCGGCCGAGTAGCTCCCAGACGCACATGTTTCCGATCCCGCCCGCGATCCCAATCAACCCGGCATGCAACACCAGGGCCGGAATCCACCACGCCCGCGGAGCCGCCGCAAGCACAAGCGCAACCAGGATCCCTCCCCCACCCTTGACCAGCAGCGAGTGCGTCAGGAGTGGGCGCAGCAGGCTGGGAGAGGGAAACCACCACGCGACCAGCACCGGCACCGGTGTTACCCAGAGATAGACTGCGCCGGGCAGGTTGGCCAGAGTATCGCTCGCGCCCAGCGACTCGAGGATGGCCGCGTGCAGGACGCCGACGTAGAACACCGGCGCCACGAGGTATCCGAGTGCGGTGATGATCGCAAATACGAGACCGTTGCGCCGCTGATCTGCTTCGGGTATCACGTCGGCCCCTGGCTCCCGTCCGCGACTTGCCCGCGCAGCAATATCGTGCAGAGAGCAATTCAGGCGATGTACGTCGCGATTGTATCACACTCGCGGGAATTTGAAATTGGGGGTTCCGGAGCTCTGAGGACGGTCGGACGAGACGGCCCGCCGGGACGCCTTTCACTTCGGCGCCGGAGGCTCGTCAGAGCAGGACGCCGACCCACTGTGCTGGCTACCTTCCGCCAGAGCGCCCCGGGGCGCCGGTGCTCGGCCCTGTTCGCGCGGGCGCGGCGGGAGTCGAGGACCGGCAGGGCCGTCGCGCTTATCACCACCGATACAATCGCAGCGCCGGACTGAAGCAGCAGCGGTAGCTTAAAAAGTCTGTTGCCGACTCTCGCGCGCCAGTGCGCTAAGCTCAGGGAAGATCATCTCACCCCGAGAATCACGAGCCCTATGAGACTCAAATCTGCAGCGCGCAGCGTGCCGGCGGCGGGTGCTGCTTTCCAGCAGGAAGCCCGGCGCGAATTCCGCGATCCCTACCCCGAGAAGATCGAACGCCTGGAGGCCTGGGCGCGCGCCGGCAAGAACGTGCTGCTGCGCGGCGACCGCGGGGTGGGGAAGACGCGGATTGTTCAGGCGGTGGCGGAGAAGTTAAACCTGAATCTGGTGTACTTCTCGGCGCCCACGCTCGATCCCTGGGCGGACCTGGTGGGCGTGCCGGTGCCGCAGGACGGCAAGCTCGGGTTCCTGCGGCCGGACCGGGTCTCCCAGGCGGAGTTTCTGTTCCTGGATGAGCTGAACCGGGCGCATCCGCGGGTGCAGAATGCCGTCTTCGAACTGATCCAGTTCCACAGCCTGAATGGGGAGCGACTGCCGCGCCTCCGGACCGTGTGGGCCGCGGTAAATCCGCCGGGCGGGGACTACCAGGTCTACGATCTGGATCCGGCGCTCACGGACCGTTTTCACGCCTACCTCGATCTCCCCTATCAGCCTTCGCCTGCATTCTTCTACACCCGGTTTGACGAACGGATCGCGCAGTGCCTGTTGGAGTGGTGGCACGCCGATCTGAACGACGACCAGCGCAAGAAGATCACCCCCCGGCGCCTGGAAATGCTCGGGGAGGCGCATGCCGAGGGCCTCCTGACCGAGGATGTGCTGCCGTTCGAGTCCAGCGTGCCACTGCACCTGCTGGTCCGGGCGCTGGGCGACGCCGCCTACATCACCTATGCGGAGATTGTGGCCCACCCGCAGCGGTTCGTGCGCCAGGTGCAGGAGGATCTGGACATGGCCCAGCGCCTGCTGCACCTGCTGGACGTATTCAGCCACGACGAGCTGTATCAGGTGCGCGAACTGGTGCTGGCGCTGCCGCCGGAGGTGCTGGCGGCTCTCGTGCGCCGGCACAATACCACGTACCAAAAGATGCTCAAAGCGATCCGGGTGCGCGAAAAGAACGCCGGAGCCACCGCGTTTGCGCGCCTCCTCGCCGAGCGCTGTCCGGACCCGGAGTGCCTCCTGCGAGAAGTGCCGGGATGATCCGGGACGCCCAGCTTCGCGAGCAGTACCGGCTCGCCGTCCAGTTTCTCCCAAACCGGGGATGCTATGTGGCGGCGGAAGTACTGGAATTGGGCGTGCCCGTGGAGGCGGACTGGATCCCGACCGCGGCGGTAACCCGCTACGACGATCGGCTGTTGTTCCTGCTCAACCGGGAGTGGGCCCGCACGCTGACTGTTCTGGAGTTGTCCGGTCTGCTGGTCCACGAAGCGCTCCATGTGACCCATCGCCACGTCTTCGTCACACCGCCCTCCCGCACCCGCCTGGACGATCACCTCTACAACCTCGCCTGCGACGCGGTCATCAACGATCTGATTTTGCGGCACTATCCGCGGCTGGACCTTCCCCCCGGCCCGATCATCGGGCCCGAGCTCATCGGCCGCTCGACCCTCGGCCTCACCGCGGAGCAGGTCTATGCCATCGTGCGGCGGAACGCCCCCGAGGGGTGCGGCGCCTGGACCACGCTGGACGTCCATGCGGAGTGGGATGGATTTGAGGGATTTCAGGGCGACCGGCAGCGGATGCTGCGCGATCCCGGTGCGGACGAGGACCGCCGGGCGCAACTGGAGCAGGCGCTCCGCTCCGCGCTGGAAGGGTGGGAGACAGTGGACAGTTGCGGGACGGAGGCACTCGGCGCCTATCGCGTGACGCCCCACCGCGAACCACCCTGCGATCTGGAACGCCTCCTCCGCGAGCGCATCGGCAGCCGATTGCTGCCGGAGACCCGTTGGGCCCCGCCCGAGCGCCGCCTGCTGGCGTTTTACCCGGATGTGCTGCTGCCACGCCACGACTACCGGGACCAGCGCCAGATCCTGCTCGCCCTGGATGCGTCCGGCTCCATTGTTCCCGGTGTCCTGGGAGCTTTCACCGCCCTGGCCCGACGTCCCTTACAGCGGTCCGCCGTCTCCGCGGTGACCTTCGATACGCAGATCTATCCCTTCGACCCGACCGACCCGGACGCAAGAGCCCGCGGCGGGGGCGGCACAAGCTTCCAACCCATCGAGGACCACGCCAGGACGCTCCGCCACTACCCTGATGTCGTGGTCGTAGTCACCGACGGATTCGCTCCCCGACCCCGCATCAGCCGCCCGGAGCGCTGGCTCTGGTGCCTCACCACCGCACAAAACGCCGCGATGTTTCAAGGCCTCGGCGAGCGGGTTGTGATACGCGTGTAGCATCGCGGCGCTTCGCCCTCTACCTCATCGGTGACCGAAACCGCAGGACCGCACCAATCCGACGAATGGGGCTATCGGGCCCGACCGGCCCCCAGTGGGGCGATCTGCACCGGACGACCGCCCCCTCTCCACCATACCATGCAGGTGATACTTGACCTTGACCTCGACTTCTTCGTGCGCCCCCCGGTGTACCACGTGCCCGAACGTGGGCCGCGCCCCTCGGATCAGGCGCATTCGATCTGGCCCGCGGAAGCGGTGGCGGCGCTGCTGCGCCGGTTAGGGGTGACCGCGGCGATTCGCGGGAGGGTGGTGGAGCACCATGTCGAGGCGTTGCCGGCATGGATGGATGCCATCACACGCGGCTGGTTGGCGCCGCCGTTTCGCGTTGTCCATGTGGACGCGCACGAGGATCTCGGGTACGGCGATCCCCTTTGGATGTCGTTTCAGGAACAGGTGCTGTGCCGGCCGCTTCCCCAGCGGAACTTTGACGAGGTGCTCGGTCTGGCCCACAGCGGCAACTTTCTGCTTGCGGCGATCGCGTTGGGCTGGGTGGGCGCGCTCGATCTGGTCCTGCCCGGTCCGCTCTCCCCCGATCACGGCCGGCGCCTGAGCGATCTGAGTGCCCACGCGGTGCACTTCATGCACGGAGTGGAGACGAGCGGCGCCATCGAACTCCACGCCGTGCCGGGACTGCCCGCCGAGGCGCAGGCGCGCGGGTGCCGCAAGCTGCCGTGGGTGGTACGGGACCCGCCGGTGCCGGTGCGGGTGCTGGCGCCCGGGGAAGTGCGGCCCGCAACCTACTCCTATTGGACGGTGGCGACCTCACCGGCGTTTTGTCCCCCGGGCGCCGACGCCCTGCTGCCCGTTCTTACGGCGTGGATGCACAGCGATCGCTGTCCGGAAAAGTGAAGCAGGATTCTGATGAGGCCGGCGCGCAACAATCCTCGACCCCACCCCAATACCCCGATGCTGAAACCCCACCTCCTCCTGTTCCCACTGATGCTGCCCGGCGCGCTCCTGCTGGCATCCCTGCCGACGGCGCCGAATCCGGCCTCGGCGGCGCCGCCTCCCACCGCGTTTCTTCCGGCGCCGCTGCGATCCGCTGCCGCCGCCGTCCCCCTCCAACCGGGCGCTGCGCGACCGGACCGTTCCTCCCGTGTTTCCTTCGACAGGGCGCCGGGGGAAGTACGGATTCACATCGGAGGGCAGCCGTTTGCCACATACGGTTATGCCGATCCGCACATCCCGCGCCCCTACTTCGCCCATCTGCGTACCGGGGACGGCATTCAGGTGACGCGCAATCATCCTCCGGTGCCGGGTCAGGATCCGACGGACCACGATCTCCTGCATCCGGGACTCTGGATGGCGTTCGGGGACCTGAACGGGGAGGACTTCTGGCGGCAGAAAGCCACCGTGCGCCACGAGCGGTTTCGCAGCGAACCCAAGACGGATGGCACGCGGGGTGGCTTTTCCGTGGTCAATCGCTATGTGGCCGCAGATGGGGTGACTACCGTCTGTCGTGAAACCGCCCGCTACACGATTGAGGCAACGGAGCACGGCCGGCGTCTCGTGTGGGATTCCACCTTCGAGCCGATGGTCCATGAACTCGCGTTCGGCGACCAGGAGGAGATGGGGCTCGGCGCTCGAGTGGCGACCGCGCTCACGGTGCGGTCCGGCGGCGAAATGGTGGACGCCGCCGGGAATCGGAACGAGAAGGGAATCCGCGGCAAGCAGACTGCGTGGTGCGACTACAGCGGAATGCGGGACGGACGCCGGGTGGGCATCACACTGATGGCTCATCCGGAGAACTTTCGGGGCGCCTGGTGGCACGCACGCGACTACGGTTTGATTGTCGCAAATCCCTTCGGACGCGCCAGCCTCGTGGGCGGCGAACCGAGCCGGGTGGTAGTTAAGCCGGGGGAACGGCTGCGCCTGCGTTTCGGCGTCCTGGTGCACAGTGATTCGCCCAACGCTCGGACCGATCCCGCTGCGGCGTTCCGAGCCTATGCCGGGCGCTGACTTTCGGCAAAATTGTTCGCCCGGGAGGATTGTCAGCCATTCTACCCGTGTGCTATGATGCCGGCCTAGGAGGGACTGACGATGGATCTGATCCGCTCGATTGAGCAGGAACAGTTGAAGGCCAATGTGCCGGAATTCCGCGCCGGGGACACCGTCCGGGTGTTCGTAAAAGTCGTGGAAGGCGGCCGGGAAAGGACACAGGCATTCGAGGGGGTCGTCATCGCGAAGCGGAATGAAGGGCTGAAATCCAGCTTCACCGTACGCAAGATCTCCCACTCCATCGGCGTTGAACGCAGCTTTATGCTTCATTCGCCGCGCATTGACCGCATTGAGGTATTGCGCCACGGCGCCGTTCGCCGTGCCAAGCTCTACTACCTCCGTGACAAGGTGGGCCGGGCCGCCCGCATCAAAGAAGCGCGCAACCGCCGGTAATCTCTGCGATCTGATTTCCTTTCGGCAGACCGCGAAGGGATCTTCTCGGCGGAATCCTTGATGGAGCGTCGAGGGTTCGAGGTCCCTTTGCGATCTGCCCGGGCCACGCAGGCCGATGGAGTGGCTCACCAACCCGAACGTTCAGGGAGTGCTGGCAGCACTCGGCCTGATTGTTGGTTCTCGTCACCTCCTCCACCGATCCGCGTCTGACCGGCGCGCGTTGATGGAAGTGCTGGACGCTGCCGCGCTCGCACTGACGGTGGTCTTCCTCATTCTGCGTCCCTACGTGATGCAGGCCTACTCCATCCCTTCCGAGAGCATGCAGCCGACGCTGTGGGAAGGTGACCGGATCGTGGTCAACAAGCTCATCTACCGGCTTCGTGCGCCGGAACGAGGCGAGTTGGTGGTGTTTCGTCCCCCGGATGTCCCCCAGGTCCCCGACCCGACCACGGACTACATCAAGCGGGTAATCGGGCTCCCCGGCGATGTGTTGGAGGTCGAGGCCCAACAGGTGCTGGTGGATGATCGGACAGCATTGCGGCTGAGCGCGGACGACATTTCGGCCGCTGCCCCCACGACCTTCCCCCAGGGTGCGAATCTCGGCTTCTTCTTCCCCCTCGATGCGGGCGCTGCGGAACTGCGTGATGGAGTGGTCACGCTCCCCTCCGGCGTCGGGAACCGGCTCGAAGTACGGGCAGTGCGCCCGCAAGACCGGATTCGGAGCACGGACACCGAGGTCCGGCTAAACGGGCGGGTGGTGCTCTCAGTTCTTCAGGGCCCCCTGGAACTCAGCTATGACCTGTCCGCCTGGGGGGGAGATCCCCGAGTCTCGGCGCGGATCTATAGCCTCAACGGCTTCCCACGCCTCGCTCTGGTGCACGGCGCCGCACTCAACGTGCGCCCGGCCGGCATCCGCGTCAACGGAAAGCGCCTCCCGGAACCCTACGTGTCCGGCGCCCCCGCCTACGCGATGTCGGCAGTGCGGGTGCCGCCGGGGCACCTGTGGGTGATGGGGGACAACCGGAACCACAGCCTGGACAGCCACGTCTGGGGTCCACTCCCCCGCGACCGGGTGTTCGGGCGCGCTGATCTGCGCTTCTGGCCCCCCGCGCGTCTCCGCCCGCTGGTTCGCTGACACAACGAAGAGGAGTTCCCGCCCCACTGCGCCCAACAGATAGCGGGTCCGCCACAGGGGCGGACAAGGAGGAAGCGTGGAGCCCCCCGGGAACCCCGGCGTCCCGCCAGCCTCCGGTCCACCTTGGAGCGGACGAGGAGGAAGCGTGGAGCAGTACATCGTGACGCCGGGACCGGACGGAAAGCCCGTCCTATCGGTCCCCTACCGGGGCAGGCACCTGCTGTCTCACCCCATGTACAACCGCAGCACGGCGTTCACCCGTGAGGAACGCGAGCGTTTCGGGTTGGACGGTTTGCTTCCGGACGCGGTCAGCACCCTGGAACAGCAGGCTCGGCGCGCCTATGCCAACATTGTGCGCAAGGACGATGCGCTGGAGCGCTATGTCGGGCTGGCTTCGCTCCAGGATCGAAACGAAACGCTCTTCTACCGGGTACTCCTGAACCACCTGGAAGAGTTGATGCCGGTGGTGTACACACCGACGGTGGGCCGTGCCTGTCAAGAATTCAGCCACATCTTCCGGCGCGCGCGCGGAATGCAAATCACACCGGCGCATGCGGGGAAAATGGAGGCGGTGCTCGCCAACGCCCCGTTTGCGGACGTCCGGCTGATTGTCGCCACGGACAACGAGCGCATTCTCGGGCTGGGCGATCAGGGGGCGGGCGGTATTGGAATTCCGATCGGCAAACTCGCACTCTACACGGCCGCGGCCGGCATCCACCCCGCGCAAACCCTGCCGGTCAGCCTCGACGTAGGCACCGACAACCCGGAACTCCTCAACGATGAGCTGTATCTGGGCCGGCGCCATGCTCGTCTTCGCGGTGCGCCGTACGACAGCCTTGTGGACGAATTCGTCCAGGCCGTCCGGAAGTGCTTCCCACGAGCGCTGCTCCAGTGGGAGGATTTCAAAAAACAGGTGGCCTTCGATCTCCTGGATCGCTATCGCGAGGTGCTCCCCTCGTTCAACGACGACATTCAGGGAACCGCAGCGGTAGCGGTAGCGGGCGTGGCGGCCGCCACCCGGGTCTCCGGGATTCCGCTGCGCGACCAGCGCATCGTGATCCTCGGTGCGGGAGCGGCGGGGATCGGCATCGGGCGCCAGATCCAGGACGCGCTCCGACGGGAGGGGCTGGAGGGCCGCGCGCTCCAGCGAGCGGTGGCGGTGCTCGATAGCAAGGGGCTGCTGGTCGCCGACGCTCCTATCCGCGATGTGTACAAGCGCCAACTGGCATGGGACCCGGATCTGGCCGAGGAGCACGGGATGGCCGCGAGCCAGCCCCGCGATTTGATGGCCGTGGTGCGCCGCCTGAAGCCGACAGTGTTGATCGGCACCTCCGGCCAGCCGCGCACCTTCACCGAAGACGTGATCCGGGAGATGGCGAGCCACGTGGAACGCCCGGTGGTGTTCCCGATGTCCAATCCCACCAGCCAGTCCGAAGCGGTGCCGGCCGATGTGCTGGCCTGGACGGACGGGCGAGCGCTGGTGGCCACCGGCAGTCCGTTCTCGCCCGTAGAACTCGGTAGGCGCACGATCAAGATCGGACAAGGCAACAACGCGTACATCTTCCCCGG
>SYMT01000060.1 GCA_005805375.1 Actinomycetota bacterium
GACAGTAGCAGTCGCCGTCATCCGCGAACTCGGCCCGGGACTGTCGCCCGGGCCGAGTTCGCGAAAGAACCTGGCACTACTTCCCCAGCGCTTTAGTCACCGCCGCTTCGATGTCCTTCAACTCACCGCCGCTTTCGGCATACACCACCTTACCTTTGCGGTCAATCACGATGTTGGTCGGCCACCCCTCGACGCCGAACTTGTTGAACACACCGCTCTTGGGGTCGTGCAGCACCGGAAAGGTGGCCTTCACCTCTTTGGCAAAAGCGCCGGCCTCGCTGACCTTCTCGTCCTGACTGACCGAGACTACCTGGAGTCCTTTCGGCCCGAGCATCTTCTGCCACGCCTGAAGATGAGGATACTCCTCATGACACGGCCCTCAGTAGTAGCTGAAAAAGTTCATCAAGAGCACTTTGCCCTTGAAGTCGGCGGACTTCACCGTCTTGCCCGCCAAAGACTTGCCGCTCCAGGCCGGAGCCGTCTTGCCCGTCTTGATCATCTCCGCCCGCCCGACCAGGGTCAGCCCCAGGCAGAGCGCCACCGCTGCGAGTGCGCCGCGCAGAGAATTGCGCACGATGTCTCGTCCTCCTTCCGGTGCCATGCGGCCCGGTTCGTACCATCGGGCCGTCCGTACGGGAACTTAGAGCCCCGGGCCTCGGCTTCCCGATCCCGAGCCGTATCCCTGCACCCCCGGATCGCGACCCAATCTATTCTACTGCCCCGGAGCGGATACCGTCTCCCCCGTACACGGAGGGAGCGCGGCCGGCCTGCTGCGAGGCACGACACGCCACGAGCCACTCCGCTGCCGGAACGGTCAGGCCGGCGCCGACTCAAACGCGCGGATTTCGCCCGCGCCGTCCAGCACCCCAATTTCGAGCGTGAACTCGCGGCTCTCACCGGGCGCCAGGTGCTGGAGGGTGCCTCCTTCACGGTTCGCCTTCCGCCCCAGTACCGTGCAGTTGCCCGGCTCGATTCCGGTCACGTACGTTCCCTTAGTGAAGTGCTGCCATTGGTTCAGAATCGGCAACTCGGTCTTGCGGTAGCGCCAGTAGAGGCCGAAGCCGCTCCCCAGGTGTTCGTTCACCAGTCCCACCTGTACCATACCTGAAGTGTCCGGACGCAGGTCGTGGATGTAGACTGCGTCCTTCGGCTCGGCTGCGGGCGCGCGCACCGGCAGCGCTATCTTCGGATCTACCGGCTGACCGGTGGCGCTGTCCACGGTGCGGGCGCTGGCCAGAATGACCCGACCGCCCTCCATCAGCACCGGAAATCCGGGATTGCAGTGATAGACCAGCATCAACGGCGAGCGGGCCGTCCGGCTGAGGTTCTCGATTCGATCGTGGATGGTAAAGCGGCGTTCACCCAGCTTCAGGCGGATCCGGCGGTGCATCTCCAGATTGGTGCCGAAGACGACCGCTTCGCGCATCTTCCCCCGAACCTCGACCACATAGTCTTCCCCTTCCCAGCGCGACTCGACCGCCACCTGGCGGGCGGGCAAAAAGGAGGCGCGGCCATGCAGCCCCAACTCTACCTTCTCCTCTTCCGCATCGGTCTCGGCATGCCCCACGAAGGTGAGCCCACACGTGACCACCAACCCGCCGAAAAACCCGCGCAGCCAGCCGGCCCCCTCAGGCTCGTAATGGGCAGGACCGAGATCCCCCGTACCGGAGCGCATGCAGAGCGATTGTCCACGATAGGTCGCCGCCGCCACATCCAGGCACCGGCCCGGCAGCAGCGTGAGCGCGAGCCCGGTCCCGTTCCAGAGTTCGATCGCATCCGCCCCCGCCTCCGGCCCATCCAGCACCCGCGAGTGCCGCGCCCCGGCCAACTGGGACATGTCCCCCACGTAGTCGAGGAGCTCGTCCCGGCTCCATCGCCGTCCGAACAGTTCCGGCATCTTGGCTCTCCTCTTTGCGAAGCGCTCCGCCCGGACGCATCCCGGTGCCTCCGCCCGTTCCTCGTCGTCGTCCACGCTCATCGCGCGCCAGCGACGCGTTCGGTGCTGGCTCTCGCTTCTCCTCTCTTCGTTGTCCCTTCTGCCCTCGCGAAAGCGATAGGATTCCGCAATTGATCCGTCGGGGCCCCCCACAGGAGACAGCCGATGTCCACCGCATCCAACCGCCGCCGGTTCCTGGGCGCCGCCACAACACTCGGCGCCACCACTGCTCTCGGAGAACTGGGCTTCCTGCAAGCCCTGCAGCCCGTCTCTGCCCAGGAGGCGAGAGTGGGGCCGGACCATGTGCGCCTCCGTCCGGAGATCGAACCGCTGGTGCGCCTGCTGGAGGAGACCGCCCGCGAACAACTTCTGGAGAGGGTAGCGGACCGCATTCGCGGCGGCGTCAGCTATCAGGAACTCCTGACCGCACTGATGCTGGCGGGTGTCCGGAATATCCAGCCGCGGCCGGTCGGGTTCAAGTTCCACGCGGTGCTGGTCGTGCATTCGGCCCACCAGGCCGCGCTCGCCTCCCCGGACTCGGACCGGTGGCTTCCGCTTTTCTGGGCGCTGGATCAGTTCAAGGCGTCCCATGCACAGAACGCCAAAGAAGGGAACTGGAGCATGCCCGCGCTGAGTGACAGCGCCCTCCCTTCCGGAACGCTGGCCCGGGAACGCTTCGTGACCGCAATGGACCGTTGGGACGAGGTGGGGGCCGACACTGCGGTGGCGCGGTTGGCCCGGGTGGCCGGCGCCGACGAAGTATGGGAACTATTCCGGCGCTACGGCGCCCGCGACTTCCGCGACATCGGACACAAGGCGATCTACGTAGCCAATGCTTCACGCACCCTGCAGGTGATCGGCTGGCAGCATGCCGAGCCGGTCCTGCGCTCCCTGGCCTACGCCCTCCTCGAGCACGATCGCGGCAACCCGGCCGACGCCGACGAACCGGCCGATCGCCCGTGGCGGCAGAACCAGCCACGGGTGAAGCAGGTGCGTGCCGATTGGCGCGCGGGGCGTCCGGATTCCGACGCGACCCGAGAGCTTCTGGCAGCGCTCCGCACCGGCAATTTCGCCGAAGCCGACGAGCAGGTGATCGCCCTCTTGAACCGGGGCGTCGCAGCCGCCTCGCTGTGGGACGCAGTGATGGCGGGCGCCGGCGAACTGTTGATGCGGCAGCCCGGCATCGTCGGCATCCACTGCGTCACTTCGGCCAACGCCCTGCACCACGCCTTCCAGTCCAGCGGCAGCGACGAGACGCGTCTTCTCATGCTCCTCCAGGCCGCCGCGTTCATGACCATGTTCCGCGACGCCATGAACCGTGACGGCAAGCTCCCGCAGAAGCCCGTAGACGCGCTCCAACCCGCCGCGCTCGCCGCGACCGGCCCCGAAGCGCTGAACGAGATCCTCGCCACGATCCACCGGGACCGCACCCAGGCCGCGCAAAAAACCCTGGCCTACCTGCAGGGAGGAGGCTCGGCGGAGGCGCTGATGGCGGGCGCGCGCCGCCTCATCTTCCTCAAGGGGACGAACAGTCACGACTACAAGTTCAGCTCCGCCGCCCTGGAGGACTTCCATCACGTCGGCCCTGACTTCCGGAACGCTTACCTCGCCACGGCCATGTTCAATCTCCGTGGCAGCGGCGAAAAAGACAACCCGCTGACTGCCCGAACCAGGGCGGCACTCGGATAGTGGGGATTCTGCGGTACCGGCAGTTGGAGTAAACAGCGCGCGATTCGCCCCGATTTGGCCCACCATCGGGGCGGACCGTCCACCTGTCAGATTCCGACTTTGCCGCCGGATCACCCCACCCACGGCCTCATCAGGCGCTCCACCTTCACTGTTCGCTTCCATCTCGGACGACAGAAACGCGACGGCTACACCCGCCGGAGCGGTACCGGAGCCTGGAGTAGGGCCAGGGATGGGCTTCCGGGTTCGACCGGAACTCCCACCGGCATCTGGAGTAAGCAGGTGACCCTGCAACGCCGCGCGGAGCCTTCTCCCCCACTTTGCGTACCGGACATTGGCGTAATCCAGCAAACTTGCGCTCCCGTTTTGCCCCGGCGCCGCACCGGGCGTCCCACGGAGAATGGAGTAACTTTCGATTCCCCAGACTCTTCGGTTCCTCATATCCCACGAATCGTTTCGATTTGAGCCGGAGCCTGGAGTAATCCGTACCGGAGATTGAAGGAAACGACCCCCGGGGTCTGGAGTAAGAATGCACGGACCCGGGAGTAAGGCGGTACCGGACGCCGGAATAAGTCGTACCGGAAGCTGAAGTAATTGGCCCCCGGAAGCTGGAGTAAGCCATTTTTTGCCACTAAGGAATCACTTCCCCCGTCTTGACCCCCGGGCACCCGACTGGAATAAGCTTTAGACACACAAACTCAGAACTACCAGAAGTCTGGTGGCAGACCGGAGTTGTCGTTGCCGTGCTGGCTCAGGAAACACTCCCCCTCGACCCCACCCCGGAAGTTCGTCGTCCGGCACGTCCTTTGCGGCCCTCCCCAACCGGCCGTGAAGAGCTGAACCTGGCGGAATTCCCGTTTGCGCTCCTCACCCGCAAGGGGATGAAGGACGTTCCGCTCACGCGGGAGTTTCACGTCGGCGATCGGAGCTGGATCGTTCGGGGCGACCCCCTGTACGGATTGCCCACCTCGACGGATGCCGAAGTCTACGTGGTCCTGATGCAGGTCACCTACGAGCAGGGCTTCCCCGACCGGGTCGGCTTCACCCGCTACGACCTGATTCGTCGCCTCGGGTGGGACCAGCATGGGGAGAGCTACCATCGGCTCCGCCTGGCATTTCGCCGCCTGTATGGGGTGCGGATTACCGCGATCAACGCGTTTTACAATGCCAACAACCGGCGGCGGGAGCGAGAGCAAGCGATCAGCATCATCGCCGACTACGACCTGGTGCATGGTGAAGACGCGGATCCGGAAGATGGGGGGTTCCCTACCTGGATCTCCTGGAGTCCCGAGCTGCACCGGAACATGCGCGCCCGGTGGATCAAACCACTCGACGTGGAGTACTACCTTTCTTTGCGCAACGCCACCGCTCAGCGCGTCTATCGCTACCTGGACCTCCGCCGCGGCGGCGACGACAAACCGGTCTACCAGGAGGAACTGCGCACTTACGCTTTCGAGCGCATCGGCCTCAGCCGCACCAGCGCCGCTCCCTCACAGATCAAGCAAAAGCTCGAACCGGCCCACCGTGAGCTGATCGAAACCGGCTTTCTCGCTGAAGTAGCGTACGCGCCGATGAAGACCGAGCCCGGCCGTGAGCAGGTGATCTACCGGTTTGCTCCCCGCCGCCAGCGGGCCTCCCGCCATCAACTGGTCCTGCTTGACGACAAGGCGTCTGCCGGCGCTCCGCTCCCCCCGCCACCCGTCTCCCCGGACGCAGCAACTTCGGCGCCCGTCACCATCACCGTGGCCTCCCCTGAACTCATCGCCGCTCTCACTGCCTGCGGCGTCTCGCGACAGACGGCGGCAGAATTGGCGTCCGACCAACCGGACGAGTGTCGCCGCCAGCTCGAGTTCATTTCCCACCGGGAAGCGCGTGACCCGGGGGCCCTGCTGGTGAAGGCGATTCGCGAAGGTTGGTCCGCTCCGCCGCGCTGGACGGAGACCCAGGCGGAAGAAAAACGCGCTGAGGCGGCGCGGCGCAAGGCGCGCACCGTCGAAGAGAAACAACAGGCGGCTGCGGTGCAGGAAGCGGCGTTCGACGCCTTCTGGGCCACTCTCACTTCCGAGCGGCAGGAGGAACTGATCGCACAGTCCCGTGCCGAACTTCGCCGCCAGAATCGTATGCTCGCCGAGTTTGCCGCGCGCCACCCGGAAAGCCCCATGTGCCGGGAGGCGCTGCGACCCTATCTCAAGGCACTGAGTGGCTGGCAGTACAGCGCCGCCTGACTGAGGAGTGCGCCGGCGAACCTATTGAGCGGAGAAAGTTGATACTCGCCCTTGCCTGCTGCCCCAGGTCGTCTCTCCCCGTCGCCGGGACAATCATCTCGGCTTCGAACGACATCCGATCCGCTGTCCGCTCCCCAGCTCGATGGAAAATGCCGCGCAGGTCGCTGGAGCGTCCACCCTCGTCACGCACCGCCAGTGCTGCCTCCAGGAGCGGAAGGTCGGCAATCGTGCTCAAGAACCGGATGGCATCGAAGAGATTCGACTTACCCACCGCATTCGCACCCGCGATGCAGGTGAATGGACCGAACCGCACGCCCACGTTGACCAGGTTTTTAAAGCCGGAGACCTTGAGCCGGGTCAGCATTCCTGCTTCCTTCAGTACGTTGGCGGGACGGGCGGCGTGCGTTCAGCAGGTCGAGCGCGGCGCCGCACTTCCGGCACAGATTCTCTTGGGAAGGGTGTTTCGCCTCCCCAATGAGCGATGCCGCACTGCGGTTGCCGGTCTTTCAGGTCAGACAGGTCAGGCCGGGTGCACTTCACTCCGTTCGGTGTCGGTGAACCAGAGAATGACCGATGCGGTCCGGTCCAATACGACTTGCAGCGCCGCCTGGTTGAAACGATAAAGGTCGCCGGGCTCCCCGCTCCCGTCCGCGTACGACAGAGGACCGTCCGGTGGCCCGGCCTCCTGGAGCGCGTCGCGAATGTCTGCAAACTTGACCGGACACGTCAGGTCGTAGAACTCCCCCGTGACTGTCCAGGAGCTACCCGCCACTTCGCTCTTCGCGAAAACCTGGAATATCCGGCATACGGACACGATGACACGCCGGCGTTCGTGAACGATCAGGTCCCCGACCTGTAATTCGGCCGGGGTGGTGATTCGATCCGTCAGACGAAAGCTGCCGCAATTCCGAGCCGCCTCGTACCCGTTTCCGAGGTAGGCCCACCACACGTTCTCCGGGGCCCCTACCTCCTGAAAACTGTCTTGACTATTCATCCGTGCTTGATTTCCTTCCCCGTTCGCTATGGCTGTTCGCAGCCCGCTTGCATCTCATCTCGACACAGACGCGAAGGCTGGAAGCAATGGACAAAGGCCGGTCCCGGCTACTGGTGACAGTCGGAGTGGCCGTGGGCGCTCCGATCACCTGGGTGGACATGCGTCCGACCTGGGATGTCGCCGGCATCTCGGCGGGAGTGGTCTTTCTCATCGCTGCGGCACCCGGCGCGGCGAACCCCCGGCGTCCGTGGCGATGGGCGCCGGCAGTCGGCGCCTGCATTGCCAGCCGCGCAAGGACGCGCCCTCTGCCCTCGACTTCCCGGGCTGGTTCCTGCGCCCCTCATTGAATGGTCCGTAGAATGGCCCGCGCGTCCTCCGCCTGCGCGTACCCTCGCGCCTCCAGGTCCCGCACCGCCTCCCGTGCCAGTTCCAGCGCGTGCTCCCGGTTCCCCGCCGCCGCCTCCAACCGCGCCAGCATCGCGAGGCTCGCGGCTCGCCCCGCCATATCACTGACTCCCTCAAAGAGGGCGATCGAACGAGCGTAAAGCCGCCGCGCTTCCCCCAAGTTCCCCTGCGCCGCCTCGATCCCCGCCAGCGCGTGCAGCGACGCCGACAGCCCCCGCGCGTCCCCCAGCGCTTCCAGCTTCTGTTGCGAGCGCTGCAGCAGCCGCCGCGCTTCCCCCGGGTTCCCCTGCGCCGCCTCGATCCCCGCCAGGGCGTGCAGCGACGCCGACAGCCCCCGCCGGTCCCCCAGCGCCTCGTAGAGGGGAATGCACTCGTCTTCGTGTATTCGTTTCGCCGTGGACCAGGCCCCGTTCCGCTGATGCAAGCCGGCAAGAAGGCCGTACAGCGCCGCGCGTGTGGCAAGGACCTCAGGATCAGTCACCTGAGGAACTTGATCCACGAGCGCCAACCCGTCGTGCAGGGCACGGAGTGCCGCGTCATCCTGACCCATCCACGTACAGAGAAAACTGAGTTCCCCGAGCACCCGGACCCGATGGAGCGTCTCACCTGTCCCTGGTGCAGCCTGCCGGGATGTCCAGGCTTCCCGCACGCCTTCGAGGGCCCTGATGCGATCCGATTTCTGGGGACCGCTCAGGTTGGCCAGTGCTGCCCACTCCGCGCTGACCGGGGCAAACTGCGGTCCCGATCTCGCGATCGGCTCGCGAATCCGGGCGGCGACGGTAACCCAGCTTGCGAAGTCAGGTAGACGGGCGACGATGGTGTCGAAGGTCTCCTCGCTGATCCAGAAGACGGTTGGGGCTCGCAGGTCCAGGAGGCGGTCCCGCATGGCGTTCACGTGCTGGAGCACGCTGGGCTGTTCCGGATTCGCAGCGTCCAGGCTGGCGTCCAGGCCGGTGATGAAGAGAACCGGGCGCCTCGGGTCGAGTTCCTCGCGCGCCACATAGCCGGCAAGGCAGCAGGGCGGCGCCTGTTCCAGGAGGGTATGGATCGGGGAAAGCTGCGGCCCCTCGAAATGGAGATCGAAGACAACCAGGTCCGACGGGAGCAGGAGCCGGCAGGTGTCTATGGCCTCCTGGAGGCGATCGAAGGGCGACACGGACACCAGATGGAGCGCATGGGCCTGATCCAGTTCAAGAGCTAGTGCCAACTGTTCCAATGCTCCCCGGCTGGTTTCCCCCCAGCGTTCGGGATGCAGGAGCAGAGAGCCCCCCGGGACCGCCGGGGTCCCGCCGGCCGTCCCGGTTTCCCCCCGGCGGTCGGGGTGCAGGAGCAGAGAGGCCGGAACGTGATCCGTCAGGTTTCCGGTCGCGACGAGTTCATCCGGACCCGCCGCTAGCGTGGCGAGTCCGAGAACCCCATCGGTCGCGGTTCCGGCGGCTTCAACGCCTCCTGGACTTCCGGGAGCAGCAGGACGCATGGGTGCAGGTCATTCCAGGGACGCTGGTTCCAGTATTCAAGAACCATCAGATGGAGAGCGAGGTGACCGTGTGCCTTCAACAGGCGTTGAGTATGGTGCAGTGCTACCAGTTCGCGCAGGGATTCCTGGGCCAGTTTGGCGTAGGTGGTATTCGCGAAGTGAGTGATGGCAAGCTCGGCTACTCTGCCAGTGATCCGCTCCGACTTCCGCTGACGCGCCACGAGCACGCCCGTGCGGATGAGCCGCAGAAGATCCCGCACATGCCCTCCGTTCCCCCGATGGCCGGTCAGGAGGGTAGTAGCGCCGAAGGACTCCCCCACCGCGTTCGGTCCGGAGAGCAGGATCGCATCGCGGATCTGCTGCATGGCGGGGATATCACCGCGCACCGGACTCAGGTCGTAATAGTACGGATGATCCCGACCTTCGCGGAGGGGGTTCTCCGGATTGCAGGTTGCGTACGCTGTCGCGACGGAACTGGCGATGGGAGTGGAGAGCATGGCTCCAGGTTGGAAACTGGCCTGAATGGTGAAACGAGTCTATCATGAACAATCGGACTCAGTGATTTGCCCGCTTCTGTCGAGGAAAGAGTGGAGCGCAGAGAGGAACACTCACTCCTCTCCACTCTTTCCTCACCTGGCCCCTGGTGATCCTGGAGAGGAGCCCGTAGCGATGCCCGGTTTTGTTTCAATCCCGCGTGGGGGCCTGCTTTGCGGAGCGGCGGCGGCGCTGGCGTTGCTGGTCGGAGCACAGGGAGCCGCCCAGCGAGCGCCGGAACCGGCTGCTGCTCCCCCTCCGGTGGTGCTCTCGGTGCGCTCGCTCGGGCTCGGGGCGTTCGGGGCGGGGACGGTGGAATCCGAGGTTGGATCGGCGGCGCTGTCGCCCGATGCGCGGCGACTCTATGTGGGGCTGGCAGTTTCGCATCGCCTGGATCGGCGGAACCTGGCGGTGATCCCGCTCGATGCGCAGGCAAAGCCCTCCGGCCAGGCGCAGCGCTATCGAGATGGTGAATTGGCCCTGCCGGAGGGGGCCAATGCCACGGTCACCACGCTCCTGCCTGACCCGGTGCGCCGCAAGCTCTACCTGGGTGTTTCCCACACGGCCGCACAGCCGGTGGCGCTCTCCCGGTTGCTCACCGTGTGGGACCTGGATGCCGCCGGGACACCGATCGGCGCCCCCCGCTCCTACGAGTGCGGCAATCCGCAGCGTTCGCTCACGGCGCTGGCGCGGCATCCGCGGTTGGATCGGCTCTACCTGGTTGGGTGGGGCGGGCCCGCCGTGTATGTGCAGGATCTGAACCCGCAGGGGGAACCGGTGGGGCCCCCGCGCGCCTTTCCTGTGGGTGGCGCCGGCAAGTATGAGGTGGCGGTGAGTCCGGATGGTCGCCGGCTGTACCTGGGGGCCTATCCGGACCGGGTGGAAGTACTCGATCTCGATGCGCGCGGCTACCCGACCGGAGCTCCCCGGACGTTCGAAGCGGCGCCTCCCGATCCAAAGACATCCGACTACCTACGCTTCCAGTACACTCCGGAGGCGCTCTATGTGCGCCGTCCGGGTCCCGATGGGGAGCGTCTGGCAACCTGGCCGCTCGATGGGAATGGGTATCCGTTGGGCATGCCGCGCCTGGTCAGTGAGCAACCGATGCGTGTCGTCATCGCCGATCCGGAGCGGGGGCGGGTGTGGGGGCTGCGCGAACTTTCGGTCCGTGATGCGTTCACCGGCAAGATGGAGCCGGTCGGTGTGGAAGTGACGGCGGTGCGGGGCGGAACGGGGGCCCTGCCGGCGGGAACGCCCGCGTCTACGGTAGCCGGAGAGACCGGTGCGGCGGCTGCGGTGGCGGCGAATGGGCGGGTCGTGCTGCTCACGCGACCGGGAAAGCGCGCGGGAGCCCTCAACCGGAGCCGCGGCTACCGGGTGCGGGTCACGCTGCTGGAGGTGCGTCTGCGATCCGGCGGCACGCCGAACTCGGTGCCCGGGTGGTTGAAATTCGGAGACACGCTGCTCCCGCTGGGGGAACTGACGCGAGGCCGCCCGAGCGCCTGGGTAGAGCTGGACACCTACCTGAAGGGCCAGACGGCGCAGGTCCTGGCGCGGCTCTCCACCGTCGTGGCGCAGCCCTCGCTGGACGCCCGGACCCCGAATCTGCCGGTGCTGCTCCGGGTGCAGCTCGAGGTGGCCCGGGGCGAATCGGCGCCGGGGCGGGTGGTGAAAACACTGACCGAGAGTGTCCAGGGGGAGGGGATGATGCTCTTCTTCCCGGGGCTCGCATCCGGGAGTGAAGAGGAACAGACGGCGCAGATCGAACTCTTCAGTACCTCCGCCCAGCGCTATCGCCAGCGGGCACTGGCGGCGGCGATCCCTCCCGCGGAACGGCCCCGGCTCTTTCCCGTTTCCTGCACTCACCTGCTGGGAGGCCAGGGGCATGTGGGGCAGCTCAAGGCGCAGGCTGAGACGTTGGGCATGCTCGGCTTCAACACGGTGAACACCTACTGGTGGGGCGCCATCCCCCCGTCGGAGATAGACGGCATCCTGGACGGCGCCGGGCTGACTCGCCGGGCCCTCGCCGGCTATCGTCCGCCCTCGTACTTCGCCTTTGACCGCGACCTGATGAGCCCGGCGGCCCTGGATCGGTGGGCGGCCGCACAGGTCGCCAGTTTGGGTCCCGCGAGCGGGGGCGGACCCCGGGACTTTGTGCAGATGTTCCTATCGGATGAGCCGGCCTGGTACTACCCCGGCTGGATCACCGACGTGCGCCAGGATGCGGGACGCCTGGCGGCGTTTCGGGCGTTCCTGACCGAGAAGGGCCGGAAACCGGCCGACTTCGGTGCGGCGCGCTGGGATCAGGTCTTCCCCGGCCAGCTCAGCGCGGCTCGGGATCTGCCGGGTCGCCGCCTGCACTACTGGACCGCCCGCTTCTTCGCCGAATCGGCGGCGCGGGGGCACCGCCTGGCACGCGAGGCGTTGGAGCGGCAGGCGGGGCATCCGCTGCTCACGCCGGTCAACTGGAACAACTGGGTCAGCCGCTGGTATGTGCCCTCCCCCCACCGCTCGCTGGGGAACAACCCTTCCGTCGGTCCGGATACCGCGCAGGGAACGTTCGACTGGCTCCTCTCGGGCCGTCTGGATGCCCACTCTCCCTGGACCGAGGACTGGTTCCGCGATGCGCAGGCGCAGACCTGGTCCTTCTATGCCGACGCGCTGCGGTCGTCGGCACAGTTGGGGCGCCAGCAGTTCGGAGGGTACGTAATCGGCTCCACACTGGGAGACCACCCGGCGGGCGCCACGTACCGGATCCTCTCGCTGCTGGGACACGGCGCGAAGGCACTGGACGTGTACTCGTTCGGGCCCGAATGGCTCTTCGGGGGAAATTGCTGGTCGGAAACGGTGCAGGCATATCGCCCCATCGCCGAGGCACTCCGGTTGGTGGGCCGCTCCGAGCGCCTCCTCTATCCCGGGCGGCCGGCGCGGGGCAAGGTGGCCCTCTTCCTGCCCGGCAGCAGCGGCCTCTGGGATCCCGACGCCGAGTTCCCGCACTACTTCCAGGACCTCTGGCCGCTCCACTTCGCCCTCGTTCACGGCGGCTACACGGTGGACTTCGTGGACGAAACCGACCTGTTGGAAGGCGCGCTGGCGAAGCGCGGCTATACCACGCTGTTCCTCACCGGCCCAAACCTCCCGGTCGCCGCCGGCGAGGCGTTGGAGCAGTGGGTTGCCGGCGGCGGAACCCTGGTAGTCAGCCCCGGGGCGGGTACGGCGGATGAATACAACACCCCGGCGGATTCCCTCGCTTCCCTGCTCGGAGTGCGGCCCCGCCGCGCCGTGCGCGATGCCTCCCCCAACGAGACCGGCTGGTCCTACCAGCGTCCCAGCGGACGGCTCACCGGGCTCGACCGCGACTTCGGCGGGACGGGTCTCTCCGTCTATGGACCGCTGGCGCTGCTCCAACCCACCGGCGCAGAGACGCTTGCCTCCCTGGCGGACGGCCGGCCGGTGCTTACCCGGCGGCGCGCCGGCAAGGGGAGCGCTTACGCCTACGGGTTCTTTCCCGGCTGGCAATACTGGATCACGCCGGACCGATTAGGCGCCGGCCTCCCCCGTGATTGGGGCGCGCCCGAGCGCAAGCTGATCCTCACCCCCGTCCGCCTCGCGAATACTCCCCGCCCGGTGCTGGTGGACCGCGAGGGAGTGGAAGCCTGCCGCCTGGACTCCGCGGCCGGCACCGCCATCGTGCTGCTGAATTGGACGGATGTGCCGATCGAGTCGCTCACCGTGACCCTGCCGGAGGGCGGTCCCGAGTCGGTCACTTCCGCTCGCAGAAGCCCCGTGCGCGCCGAGAAACGGGGCGCTGCCCTGCGCATCACCCTGCCGCTCCGGGATGTGGATGTGCTGCTGATTGAAGGAAACCGGTGAGCGGCCCGCCCCATTCCCCTGGAGGGTAGATCGCGACCAGGGCTGAATCGGGGTCTTTGCTCTATCCGTAACTTTTTCCCGAGTGGCAGCGAAACGGATTGCAGGCGGAGTACGTCTAAGAATACGTTCGTCTCTTCCCTTCCACGGGACCGGCGGCGCCCGGGATGGCATCCCTTGCCCGACTGCGCCTGCTGCGTCCCGTTCGTTTCCGCTGCCCTTCTTCCCATGTCTGTCTGCGAAACCGATCGGCTTCAGGTGCTCCACGCCCTGGTGGTGCTCGCGCAACAAGGCGATCCTGAGTCTCGCAACCGGCTGTTCCATCAGTTCGAACGCTTCCTGGCGCAAGCGTTTGCGCGAGTGGCGTTTGCGGCTGATGAGCGCGGCGACCTGCTGGGTGAAGCGTTCGTCGTCTTCGATCAGATGCTCCGGGACTACTGCCCGGACCGCGGCGTACCCTTCGACGCTTACATCTTCGCCCTTGCTCCCCACCGGATCTACACACTGGCCCGCCGCTGGCACACAACAAGAATTCCAACTGTAGTATCGTGTCAAAGATCGGGGGAGGGCCGGGTTGGGACTTCCGTCGCCAGCGGGCCGCTGCGCCGGCGGCGGGCGCAAAGTTGACGGCCCGCGGCGGCGGAAGTATGATTCACTGAGCGTGTGGAACTCGCTGCCGCTC
>SYMT01000557.1 GCA_005805375.1 Actinomycetota bacterium
CTGAACTTCGAGCAGATGAATCAGGTACTCGCCACCAGCACACAGCTTCTGGAAGACCTGGAAGGGTTCGTGCGCACCGTGCGCAAAGATCTGCTCTCGCAGGACTATGGCTTCATGGAGACCTATATCTTCTGTGGCCTCTGTGGACGGCGGGAACTGGTGGGGAGCCGGGCGTGCAGCGTGTGTGGGACCGTGCTGAAGCGCTGCTCGGATTGTGGGTACTATGATCAGAACTACCAGCAGTGCGGCATTCACGGATTCTACATCTACGCCAGCGAGGCGGAGATGCCCACTGACGAGAGCGTGAGCTGCAATTGCGAGGAATATCGGCCCCGGGTGGACATGTCGCCCCGCATCAGCATGATGTAGTCCCCCATCCCTGTCCGGTTCCGGCGTCGCTCTGCCTCGAACCGGGTGCTCCCCTGGTGCTGCCGTTCGCCGGCGGCGAACCCTTCTCGCTGGACGAGACCTTTGGATGCGGCCAGATCTTTCGCTGGCGGCGCACGCTCCGGGGAACGTGGCGCGGCCCCTACGGAGCGGTTGCTCTCGAGGTGCAGGCCGTGCCCGGCGGCGTCGCGGTCACGTGGCGGGGCGCGGGATCGGCTCCGCCGGCGGGCGACATCTGGCGGTTTCTGGGGCTCGACTTCCCCCTCGGGCGCGCGAGAGAGATCCTGGGGGCCGATGCACCCGTCAGCCGCGCGATGGACGCGACTCCGGGGCTGCGCATCCTCCGGCAGGACCCGTGGGATTGTGTGAGCGCCTTCGTTTGTGCTCAGTGGAGCAGCGTCGCAAAAATCGAACGTTCGACCGGCTGGATGGCGCGGGAGTGGGGAGAGACCGTTCCCTTCCCGGACGGGGAGGTGATCCATCTCTGCCCCCGGGCCGGGCGTCTGGCGGCGCTCGCACCTGACGCGCTCCGGCCCGCCGGTCTGGGATATCGCTGCCGTTACGTGGTGGGCACCGCGCATGCCGTGGCGGCGGGAGACGTGGATCTCGACGCGCTGCGGGGCGCAGAGTATCCGGACGCACTGGCCGCATTGCTGCGGCTGCCCGGGTTCGGACGCAAAGTTGCCGACTGCGTACTGCTTTTTGCGCTGGACCAACCATGCGCCTGCCCCGTCGATGTCTGGGTGCGCCGGGCGTTCCACGACTGGTATGCAGAGGAGCTGGCTTCCCGGCTGCCGTCCGAAGCAGACGCGCTCACGCCCCGGGAGCACCGCGCGCTGGTACAGTTTGCGTGGGACCGTTGGGGGGACCTGGCGGGCTACGCGCAGCAGTATCTGTTCCACGCCCGCCGTGGAGCCAAACAGCACCTCGCCGTACCCGAGCCACGCTCGTAAGCAAGTGGTCCCCCCACACGAACAGCACCTCGCCGTACCCGAGCCACGCGCGTAAGCAAGTGGTCCCCACACCCCACACCCCACACGCCACACCCCACACCCCACACCCCACCCCCCACACCCCACACCCCACACCACTGCACCAGGGCCAGACGATTGCCCATCCGGTCGTACCCGTACGCCAGTGGTCTACCCAGGGCGAATCAATTTTCGGGGATCCCGAGCAAGCGCAGCGATTCGAGCGGCCTTGCAGCCAGACGGCGGAGTTCCCGGGCGATACTCCTGACCATCCTGCACTTCCACAGCGCCGGCCGCGAGCCCCAGCCGGTGGCCCAACGCCGTCACCATTTGGGTGACCTCCGCGCTCATTTCTAACGCCTCACACAGGGCAACAGGAAGTAACTTCGCCGGACGCGGCGCGCACGACTCCCTCATTGTGCACCCGCCGTCCGATTCGGGCGCACCCCCGGGGGTTGACCGCCGGGGGCAAGGCCAGCGGTGGCGCTCCTGCCGGCGTCAGAGGAGACACGATTCGTGTGGAAAAGCACTTTGTAAGACTTTTGAAGCGCCCTGATACCCGAGCAGATTCATCACGGCGACCAGTCGGCCGAAGCCGTCGCAGGGTAGCGTGGTTACCCCGCCCCGGACATCCCAGCAGCGATGAGTTGACGGGCGGCGTCGTACGTTTCGTTGTGCCGGCAGCACAGCGCGTCCACGGCCGCAAGTCACTGCCCCCGGAGGTGGGAACTGTCCCTGCCCGCACCCCATTCGTGTGGGCCCCTGACTATTTGCCTCACCGGATCTCAATGTACTGGTGCCAATCTCCCCAGTCTGCCCCCGCATAGAAATAGGAGGAGCCCGTATCTCGATCGCAGTACCAAATCACTCCATTTGTCGTGGGTTCACCGAAGATCGTGACCCCACGCCTTCGCGCGATGACGATAGTTTTGGTTCCACAAGGAATGATGAGCGGATTCTGAAAGATAACAAGCAACAGTATCGCGATGGCGAACAGCGCAGCCGTCCAGTTGTATCTTGTCGGAGATCGGGGGAGACGTGCTGGGAGGCCGGGGAGGAGGCGTGCGGACGGGCGCGGCGTCATCCCGTCCGGGGGGGCTCCGCCGCTTCCCAGGAAGCTCCCAACCCGAGTTCCTGGGCCCGCGTGGTGA
>SYMT01000558.1 GCA_005805375.1 Actinomycetota bacterium
CCTGGCATCTGGCGAAGGCGCGATTGGGGCGCGAAGCACAGGCGATCCAGACAGCCTAGCGGGAACACTACACCACACCCGAGCCACGCGCGTAAGCAAGTAGTCCCACGAGGTGAACGGCGAATGGACTGGTTCGTCTACGTCCTATCTCCTATCCCTTCACCGCTGATCCAGTCCACCACGAGTAGCTGACGAAAGAACGAAGCATGAAGATCGCCCATCCTCATCCACACCGTGCCGGGGCGGACGCAGCAGCGCTGACCACGGTCTCGCCGCAGCCGGCATCCTCCCGTCGGCAGCGGTCGGTCTTCGCCCACCCTTTCGTCTGCTTCTGTCTGCAACCGTCTGCGGTGCTCCCTCGTCCTGACGCTCTGCACCGAGGCCTTATCGCGTTGGTGGTGATAGCGATACTCGCGGTCCCGGCGGTGGGGGCGCCGGCGAAATACGGCGAGCGCGAAGTTGCGGAACTCCTCGAAATTGCACAGGCCGAAAAGGAACCGGAAGCCCGGCGAGCCCGTGCCGTCCGCGAACTGGAGCACACAATGGTCCGTACGCATCTGGGCGTCCTGCGCCGCCTGATGCGCGAGGAGCAGAGCGTGGACATTCGCCTCTCAGCAGCAATCACCCTCGCGGCGCTGGGGGATCAGAAAGCTCCGGTGGATCTGCTTCTTGTCTCCGCCTATGACGGCACAAAAACGGCCAACTGTACCCGTAGCGCGGTCCTGCGCGCCCTCGGGCAGACTCGGAGCGTCGCGGCGGAGTTTCACCTGGAGCGGGCCCTCAAACAGGAACCTGCCGCCGACGAGCCGTTCTACGCCGACGATCTCTGCCGGGCGCTGATTCATCTCGGCACTCCCGGGGCGCGACGGCTCCTGATGGTAGCGGCCCGCGACAGCGCCCCGGCCTATCGTAAGGCGGCGATGCCCCACCTGGTGCCGATCGCAAAGGACCCCAAGGACCCATGGCGACGCACCGCCTCGGAAGCGATCCATGAGGCAGCGGAGAAGGACCCGGACGAAACGGTGGCGGAGGAAGCCGCGGCTACTCTCCTCTGGGCGGGGTTGGACGAACCCGGGTTCTTTCGCGCACTGGAGCAGCACGTTGAACCGAAGGTGCGGACCCGCTTCGCCCGCGCTCTCAACCGAAACAATCTCACCCCGGCACGCCTCCGGCGCCTCCAGTCCGCTCGGGTGCGGGAAAAGGACCCAGAAGTACAGCAGGCGATGGACGGGACGCTCAAGGGGCAGGAGAAGCAGGCGCCCGGGCAGTGAAGATCGCAGGATGAACGCGGAGGGTCACACCGACCGTTCCCCGCGTGGCGGGCCCAGAATGCTGACCGGTGTCAGGGCCCTGCGCTTGCTGGATAGGCAGCGCTACCCGGAGCCTCCGCACGCCGTTTCGAAACTCGCCGGCCACCGTTCGACACGGTCCGAAACGGAGTGCGGTGCCTCGTGGTGCGCCTGGGTGCAGAGGGCGAACGTGTGTGGGCGCCTCCGGGCGAGAACTGACGGACATCGCACTGCGCCTGGTTCGCGATTTTCCCCCTTTCGATCAACCGCCTCGCGTCGCAGGTCTCGCCGGAGGCCGAGCGGATAGCCTTGTCCACACTGACAATGTCGTCGGCCCCGTCTGCCCGAAGGGCGCCCTTCCGATCGGAAATCGGAGTTTCCGAACTCCACGTGGGTCCTGTGGCCGCCATTGGGTGGTTGCGCTGAGCGGTAGGGGGTCCACTTGCGACGCCCAGGGGGCACCCGGCGTGGTTCGGATACGTGGGGCGTGGGGCGGTCGGTGGGCGCGAGGTAGGTCCACTTGCTACGCCCAGGGGGTGCCCGGCGTGGCGCGGGTACGTAGTGCGTAGGCGCGGGGTGGGTCCACTTGCGACGCCCAGGGGGCACCCGGCGTGGCTCGGGTACGTCGTGTTTGGGCGCGAGGTGGGTCCAATTGCTGCGGTCGGGGGGCACCCGGCGTGGCGCGGAGAAGCAACCCGTCGGGGAGAGCACCTTGCCTGCGCGGCTTCCGGGAGGGCATTCCTGTGGCAGCGGCGAACGCGCCATCGGTGTGCAGCAGGCACGGGATCCGTGGAGAGGAACGCAGACCGGTGGCAGAGCGCGATGCATCCGTCCGTTGCCCCGGGCGGGCCCGGGGGTCCCGGTGGGCGAGAGTCGGGGTGGCCGTCGCGTTGCTGACGGTGGGCGGCTTCACGTGGCGGTTCGCGCGGGGGGAGCGTCCGGAGCCGGTGCGCATGCACTTCCGCGATGTGACGGAGGACGCAGGGATTCGCTTCCGGCACACGCACGGCGGCTGCGGCGAGCGACGCTTCCCTGAGATGTTTTCCTCGGGCTGCGCTTGGGTGGATGCCGACGGAGACGGTTTCCTGGACCTGCTGTTTGTGGACGGCGCGCCGCTTCCGGGCTGTCCCGACAAGCCGCATGGGGCGCGGTTGTACCGCAGCCTGCGGAACAGTCGCTTTGAGGATTGGACCGCCGCGTCGGGCATTCGGGACCGGGGCTACGGTCTGGGCTGCACCGTAGGTGATTACGACAACGACGGCGACAGCGACCTGTACATCACGCACCTCGGCGGCAACTCGCTCTATCGCAACGACGGCCGCGGGCATTTCACCGAGGTGGCGCATCAGGCCGGCGTCCGGTGCGGGCGGTTCAGCACCAGTTGTGCGTTCGCGGACTACGACCGGGACGGCGACCTGGATCTCTATGTCTGCAACTACTCCGAGTACGAGACTGCGGATGACCTGAAGTGCCGCCCGCACCGCGACGTGCCGACCTATTGCCGGCCCGCCCTCCTCAAGGGGCAGCAGGACGTGCTGTACCGTAACAACGGCGACGGGACCTTCACCGACGTGAGCCGCGCTGCCGGCATCGAACTGGCTGAGGGACGGCGGGCGCTGGGAGTGATCTGGAGCGACCTCGACGACGACGGCGACATGGACCTGTACGTCGCCAACGACATGGACCCGAACTCGCTCTTTCGGAACAACGGCAACGGCACCTTCACGGAGATCGGGGCGGAGGCGGGGGCGGCGGTTCCACAGGGCGGCAAGGTGCACGCGGGTATGGGGGTCGGCGCGGCCGACGTGGACGGCGACGGGCAAACCGACCTCGTGGTCACCAACTTCTCCAATGAGCAGAACACCGTCTACCGGAACGTCGGGTCCCTCCGGTTCGAAGATCGCTCCGTGCGGTCCGGTCTGGGCGGGCCGAGCCTTCCGTTCCTCGGATTCGGCGCGGTGTTCGCGGATTTTGACCTGGATGGTGACCCCGATCTGTTCGTTGCCAACGGACACGTGTGGGACGAAGTGGCGATCCTCGATTACGGTTTGACGTATGGACAGCGCGACCTGCTGTTCCAGAACCAGGGGAATGGACGCTTTCGAGAGGTAGGCGCCGCATGCGGCGCCTACTTCCAGACGGATCGCGTCGGAAGGGGCGCGGCAGCCGGAGACTACGACAACGATGGCGATCCGGATCTCGTGGTCAGTAACTCTAATCAGCCGCCGAGCCTGCTCCGCAGCGGAGTGATGGGATCGAACCACTGGATTCAGCTCCGGCTTGCCGGGACCCGCAGCAACCGCGATGGAATCGGCGCCCGGGTGTGGACGCGGACCGGCGCCCGCACCCAGGTGGCGGAGGTCACGGGCGGGGGGAGCTACTGCTCGCAGGGTTCGTACTGGCTGACGGTCGGACTCGGAGCGTCCGCCGCCGCCCGGGAGGTGCGGATCCGCTGGCCCTCCGGCGCTACGGAGACACTCGGCTCCCTCGCGGCAGGACGTGCGTACCGGGTCATCGAGGGCGCCGGCAGGGCCGAGCCACTCCCGAGCGGTCCGGTCACGCCGGCTCGATGAGGCGCCCGGCGAGCACAGAGCGATGAGGAGTGAACAAGAAGTGAAGCTCACTCCTCGTCACTCCTCACTCTTTTCTCGCCGGGCGCCGGCCCGGCGACGTGTGGCGGCACAGATCGGCACGCTGTTGCTGGTGGGGGTTGCGCCGGCCTGGCTGGCACTCCACGCCACCGACCGGGCCGGCAAGCCGGCGCCTCCCGCATCTCATCCCGGGATGGTGCTGATTCCCGGCGGGTGGTTCACGATGGGCTCCAGCGGACTGGGCGAAGCGGACGGTCCCCCCCACAGCGTGCAACTCGATCCGTTCTTTCTGGATCGGCACGAGGTGACCTTTGCGCGCTTCGCCGCGTTCGTCCGGCGGACCGGCTACCGGGCAGAGGGCAACTGGCGCGACCGGTACGACACTCGCAGCGCCGACCTTCCCGTCGTGGGAGTGACCTGGAACGACGCAGTCGCCTGCTGTCGAGCCGAGGGGAAGCACCTCCCCACCGAGGCGGAATGGGAGCGCGGCGCCCAGGGGCCCCAGGGCCTGCGCTACGCCTACGGGGACACCTATCGTCCCACCGCCGCGAACGCCGACTCCCTCGGCGCCCGTCCCGTAGGGTCCTTTGCCCCGAACGGCTTCGGGATGCACGACACCAGCGGCAACGTCGAGGAATGGTGCGCCGACTGGTTCGACAATCGCTACTACCGAGTCGCCCCGCTCCGGAACCCACGCGGCCCGGGCGCAGGCGACTTCCGCGTGGCGCGCGGCGGGTCCTGGTCAAACTTCCAGTTCAGCCCCTTTCCCTCCCGCGCCGACGCACGCGCCTTCCATGCCCCCGACTACCGATCTCCCGCACTCGGCTTTCGCTGCGCCTCCTCGGCGGCGCGCCGCTAACGGGCTCTGCGGAACCCGAGGTGTCAGCGGCGGCGTTTGCGGGGACGAGGCAGCGGGCTGCCGTCCCAACGCCGGGTCAGGCTGCGCTCCCGCGGCTGCTTCCCGGGGTCGAACGTGACCTCCCACACACCCACGTTCGCCTGCTTGCCGAGCGGGCCGACAAAGTTGCCGAGGCTGTAGTGGATGATCCCGCGCTTGTAGTGCTCCACGGTCCCCAGGACATGCGTGTGGTGCCCGATGACCACGTCGGCGCCCCACTCAATGAGCTGGCGGCCGAGTTGCTGCTGCCGCGGTGTGGCGCTTCGCTGCCGCTCCTTGCCCCAATGGACCGAAACGAGCACCCGGTCCGCCCGCTTCCGTGCGGCCGCCAGCGCGCGACGCATCGCCCGGGCGAACCCTTCCCGGCGCGCGGGAGCAACCCCGGGCCGCCGGTGGCCCGCGACGCTGAGCGCAGGGAGGATGTCAGAGATCGCGAGGAAGAGGAATCGCTGGCCCCCCCGGGTCAGTTCCACGGCCGACGCGGCCTCCTCAAGGTCCTTGCCTCCGCCGACCGGGAGGACGCGGGCTTCGCGGAGCAAACGCACCGTATCGGCAAGCGCCTCACCCCCGAAGTCCATCGCGTGGTTGTTCGCGACGGAGACCACGTCGAACCCGGCCCACGCGAGGCCCTCCGCGGTCGAAGGGGGAGCGCGAAAGATGAAGTTCGTGCGGTTCCGCAGGCTCTCGGCCGACTTGCCGGGGGTGGGTGCGCCCCGTGCCGAAAGCGGCGTCTCGACGTTTCCGAAGGTGATATCAGCACCCGCCAGGAGGTCGCGGCTCTTGCGGAAGGGGTCGCGGGGGCCGTGATCGCGGATGCGCTGCGCCCAACCGGGCGAGCCGACCATGATGTCCCCCACCGCCAGCAATCGTACCGGGCGCGCCCGTTCGGGCGCGGCGGAGACGCGCCGGCGACCTGCGAAACCCGCCGGCGCGACGCCACGCACGTACGCAATCGGACAACCGGGGACGCCGCCTGCCAACGCCAGCAGCAATATCCCCGCCCGGATCACATGCGCCACGAGGATCAGATCAGTTCGGCGATGGGCTCGTGGCCCGGCAGCAGGTAGTTCGGGCGGCCGGTGAAGTCAAGCACGTCGTTCTTGCGGACATCAAAGCCCACGTTGTGGTACAGCGTCGCGACCACATCCCGGTAGTGGACGGGGCGCTCGTCGGCATAGCCCCCATCCTTCGTGGTGGTGCCGATCGCCTGGCCGGTCTTCATCCCGCCGCCCGCCAGCAGGGCGCAGCTCACCTGGGGCCAGTGGTCACGCCCCGCATCCTTGTTGATCTTCGGCGTGCGCCCGAACTCTCCCCAAACGACCACCGAGGTGTCGGCCAGCATGCCGCGGTCCTCGAGATCGAGTACAAGGGCGGTCAGCGCCTGATCGAGCATCGGCAGGTACTTCTTCAGGTTGGAGAAGTTACCGCCGTGCCAGTCCCAGAACCCGTAGCCGAGAGTGACGCAGCGTACCCCCGCCTCGATCAGGCGGCGTGCCACGAGGAACTGCTCGTTCTTGCACGGGCAGGCATCGCCCACGATGCCGTCCTGCCCCTTGCCGTATCGCTCGCGCACCTTCGCATCTTCGCGGCTCACATCCATCGCTTCGAGAAACCGGCGTGAGGTGAGAATGTCGAACGCCTGCTGGCTCATGGCATCGGTCGCCTGCACGAGTTCGGAGCGGTCCACCGCCCGCCGGTGGCGATCCACGGCCGCCAGGAGCCGGCGCCGGTCACTCAGCCGATCCAGAGTCATCCCGCGCAGCGCCATGTCCTCAATTCCCTGCTCGTCGGGACGGAACGCGCCGTAAGCGCGTCCGAGGAAGCCCGTCGCCGCGGGAATGCAGTACGGCTTGTGCTGGGTCTTGGGGATCAGATCCACAAACGGCGGAATGGAGCGGTCCACCGAGCCGGCCACCCGCGAGAGGACGGCGCCCATGCTGGGGTGATTCCGGGACTGCTCCGCCAGCGTGTAGCCGCTCATGCACACCGGGTTTGCGTGCTCGTCGCGCGCGCCGACCAGCGAGCGAATGACGGCAAAGCGGTCCATCATCTTCGCCATCAGAGGGAGGTGCTCTGTGATCTGGATACCCGGCACGTTGGTCGGGATCGGCTTGAATTCGCCCCGGATCTCGGAAGGCGCGTCGGTCTTCAGGTCGAAGGTGTCCTGATGGGCCGGGCCTCCCGGCAGGTAGATCATGATGACGGACTTGTGGGAAGCACGCGCCCCCGCCCGCGCGTCGTTGGCGAGCACATCCGCCAGAGTCATCCCGCCGAGCGCGACCGTCCCCACCGTGAGAAATTGCCGCCGTGACACGCCGTCGCAGAACCGCTGCGGGCCGCCCTGAATTGTCAGCACTGTTCGCCCCTCCCCGGAGAACGCATCACCCCAGATTACCACCCCACCAAGTATAGTGGATCGCGCGCCGGAACGCTCAATCCCCTCTTCACTTTCCCTCCGCTGCGGGCCGGTCACGCGTCTCACTCCTCACTGCTCTACTCCTCTTCACTCACTTCTCGGACCGAAGCCAGCAACCGGGCGCGATACACTGGAAGTGGGTCAGCACACGTGGCGTCGAGGGGGACGGAATAATGAGTCGGGCAGGGATTCAGGTCATCATCTACGGTCAGCGCAATCGCGACGATATCGCCGGGGTGCTGCGGGAAGTGGCGGAGATCGGTTTCGCCGGCGCGGAGGTCGGCAACCTGTTCCGCCAGGAAGGCAATGAGGAAGCGGTGAAGGCCCTCTTCGCCGAGACGGGACTGGCGCTCTGCGGGTGTCACGCGGGGTTCGGGGAGTTTGAGGACACGTCGCGTCTGGAAGAGAACATCGCCTTCGTGAAGGCGCTGGGCGGGCGCTACCTGATGTGCAGCGGAGTCGGGGATCGCAAGCGGGGCCTTGCCGCCTACCGCGATGCGAGCCGGGTCTTCAACGCCGTCGGGCGGCGGTGCGCGGATCAGGGCGTGCACTTCTGCTACCACAACCACGCCTGGGAGTTCGAAGACCGCGAGGGAGACACCTGCGGGATGGACGTCCTGGCGGCGGAGACCGATCCGGCGGTGGTGAAGTACTGCCTCGACGTTTACTGGATCTACCACGGGCAGGAGGATCCGGTGCGCTTCATCCAGGCGAATCAGGAGCGAGCGGTGTACTTCCACTTCAAAGACGGAGTGCGCGGCGACGACGGCAGGGCGCAGTTCCGCGAACTGGGCCGCGGAGCAGTGGATCTCAAGGCCGCGTATGATGCCGCCGTCGCGTTGAATCCGGAGTGGATCGTCTACGAGCAGGACCGCACGGATCGCACGCCGACCGAGAGCGTCCGGGAGAGCCGGGAATACCTCCGCCACCTCGGCGTCTGACGAGACGCGGACGGCCCCGCGGTCAAGGTGGGGAGTGAGTGGAGAGGAGTGAGCAACGAGTGCCGCGTCCCGGACACTCGTTCGCCACTCCGCTGCACTCCCCGCCATGTCGGGTGCCACCCGCGCGTGAGCAAGTGACCCCCCTCGCGCCTTTCCTCCACGTACCCGAGCCACGCGCGTGAGCAAGTGGACCCCCCTCACGCCCTTCCTCCACGTACCCGAGCCACGCGCGTGACCAAGTGGACCCCCCTCACACCCTTCCTCCACGTACCCGAGCCACGCCGGGGCCCCTTGGGCGTAATAGGTGAAAAATGATGACCACTTTTCGGTGATTAAACCGCAACATCAGGTCGCGCCATAGCTCGATAGTCGGTGCTTGTCCGCCCGCCCGTCCCGCGGTCTTAACCCGGTGCGGGCGGGCGGTGGAGCACCGACGATCAAACTCTGACGCACTGAACGTTGCGTGCTTTTCACCGGGAAACGTTCCGGGATTACACCTGTTACACGCTGGAAGCCACTCGTCCCGCTCCGAAACCGAGTTCGGACATCCTCTCAGAAACGGAGTTCGGAGACTCCACATCCCGGCTCGGTCGGCAGGCCCGCATCGCGACGATGGGACGAAACCATCCCGACCTCCGGGTGTCCAGTGATATCAGAGGTTTGGAAGCAGACCCGGACTCGGAGACAACGGCGAGAGGAGCAGACGATGACAGTGAACCCGTTTCCACGGGGTTCCATGCACCGGCGGAGTGTGGTCACCGCCGGGGTCCTCGGTCTGTCGGGGTTCCAGCTCGCAGACCTGCTGCGCGCCGAGGCAGCCGCACCCGGCGCAACCCGCGGGATGAGCTGCATCCTCGTGTGGCTGCGGGGCGGTCCCTCGTCCATTGACATGTGGGACCTGAAACCCGACGCCCCCGCGGAGATCCGGGGGGAGTTTCGGCCCATTCGCACCGTCGTTCCCGGGATCGAAATCTCCGACCAGTTGCCGTTGTGTGCCCGGCAGATGGACAAGCTCTGCCTGGTGCGTTCCGTGACCCATCCGCGGGACGATCATGAGGGGGGCGCGCACGTGAACTCGACCGGGTGGAATACGTGGGGCGCACAGCCGTACCCAATCTACGGCACCATCGTGCAGAAGATGCTGGGCCATGGCGCGGCGCTGCCGCCGCACGTCCATCTTCCGGAGGTACCGCCTCCGTGGAGCGGAGGGGAGCATTATCTTTCGCAGAAGGACCTCCCGTTTTCGCTGCACACCTACAATGATCCCGACCTCCGCTTCCGCGACATGGCGCCCGAACCTGCCCTCCCCGACTCCCGCCTCACGCGGCGCAGACACCTGGCCCGGGCGGTCGGCACGCGGCTGGCGGATGCCGGGGACGCGGTCCGGACCAGCGATGCGCACTACCAGCGGGCGTTCGACCTGCTCACCGGTCCTGCTGCCCGGGCAGCATTCGATCTGACGCGCGAGCCGGCGCCGGTCCGCGCCCGCTACGGCTTTCCGCTGCTGGGCAAGGACCCGGTGGCGAACACCGCGGGCAACCAGGGGTTCACGCCGAACGAGTTCAATCGCTCGATCCTCGGGCAGGGCCTGCTGATGGCGCGGCGCCTCGTCGAGGCGGGGGTGCGCTTCGTCACCGTGGTGGGGCGCGGCTGGGACACCCATGACGACAACTTCGGCCGGCTCAAGGACACGCTCTTGCCGCCGCTCGACCGCGGCCTGTCCGCGCTGATGCAGGACCTCCACGATCGGGGTCTGCTGGCGACGACGCTGGTGGTGGTCACCGGAGACTTCAACCGGACGCCGAAGATCAATCCACAGGCCGGCCGTGACCATTGGGGTCGGGTCCAGACCATCGTCATGGCCGGCGCGGGTATCCCCGGCGGCACAGTGCTCGGGGCGTCCGACGCCGAGTGCGCCTATCCCGCGGAGCGACCCCTCCGGCCGGACGAGGTGGCGGCCACCATCTATCACCGGTTCGGCGTCCGCCCCGATTCCGAGCTGATCGGCATAGATGGACGGCCCTTCCGGGTCCTTCCGGAGGGCGCGGCGCCGATCCGCGAGTTGATGTGAAACCCCGCGCGTGCCTGTGGGTCAGGTGCGCGCAGGTCCATCACCGAGTGGGCGACTGAGCGCCTCGGCGATCCGATCCACCTCCGCATCGAGGGCGAAGAGGGTGTCTGCATCCAGCACGATGGCCTCATGGAAGGCGTAGTGTGCGGCAGCGGGGCAGACGGTGCGCTCGTAGTGAGTGGGATCGCGCCCGGAGTCGCGCGCGCGCAGCCAGACCGCGGCGCGGGCGGGCAGGTAGCATGGCTGCGCGTAGTTGGGGACTGCCCAGGGCACATAGGCGGGGACGGAGCGGCTGCGCAGCGTTTCTACCACGGCCGCGCGGGACGCGACGCCGCCGTCCATGAGCCGGAGCCAGAATTGGGCCTGGCCATGCCGGGTGACGCGGGGATCCCGGGACAGCGGGCGCAGCGGACCGCCGGGCGGGAGTGCGGCGCTGAGCCGGGCGGCCACCGCTTCGCGCCGGGCCACATCGCCGGCAAGACGCGCCAGTTGGGGGAGCGCAACCGCGGCCTGCAGACTTGAGAGGCGGTAGTTCCCGGTCAGGCAGGGGATCTCGCCGGTTGCCGGGTCCTCACCCAGGCTGCGGAACCGGCGGACGCGGGCGGCGAGAGCGGCATCGGACGTCACCACCAACCCCCCTTCACCGGCGGTGATCGGCTTCCCCACCCCCAGGCTGAAGACTCCGGCGCGACCCCAACTGCCTACCGGACGGTCGTCGTAGGCAGCCCCCGGCGCCAGGCAGGCATCTTCGATCAGCGCGAGGCCCGCCCGTTCCGCCACGCGCGCGAGGGCTGCCAGACCGGCCGGCTGCCCGGCGAAATGGACCGCGATCAGCGCCGCCGTGCGTGGACCGACGGCCGCGGCCGCGGCGAGTGGGGAGAGGCACCCGGTGTCCGCCTGGACATCCACGTGGATCGGGGTGAGCCCGGCGCCCAGCACGGCCGCGTCCACGGCGGGGCATCCGTACGCCGGGATGAGCACCTCATCTCCGGGCGGCGCCTCCAGAGCGAGAAGCGCCAGCGTCAGAGCCGCCGTGCCGCTGGAGACGGTCACCGCGTCTTTCGCTCCGTGGGCCAGCGCCCAGGCCATCTCCAGCGCGTCCAACTCCGGCGCCGGCCAGTCGTCACCGATCCGGCTCCAGGCGGCCGCCCGCAGGACACGGGCGGCCTGCTCCGCCTCCGCCGGGGATAGGCGGGGCCGAGGGGAAATCACGCCGGGCGAGACAGGACCTGGATCGCGTCCCCGGTGGCCACTTCGCCCGGTTCGAGCACCCGGACGTGGATGCCGCGCAGGCGCTCGGCCTTGTTGACGGGTCCGTTCACGAATTCGAGCGCGTCCGGGCCGAAACGGGCCGAGTACTTGGCGCATCCGGTGTGCGGCTTCGGGGTCACCTCGCAGAGGGCGGTGCCGATGCGTACGCGCGTCCCGGCCGGGAGGTTGCTCTCGGAGAGGTCGAGATCCACGACGAGGTTATCGCCGAAGAGGGAGAGGGGTTTTCCGTCCGCCACCAGACGGCCGAAGTCGGCGCGCATGAGCGTGATCTGATTGTCGGGCGAGGCGCCGGCGTTCTTGCCCCAGCGATCGCCGGCGAGACCCCCCTCCGGGGTCAGGGCACAGCGGTCGGGAGTCTCGCGCTTCTCAGTGCCCGGGCGCACCACGACCACGGCAACCGTGCCGGAGTCCTTTGGGGGCGCGGGTAGAGCGCGAAAGGCAGCGTCCAGGGCGTCGTAGGCAAGGGACATGGCAGTCCAGTTCTCCAGAGGGCAGGGCGCCGGAGGCGCGATCAGTCGAGTTCTCCGAACGGCAGGTGCGCCGGCATCGGGGCGGGGCGCTCATAGGCGGCTGCCGGCGCACAGCTATTGCCGCTCTCGGATGAGTCCAGGAAGGCCTGCATGGCGTCGAGCACGGCAAAAGCCTGCTCGCCCGAGCAGCGATGCGGCCGCTCACGCCGGAGGCCCGCCGCCATGTCCGCCAGGCCGATGGCCCGCCCATATCCCTTCACGAACGAATGAGGGATCTCCTCCCACTCGGCGTCGCTCAGGCCGCGCCGGTAGACGGGGCCGTCGAAACCGTTCGGGTCCGGCACCCGCAGGGTCCCTTCGGTCCCGTGGATCAGGATGGGGCAGGTGCGCTCGTAATTCGCATGCGCGGTGGCGAAACTGGTCACCAGAGTGCCCACGGCCCCGTTCTCAAACTCCAGCAGCCCGCAGATGTGGTCGGGAGTCTCCACCACAATTGTTTCACCGTGCAGCGGCTGGCTGGTGATGGTGCGCTCGGGGATGGCGATCGAGGCGAACCCCGCCACGCGGCGGAGCGGGCCCAGCAGGTTCAGCAGCGCGGTGACATAGTACGGCCCCATGTCGAACATCGGTCCCCCACCGCGCTCGTAAAAGAAGCGCGGGCTCGCATGCCAGGACTCGTGCCCGCGCCCCATCATGAACGCCGTGAAGCCCACGGGGCGGCCGATCGCGCCCTCATCCACCAGCCGGCGCGCCGTCTGCAGGCCGGCGCCCAGGAACGTATCCGGGGCGCAGCCGACCCGTACGCCCCGCTCCGCCGCAGCGCGCAATACCGCCGCGCCTTCTTCCCGGCCGACGCCGAACGGCTTCTCGGCAAATGTGTGCTTCCCGGCCGCGATGGCCTGGAGAGCAATCGGCGCGTGCGCCTTCGGCACGGTCAGGTTCAAGACAACCTCGACCTCCGGGTCCGCGATCAGTTCCTCGACCGAGAGCGCCCGGGGGACGCCGAATTCCTCGGCCCGCGCCCGCGCCTTCTCCGGCAGCATGTCGGCACAGGCCACCATGTCGAGCAGGGGAAGCTGCTTCGCCATGCGCAGGTACGCACTGCTGATCGCCCCACACCCGACCACACCCACTCTGACCGGCTCCGCCATGCCCCGCTTCCTTCCCCGGGGCGAACGACTGGCGCACCCGGCTGCCTATCCGATTCACCGCGCGTGGGGATTTCCCTCCACGGGCCGGCGTCCCGAATTGTGGGCGAAAGAGTCTGCTTCCAATCGAGAGCCACAGGGGGTGTAACAGAATCCCACTCACCAGGGTGATTGTATGTGAGGCAACGGGAAGGGCGGGGACAAGCCGCCCTTCCTCCGGCAGCCCCGGGGAAACCCGCGGTCACCGGGCCGCACGTCCCTTCGACGCCCAGCGTCCCTGTTCCTGCCCCCACCCGCGGTCACCGGGCCAAACCGTCGCGGAACGGGGCGGAGGTATGCCACCGTGAAGAATGCCACCCGGCCCGGGGCAGTGTGCCCCACGCCGCGCGCACCGGTGATCCCTGCCGGCCCGCCGAACCCGTTCCGTGCTGACACCGTTCCCTCTGTCGAGACCGGTGCGCACGAGTGCCACTACATCAGCACACTGGCCGACTGGGAGGAGTCGGCCAGTGTCCGCCGGGCGCCTCGGCGGGTCCCCTGTCCGGAGGAGGTCGGGACGCGAGACTTCTTCCCGCTGGAGCAGGTTCCCATCGCCCAACACCCGATAGTGCGGAACCTGGGGCCGGACGCGGTGCGCTACCTGCAGGTGCAGCGGCTGTACGCCTACCAGGCGTCCACAGCCAGACTGGAGCGGGCCGTGGTCAATCCGGTGGTCCTCCGCATCGCCGAAGGGCGGCTGGGATTGCCGGTATCCCGGACGATGCGGCGAGACGCGGACAAGATCTACACCGACGAGGCGCGCCACGCTCAATTCGCCTATGACCTCACCGATCTGGTGGAGGCAGCGACCGGGATCGAGCCCGTGGTGGTGGGAGAGCCGCGCTTCCTGACGCAACTGCGCCGGCAACTGGATCGGACGCCGGTCGCGTATCAGCCCCTGGTGCCGTTGTGCTACACGATTGTGAGTGAAACGCTGATCTCCGCCACGCTGGCCAAGATCCCGCGCGACACTCGGGTGGTCACGGCGGTTCGCGAGCAGGTGGCAGACCATGCGCGCGATGAAGGTCATCATCATCGGTACTTCGTGCAGGTGATGCACGGCGTCTGGCCGGCACTCTCCGGTGCCGAACGGGCGCTGCTCGGTCCGCTGCTGGCGGATTTTATTGATTGGTTCCTGGAACCGGACCTCTCATCAATGCAGACCGCCTTGTCGCAACTCGGCCTGGAACCGGAGACGGCGAACCAGATCCTCCACGAGTCCTATCCGCCGACGCAGCGGGCGGCGGACATGCGGGAGGCTGCGGCGAGAACCCTGCGGCTCTTCGAGCAGACCGGGGTCTTCGACGACACGCGCACCTACGAGGCCTTCGTCGGGAAGGGCCTGCTCGGATAGGGACCCCGCGCGGTCGCACTGCAGAGGTGGGATCGGGGCTGGTCGCACCTCCGGCGCCGCCGGGGTTCGCCTGGGATAGCGGAGCCGTACGGCGGTTGGGGCCGGGCGTGCCGACAACGAGGAGGTGGCGATGCCTCGCCACTCCGGGAGGACGAGGAAGGGAGCGCGTGTGCGGGCGGGACCGGTGTCACCCGATCTCCGCGCTCGTGAAGCACCGGGGCGACGTGCTGGTCGTCCTGACCGGACGCCTGCCGGAACACGACACGCTCCGAAAAGGGATTTCGGCCCTGACCGACGCCGGGTTGACGCTCGACCGCCGGCCCGCACCGGGGTAAACCCACGGTGCTACTGCAGTGGAAAGTGGCGATGCCACTCAGGCCCGTGGAGGGCGCCGGGTGGCCGTTCTACCGGCAGCCAGCACGCCCCGCATCCGATGTGTACGTTGGGATACTTATTTTTGCCTGGTTCCCTCACACCCAGGGCACGGGCGCTGCGCGTGGCCAGGGCTCGGCGGGGCGGGCTCTGACACAAGCTGCGCCCCGAATCCCGGAGCGCCCGGCGCCGCCGGGCCCTGATTCCCCCGCTGTCGCATCCCCCAGATGGTCATCATTCACGACTTGAAAAAACGCATGTAACGCCGGTCCGCGCGCCCGGTTGTATCTGATAGAGCCCGTTCCCCGGCGCCGGAGGAGATCCGCGGACCCGGTAGGAACATCTCAAAAGGCAAGACTCATCATGGTTCTACAACCGGCGGGCGCCGGCCCTCCCGTCCCGGCGGGTCGCCGCGCCCAACACCCCGGCGCGGCGACCCCGAGGAGCGCAGTTGTGTCCCGCTCGCTCGAATCCGACCCGGTCGCCGAAGGCGCTGCATTCGACGCATTCATCGCCGAGCACAGTTCGCGGTTCCATTACTACGCAAGGGGACGCGGCCTCTCGTCCGAGGATGCGGACGACGTGGTCACGGAAACGCTCGTGCGCGCCTGGCGTTCCCGGAAGCTCTGGATGAGCCTGGACCCGGGGGCTCGGCGGGCCTACGTGTGGACAATTCTGAAGAACGGAGTGTGGCGGTTCAAGCAAATGGAACGACGGCGCACCGGGCAGTTGGACGATCTGACCGAGGACCAACGCGCTACGCTGCCGGACTCCGCGCCGGGTCCCGAGGAGCGGGTAGTGGCAGGCGAGCGCACCGCCGAGGTACTGGAAGCACTGCGGACCCTCTCTCCGGCGGACCGCCAACTCCTGGAGTGGTGGTTCTTTGAGGACATGTCCTCCGAAGAGATTGCCGAACTCGTCGGATGCACTCAGGGTGCGGCGCACGTGCGAGTGTCCCGCGCCGTAAGCAAACTTCGCGTGATTCTGACGACTGCTGGAGGAAAGCGATGAGCGTGAGGAGGGAAGCGATGCCGTGCGCAGAGGGCCTGGCCGCTTTGCTGCGGGCGGTAAACACCCCCGTGCTGGGGGAGCACCTCGACGACGACACGATCCTGGATCTGGCGCTCGACGCGGCAGAGCCGGAAGTCATCGAGTACTGGCAGCCCCACCTGGCGGGCTGCGCACCGTGCCGCGGGGCCCTGGCGCGTGAGCGGGCCGCTTATGCCGCCGCGGAGGCGGATCCCGCGCGGCAGGCGCACCTGGCCGGGCTGGCGGAGCGGGTGTCCCTGCTGGAGGCCGGCGGGGCCGCTCTCGTGCCGCACGTGCTCGACCCGCGGCAGCCCACCTGGTTCCGCATCCGCGCCGTCGAGCGGCTGGCGGAGCAGGGTGAGGCACAACTCGTTCGTCAACGGGATGCGCTCCAACAAATCTTGCAGGCGCAGCCGGATCCGGCGCTCGCCGCGGCGCTGCGCCGGGCCCTCGCGGGCCTTGTGGCGGTCCCGCAGGCGGCGCGCGCCGCGATCACCGATGCCGTGTCGGCCGCCGTCTGGTTCTGCACCCTCGGAAACGGGGGAATGGTCGCTGCCGCATCCCGCCGGGACTCGGACACGCCGGCGACCGAGCCGCCGCCCACCGGTGAGGACCTCGTGCGCGAACGCCTCTCCGGGGACCTTCCCGTCGCCCTCGACGCCGGGGGCTGTGAGGTGCGCGTCGCGTGCAAGGAGGAGCAGGACGGAGTGCTGGTCCGGGTGAGCGCACCGGCCGGGTTCCGGGGTCGCCTGGTTCTCGCCTTCCACACGGTCAACCCCGACGCCGCCCCCGAGCCCATCCGGGAGCTGCTGGAACCAAATCGGCTCTTTCTCCGTACCTCCCGGCTGGCGGAACTCGCCGCGCAGGGGGTGTCGGGGTGGAACATCGAACTGCTGGGAGAGGAAAACTCACCATGAACCGCTTCGCGCAGATCCAGGGGCTGATTGAGCAGGCCGTGACCGAAGGCTGGGACGCCGAGCGGTTTCACCGGACCGCCGCCGGCGCCGGTATTTCCCCGGAGGAGATCCTCGCCTTTATCCAGGCAGTCAGGTCCCCCGGCGTGCCTCCCGAGCCGGTACACGCACAGATTCCACCGGCATTGCAACGCCTCCTGGCACAGAACCAATCGGAAGGCTGGGACGCCGAGCGATTGAAACAGGAGGCTGCGACCGCAGGCTTTGATGTGATTCCGTAGCCCTCGTTCCGGAACTGTGGATTTCAAAAGGAGACCTTCATGCGCGGGAACGTACAGGATGAGATTGGTCGGCTGAGCCAGGAAGTAGTTCAGAGGTACCAAACGGGGGACTTCGCAGCAGCACTCAGGCCTGCGACGCAGGTAGTAGAACTGATGCGACGGCACCTCGGACCGGAGCATCCCTCCTACGCCAGCGGCCTGAACAATCTGGCGGTACTGTACTGTAAGATGGGGAACCACGCGGGGGCGGAGCCGCTGTACCGGCAGGCGCTGGAGATCAACCGCCGGGCTCTGGGGGAGAAGCATCTCACCTACGCCAACAGCCTGAACAGTCTGGCGGGGCTGTACTACGCGATGGGGAACTACGCGGGGGCGGAGCCGCTGTACCGCCAGGCGCTGAAGATCTACTGCCGGGCCCTGGGGAAGGAGCATCCCTTCCACCCCACCAGCCGGGACAATCTGGCGGGGCTGTACCAGATGAGGGGGAACCACGCGGGGGCGGAGCGGCTCTTGCGGCAAGCGCTGGAGATCCGCCGCCGGGCTCTGGGGGCGGAGCATCCCGACTACGCCGACAGCCTGAACCGTCTGGCGGGGCTGTACTACGCGATGGGGAACTACGCGGGGGCGGAGCCGCTGTTCCGGCAGGCGCTGGAGATCCGCCGCCGGGCCCTGGGGGAGGAGCATCCCGACTACGCCACCAGCCTGAACAGTCTGGCGGGACTGTGCGCGGCCACGGATCGAGTTCCCGAGGCACTCTCCTTGATGGAACGGGCTGCCGCAGTGGATGATCGGATGATCGGGCAGGTCTTCTCGATCGGCTCGGAGGCACAGCGGACGGCCTTTCTCGCGCAGGTGCAACCGCGTCAGGCATTGTTCCTTTCCCTGGTTGTTCTTTCCCACGCCACGAATCCGGAGGCGGTCGCGGCGGCGCTGGACCTGGTGCTCCGACGCAAAGCGATCCGGGCCGAGGCGCTGGCGACCCAACACACGGCGCTGCTCGGCGGCCGGTATCCGGATCTGGCGCCCCAATTCCGGGAGTGGACGGCCCTGCGGGCGCAGATTGCCCGCAAGACGTTGGACGGCCCCGGACCGGAGGGGCTGGAGGAGCACCGGCGGCGCCTGGCCGGGTGGGAGCAGCAGAAGGAGCGGTTGGAAGCGGAACTGGCACGCAGCGTCCCGGAGATGAACCTGGAACAGAAGCTTCGGGCCGCCGACCGCCGCGCCGTCGCGCTCGCGCTCCCCCCGCGCGCGGCGCTGGTCGAGTTCGTGCGGTTCGATGTCTTCAGTTTCCAGGCCGTGCCCGCGCGGGGCGAGAGGCAGTGGGAGCCGGCGCGCTACCTGGCGTTCGTGCTGCCGGCCGGGGAGCCGGAGCAGGTGCGGATGGTGGACCTGGGGGAGGCGGAACCGCTGGACGTCCTGATCCGCGACTTCCGGCGGTTCACACTCGGCGAGGATGAGGGCGAGACCCACCGTGATCTGGGCGCGGCGCTGGCCGAGAGCGGAACGGCGCCGGACGCCGCTTCCGGGACGGTCCTGCGCGCGGCGCTGTTCGACCCGCTGCGCCCGGCCCTGGAGGGGCGTACCTGGCTGCTCCTCTCCCCGGACGGGGACCTGACGCGGCTGCCGTTCGAGGTGCTCCCCGGTTTCACACACGACCGGCTGATCGAGGAGTACCAGATCAGCTATGTGAGCTGCGGCCGGGACGTGCTGCGCTTCGGCGCTCCGACCTCCGGCCGGCCGGCCGGCGCCGCTGGTGCTGGCCGATCCTGACTTCGACACGGCAGACGGAACGGCTGAGCTCCAGGCGGCGGCGGGTCCTGACAGAGCCGCACCCGCCGCTCCGCAGGCTGCTCCTGCGGCCCCGGCGAGACTCCCGGGGCCACCGGTGGCCCCGGAACCGGCGGTGGTCTCGGAGCCGGCGCGCGAGGGCTGGCTGGCCCGGCTGCTGCGCCGGGCCCGGCCGCCTCGCAGTTCCACCCCCGCGCCGGTTTCAGCGCCCCGGTCCGCACCCCGTCAGCACTCGTCGCCGCTCCGGCGGGCCCGCCCGGCCGGCGCTCGCGGGACCTGGACCGGAGTCACCTCACCTTCGGGCGACTGCCCGGCACCCGACAGGAAGGGGAGGGAATCGCTGCGATGCTGAAAGTGAGCCCCTGGTGCGCGGGCGGGGCGCTGGAGGGCCGGCTGAAGGGCGCCCGCTCGCCCCGCATCCTGCACCTGGCCACGCATGGCTTCTTCCTCGCCGACCAGGAGCGCGACCCGAACCAGGAGTTCCGGGATCTCGGGTTTGCCGCCGCCGAACCGGGCGGGAACAGCGGGTTTGGAAGCGTGCTCGGTCGGCTGGGAAATACCCGGCTGGAGAGCCCCCTGCTCCGCTCCGGGCTGGCACTCGCCGGGGCGAACGGCTGGCTGGCGGGGCGCACCCTCCCGGCGGAGGCTGAGGACGGCCTGCTCACCGCCGAGGATGTGACGGGCCTGGACCCGCTGGACACCGAACTGGTGGTGCTCTCCGCCTGCGAGACGGGGTTGGGGGAAATCCACGTGGGAGAGGGCGTCTTCGGGCTGCGGCGCTCCTTCGTGCTGGCCGGCGCGAAGACGCTGGTGATGAGCCTCTGGAAGGTCCCGGACGACCAGACGCGGGAACTGATGGAGGACTTCTACGGCCGGATTCTGGCCGGAGAGGGCCGCGCCGACGCCCTGCGTGCGGCGCAGATGAGCCTGAAAGCGAAGTATCCCGAGCCGCTCTACTGGGGCGCCTTCATCTGCCAGGGCGAGCCGGGACCGCTGCGGGAGCTGCGATAGCCGAAGCCGCAACGGTCAGAACCGGACCTCTCGGCAGCAGTATCCAGCAAGACAATGGTGGAAAGCCGGCTCTCACCGAGCCGGCAACGAACGGCCACGAGCAGGCGATGCGGGCCGGACTCGAAATCCGTCAGGTATTCGGCGCCTCCCACAAGTGTCCGCAGGTGCATTTGTCAGTCCGGCGGACATTGGAACAACAGCGCCAAGTGACCGCTTTCAGCAGCGCCTGCGGCTCTCACCACCTCCGGGTCCGGGCCGGCCGCCGGCAATTGGTCGTTCAGCACAGCCATCCAGCATCCGGGATACTCCCGAGCGTGGGCCCTGATCCAAGCCGGCTGTCGGGTATACGAACGCGTGGGGGCAGCAGGGCTCGCCGTCGCGCGTGGGGGCTCGATCACACTCGCAAATCGCCCGAGCGGAACGTGCTCCGGCCACCGGGCGACGAATCCCGGCGCCAGGGAGCGCGCCTCCGGCACCTGGCTCCCATGGATCAGATCCACCGTAGTTTGGAGGGCTTCGTCGGGCGTTGAGATCCGGACCGACGCATTCTGTGCCCGCTCCAGGGCGGCCCTGCGGAATCTCCTTCGGCGACGCAGGCCCCGGATGGCGCGGGCGGGGTTTCCGGCAGTCGGGCCCCCGCAGCCGAAATCCCCGGACCGCGAGATCGCGGCAGTACAGACCCTCCTGGCCGAGGTGGTGGTGGAGCGCAAGGTGGTGACCCAGGATGCCCTGCCGCCGGCGTACCGGCCCGAGCGCGACGGGAGTCCCAACCCAGGCCCCCCCGAGCTTTGACACGATACCCGGTCACGACGGCATCACGTCGCAAGTCTCGCCGGAGCCCTGGGGCAGCCTCGTCCCCCTCTTCAGCGCACGTGTCCGAATGGGTCTTTCCACCAACCCGGCGTGGCATCCGGGTAGGGTGCGCGACCCGGAGGTTCCTGCGGCAGGCCGCCAGGAGTGGCTGAGGCAGACCTTAAACCGAATGATCTCTGTGGAACGCTGCCGGACATCCCTGCGATTGGGAACCGATGTCGCAGGGCGACCCGCCATTCGCGATCACTGCGTGGCGTGCCCGCCGCCAGGCCACCCAGTGTCGCCATCAGCGACATCTGATTCTCTACCCATTTCTTGAGCAGCAGGTAGCCGTCATCGGTCGGGAGGTAGCGCCGGCCACCCTGATGGCCGTCTTCCTTGCCGTCCTGGACGTTCAACGGCTTACGCAGGATCTTGCTGCGGTCAGGGTCCTGCGGGTTGACGCGCGCCTGCATCGCGCGGTAGTTGACCAGCAGGTCCGGCACGGATTGATAGCCGAATTCGTCTACCGGTTTCAGCGTGAACGATGGGACTCGGCCCGGGACGCCGTGGCATCCCAGGCAGGCCATCTGGTCCGAGCGCTTCACCCGCGCCAGTTCCGGCATCACGTAGTCGCGGAAATAGGTGACGTCCTCCAGCAGTTTCGGATGCACCTTGCCGTCGGCCGAGACGCCGGCGCCCGGACGGCCCTCCACGCGGAGGGCGGCGACGAGGTCGGGCACAAACCGCTCTGAGCCCTGCTTGACCACGTTCTCCGCGATCTTGCGCAACTGCGGATCTTTCTCGGTCTCCAGCACTCGCCCGAGCGCCAGCAGCACTTCCGGGTTCTTCTTCACTGCGGTCGCATTGGAGAGGCGGATCGCGGCCGCGTGCGTCCGGGACAGTGTCTCGGGACGCAGTGCGTCAAGATAGAGCTGAAGAGCACGATCCTTGATGACGAGGTTGGGGTCTACACGCTGCTGCTGCGGAGTGCTGCCGTCGGCCGGCGCCGGTGGAGCAGGAGTTGCGCCCGGGGCGCGGTGCTCGAGCAGCCACGGCACACTCCGGACCCAGAAATGGCGCTGGAGCGGATTCGCGAGTTCTTCGGGGAAATAGCGCCGGAACACCATGTCCAGCCGCAGATCCGGGTTGGAGCCGAGCACCTCCCCCAGCCTGTCGGCGAGGTACCATTCGGCGTCCATCGTACGTCTTGCGGCTTCCTGCGCGGCGGCATCCGGAAGCGCCGCGATTTCTTCGGGGCTGATGTAGTTCTCCAGCTTCGGGATCATGAGATCCAGGAACAGCCGGCGCTGCTCCTCGTCCTCCGGGATTACCCAGTTTACCGACGCGAACAGCGTGAGCACCGGATCGGACAGCGTTGCACGACGCGCCGGCTCGTTGGCCCCGCGGCGGACCTGCTCGACGAGCGGCTCTACCAGTTCAGTAGCGGCCTGGAGCATCGCGGATCGCGGGTCGGAGATTGCGGCAGCGGCCTCCTTGCGCAGTTCCTCGGGCGCATTCAGCGTGAAGTTAATCAGGAATTCGTTGAGAGGTCCGTGCGGGATGTTCGCTGCACCCTCCAACCCCCAGCGGATCGCGGGGACATTGTTGGCAGGCATCGTTTCCCGAAGGTAGACCAGCACTGCCTGACCCATCAGTGCGCCCGCGCCCGGGGTGGTGTAGCCAAGCTGTCCCGGCCCCCCGTCGCCGCCGGACGTCTGGTAAAAGGTCCCCGAGACGGCCACCAGACGGCGGGCGAGAATGGACTTCACCGGCGCCTCCGCCGTCTCAAGCCGCTTCCGCAGAGTCTCGAACAGGGTCGCCAGCTCCTTGTACTGGTGCTCGCGCGACCCGTTGGCCTTGTGGCCGTTGGCGATGAAGAGCGCCTGACTGGCATAACGGTTGTTGTTCTCGACCAGAGCATTCGGCTCGGGGCGGGTCAGGGCCCGCACCCACGCGTCGTTCACCGCCGCCCGGATCGGCGGATTCCAGATCCACCACTGCCATGCGGCCTTGCTGGCGTAGGCGCGGGTCGCCGGATCACTGTCGTCATTCATGGCGCGGTCGAAGAGCCGTCCGAGCCGCGCCCAGTCGAGCGAGGCCCGGGGCATGACGGCGTCCGCGCGCATCGAGAGGGCCTGCATGATATGCGCCCGGGTGTAGTCGCTGCCCTGTTCCGCGGCGGCAAAGGCAGCATCCCAGCCGCGGTCGTCCAGCAACGTCTGACGCAGCGCCCAGGTGGCCGCATCGCGCACAGGCTTCGCCCGGTCATCGAGAGCCCGCACGAGCACCGGGACACCTGCGTCCTGATGCACGGCGCCCAGGCCGATCATCGCCCAGTAGCGCACCAACGGGCTGGTGTGCGCGGCGGCCTGCACCAGTAGATCCGTGCCGTCGGGGAGCGCGGCAAGGGCAAGGGACTGCACGCGCGATACCGCGGCAGGGAGCGGCTCACCGGGACGCGCGACAAAGTCGGCGCGCCTCGGGGTGCGCGGTGTGACCGGGTAGAGCCGGGCCAGGGCGCGAATGCTGTACGCAGTCGGCACGAAGCCGGTGATGGCGGCCCGGTTCCACCGGCCGTTGGCATCCTGAATCCGCAGCAGCGCCTCCACCCCCTTGCGGATCGTCGGGTCATCCTTGCCGAAGCCGACGGCGTTCAGGCCGGTGATCGCCAGCGCCGTCGGGGAAGGATCGCCCTCCCCGGCGGACGGCTTCCACGACTTGCCTCCGTCCGTGGATGTTCCCGGCTGAAAACCCCACAGGCCGTCGTCGTTTTGGATCGCCCGGAGGCGTGCCTCATCAAGGCGCAACTGCTCCCGGACTTTTTCAACGAATCCCGGCGCGTCATCCGGGTTTCCCTTCGGCGTTCCGCCGGCGGCTTTCTCTGCATCCGCCGCCTTGCGCGCCTGCGCCGGGTACTCCGTCAGCGGGAACACCCGGCCGAAATAATCGAGCCGTACTCCCAGATCATCGGTGTACCGGGGATCCAGGCTCAACACGTTCCGCGCGCGCTCCTCCATCGCGCGGAAGTACTTCGCATCACCGGTCGCATCCCAGGCCTTCCTCAGGATTTCCGTGGCGAAGAGCCAGACGATGTTTCGCCCGATGTTGGAACCGGGGCCGGCTGCGTTGATCCCCCCGGGGTCGGCCGTAAGCAGTACGAAGTTGGCGGTGCGGATTTGCTGGCTGGCGTGCAGCTTGCGGGGAGTGGCGATGCTCTCCGCATTCACGATATTGAAGCCCGCGGCCCGCGTGCCGGCCGGACCGTCGCCGACATCCAGGGGAGCCAGGCTCGTGTTGTTGGCCGCGTCCTTCAGTTCGTTGGTCGGACGCAGGCATTCGTACATGATGTTCAGTAGCTGCCAGAAGTTCTGGCGGTTCTCCAGCGCGTAGCCATTCTGCACCGCGACGGCGGGTCCCCACACACCGGACTGCGTATGGCAGCTCATGCAGTGCGTCCCGAGGAGGTTGCCCGTATCGCGGATGCGGCGGTCCACGCTTGCCCCGCGCGGCCGGTTGGCCAGCCAGGCGTGCACCTGGCCGACCTGGGTGTACATCGCCTGCCGGACTGCCAGGCGCGCATCCGTGTACGGCGCCGGCGGGAGTACCCGCAGGCTCAACTGATACCCGGGCGCGTTCGCTTCGACTCGGAAGTAGTAGGTCCGCCCCGGCTCGAACAGGCGCGAAATGTTCGTGCGGTGTTCTTCCTCCTGCTGGTGCGCGCGCTCATTCGGATCGCGTCCCTCGCCGACCTCGACGATCTTGCCTTCAGTGTAGAGCGGGCGCTTGGGATTGGGCGTGCCGGTGAATTCCTCGATGGGAAGCAGCTCTCCCAACCGGACAGCGGGTGCTCCCTCTTTCAACACATAGCAGCGCACGCGGGCCGCGACAAACTGTCCGGGAATCCCGAGCTGGGCAGTGACCAGTTTTCGCTCACTGCCGTCGAGCTGGACGCGGAACCAGTCATCGCCGGAACGACCGTACCGGCCGTTGTCGAAGTACTCGATATCGTCCGCCGTGCCGGTGATCTCGTACGTGCGCACTTCCTCGTTCGGGATCAGGCGGAGGGACTGCGCCTGCTCGGGGGTATCATTCGGCTCGGCTTCGAGCAGCGCGCCGTACTTCTGCACCTGCTCCTCGGTGCCGAGATCCAGGGCCTCCAGCGCAACCTGGACCGGTGCCCGGTACGTCCCCGGCCATGGAGTGCGCGCCGGCACAGGGAAGAGGTCCGGTGCCCCTCCCTTCTCACGCCATCGCGACCCCGCCCCGGGCGGCGGTTCGTCAAGCACGGCTGCCACCCGCAGCCGATAGGTGCCCGCAACCGGCGCCCGATAGACCAGGAACACATCGGGATCCAGCGCGTGGAGCACCTTGCGCCAGCCGGCAGTGGGCTGAGTGTAGATGCCGAGGGCGCCGACTTCACGAGCACCTTTCGCCGGGGGCTCGACGACATCGGCCGGATTATCGGGCCGCACCAGCGTCCATTCCGCCGCCACACGTCCATTGTCCGGCAGACCTGATGGCCGTTCCAGCCGTACCGAGATTTGCAGCGCCGCGCCCTGCGCAAGCCGGCGTTCGGTTTGCCACGGCTGCAGCGAGGTCACGAACACTGAAGGCCGCGCCGGCGCCGGTTTCCCGGAAGGGGCGCCGGCGGTGGAGCTCGGGCCTGCCTTTCCACCGATCGCCCCCACGCGGGACGACTGGACCGGGGCCGGACGGCGTGCAGTGCCTCCGGCGGCAACAGCCCCGCCCAGCAGCAGGACGGCGAAGAAGCCGGAAACTCCGGCGGGGTTTGCGGCAAGCGCAGTATGGAATCGCGTCGGCATGGTGAAGGTGAGACGATGGGCGGCGTGACTTGACGGGTGATCTAACCTGACTGAGAGTGCGGAGGACGTCCGAAGTTTCGGGCGCCCTCCCACTCGGCGCTCCCGCGTTTGCGGGACACACTCACGGAGTGACCGTGACGGTCCCACTACGGGCCGCGTCCACCGGCGCATAGCTGAGCATGTACCGGAATTCGTACGCCCCGGGAGTAGGTGGCGCGGCAAACTGGAAGGTTCCGGCGGCGGTTCCACCCGTGAACTGGAACGCTACATAGCTGTTCGGCGGATCGCCGGCACGGTAGAGACCGATCCATTCCTGTGGGTCGTGTCCCGTCGGGGCGGTCCAATTCACTTCGATCAGATTTCCCGGCGCAACCCGGGCGGGAGCGGCGGCGACTGTGTAGCCTCCCCCACTGCTCACCAGGAAGCGCCCGCTGCGCGCAGCCACTGCGCCGCTACCCGCGGTGAGATAGCGGAACTCGTACAGGCCGGGGCGGGTCGGGGCGGTGAAGGTGCTTCCGCCACTCGCCGCACCGTTGGTGGACCGGGTCACCAGTTGGGCGCCCGGAGCGCTCCCCACTGCGAAGAGACCAATTGCATCGCCGGAGGGTCGCCCGGCAGGCGCGGTCCACGTCGCCGGGATGTTCCCGCCGGGCGCCGCCGTCGCCAGACCGGCCGCTACGTCGAAACCTCCGGCGCCGCTGACCGTGAAGGGCGCGCTCCGGACCGCGTCCACATACCCGTCGTTGAGCAGGTAGCGCACCTCGTAGACCCCATTTTGCAGCGGTGCGGTGAGCAGTGCCGATCCGGAAGGTGCACCGCCCGTGTATCGGAAGTCAAGGAATGAGGTGCTCGGATCATCGGTGCGGAAGAGCGCCACCCAGTCCAGCGGAGGCCGGCCGGCCGGTGCGGTCCAGTTCACCGCAAGTGCTCCGCCGGGACCCACCGGATTGGGCAGCGCCGATACCGCGTAGCCGTTGCGAGTCACGGCAAAGCGCGCACTGCGAAGCGTGTCGGTGAAGCCATTGTTCGGGAGGTAGCGAAACTCGTAGTCGCCCGCGATGTCGGGCGCGGTGATCCGGAATTCGCCCGACGGCGCGCCGCCGGTATAAGCCCACCAGAGGTAGTCTGTGTTCGGTGCGCCGGCGCGGAAGAGGGCCACCCAGTCCAGCGGCCGCGTGCTCCCGGGCGCTATGTACGCCACCCGGAGCGGCGCTCCCACCCCCACGGGCGCCGGCGTGACCTCCAGGCTTCCCGGCACAGCCTGCAGGACCTCCCCCCCGATCCGGATGTCATCCACCCACACACCGGAGCGGACGCCGAAGAAATCCGAGGTGAAACGGAAACGCACCCGCAGCGCCTGCCCCGCATATCCCGCAAGTGCGTTGCTGTTGGCGATCCAGGTGAACGACGTCCCGCTGAGTGACCGCAGGCGCTGCCACGTCACGCCGACATCTCCCGAGACCTCGACGCGCAGATAGTCCGCATTCAGCTCCGTATCCAGCAGCGTGCGGTAGCTCAGCTCCGGCACGACGTCGGTGAGCGGTACGGGTTCGATCTGGGTGAGGCTGGAGTCCGAGTTCGGGTCGTAATTGCGGAACGGGGCCTCCGAATAGGAGCGCGTCGGGCTGAAGCTCTGCTCCGTGGTGACCGCCCACGTGCCGTCGCCGCGGAAACGGGACGCGCCCTCCACGTCATCGCTCAGCAGCGAGACGGAGTGGAGCGGGCTGCAAATGCGGATGTCGTCAATCCAGACACCGTCGCCATTCACCACGAAGTCACTGGTGAGACGGAAGCGAATCCGGACCGTCTGCTCTGCAAAGGCGGAAAGCGAGACGGAATGGAGCGTGAATGGCGAGGTTCCCGTGAGGCGGAGCAGCGACTCCCAGGGACCTCCGCCCACCGCGATCTCGACGTGCAGGAAGTCAAAGCCCTGCTCCAGATCGGTGCGGGCGCGAAAGGTGAGCAGCGAGCCGGGGCCTCCCAGCGTCACCGGGGCAGCCTGCGTCAGCCCGGCGGAAACCAGTTCGGAGTAGTTGCGTCCCGGACTGTCCGAGTACGCACGCGTCGGGCTGAAACTCTGTTCCGTAGACACAGCCCATCCGCCGGCGCCGACAAAGCGGGGCGTGCCCTCGACGTTGTCCTCCAGCAGGCAGTTCTGGGCCAGGGTCCGCAGCGGGCCGGCAGTCACCAGCGGCGACACATTCCCGGCGTTGTCGAGCGCGCGGAGGGCGACAAAGTATGCGGTGTCGGGCTGCAGTCCGGTGAGCAGATAGTCCTGCGGAGTGCCGGAGAGGGCCGGTCCGGGCAGCGCCGTGCCAACCGGAGCGGAGGCGAAACCCGCGGCGTCGATCGGGGAAGTGGAGTACCGCAGCTCGTACAGGCCG
>SYMT01000559.1 GCA_005805375.1 Actinomycetota bacterium
GAAGTCATCAAGTACGGTGTGATTGCGGACCCGTGCCTGCTCGACTACCTCACGGCCGAACGTGAAGCCGTGCTGCGCCGGGATCCCGACGCGTTGATGCACCTGGTCGCGCGGTCATGCGAGATCAAGGCGGAAGTCGTGGCTGGGGACGAGCGCGAATCGGGGAGGCGCGAAATCCTCAATTACGGTCACACGGTGGGCCATGCGATCGAAGTTGTGGCCGGTTACGGAGTGTACGCCCATGGCGAGGCGGTGGCCATCGGGATGACGGCCGCGGGCCGGCTGTCGAGCCGGTGCAGCACACTCTCGGAGGCAGATCGGGACAGGGTGGAGCGCACACTGGCGTTGTATGGTCTCCCCACGATGTTGCGGGGCCCGCTTGCTGCATCAGACCTGCTGCAGGCGATGCGCGGAGACAAGAAGAACCGGGACGGGCAGATCCGTTTTGTCCTGGCCCGCACGTTGGGTTCGGTCTGCGTTGAACCGGTTGCGGAGGACCTGATCCTCCCACTGCTCACCGCCGTTATGTAGACTACGAGGAGTTCCGTGCCGAGGCGTACCCCGCGCACCAATAAAAAGTCTCCGGTGGAAGTCGAACCTTGCGGCGCCGGTAGGCGACCAAAGACACAGGAGCAAGCGAATATGTCTGCGTCTGCTGAAGCCGCCGATTGGGTCTGGCCGGATCTGGTGCCGATCATGTGGCTCATGTTCGTCCTGGCTACCTATGCGCTGTTGGCGAATTCTCCGGTTCTGCCCGGCCGGGGCGAAGTGCCCGGCCTCGCGGATGCGGATCGGTCGGTGGCGCCGCTACTTGCGCTCACGGGGGGGGCTGCTATAATTCGGTACTTCGTCCGTCGCCCGCCGCCCAGGGATCCGCCGACGAAGCCAGGCCCGCAGAGGAACAGGACAGCGGATGAGCTTTGAAGCCTCGGCCGTCGAGGGCGCCCAACCCGGCACCGTCTTCGCCAACCAGCGCTACCACTTGCTGGAGCCGGTCTCGGACGGGATCTTTTTTCGGTCCTTCCGCGGCCGGGACACGGAGTCCGGGCGATTCGTCCTCATTAAGACCTTGAAGCCTGAGTTTGCTGCGGACGCCGCATTCGCAGCCCGCGTGCTGTCCGAGGCACAGTCTGCTGCGACGCTCAACCATCCGGCGATCTCGCAGATCTACGAGGCGTGGCAGGAACGGGGTACGGTGGTGATCGCTGCCGAGTGGGTGCGCGGCATCAGCCTGAAAGAGCGGGTTCGGCGAGTCGCTCCGTTTCCTGTCGCGGTCGCAGCCGACATCGCGGTTTCCATCGCGGGGGCGATCCACTATGCCCACGAGAGCGGCTTCTGTCACGGCGCGTTGCAGCCTGAGAACGTGATCATCACGCCCGAAGGGCACGTTAAAGTGATGGATTTCGGCATCGGTGCGAGCCTTACGGCGTCGTCCCGGGTGCAGGTCAGCGCGCTGCCCGACATGGCGGGTTATCTCGCACCTGAAGTGGCGCAGGGGCGGCCGCCGGACACACGCTCGGACCTGTACGCGCTCGGCTGTATCATGTTCGAAATGCTGTCCGGGGTCACTCCGTACGACGCGGATACTCCCCTGGCCGTCGCGGTGCGCCACCTCCACGATCCCGTCCCATCTGTTCGGGCAATGAATCCGCAGGTGCAGCCCGCCGTGGATGGGGTGGTGACCCGATGCCTGCAAAAGGACCCGCTGTCTCGCTACATCACAGCCGAGGCGTTACTGCGGGACCTGCACACCGTTCAGGAAGGAGTGCGCCGTCAGGATCCGCTGAACTGGAGCCCGATGGCCCCGTTACGAGAGGCGACTCCGGTGCAATCAAGATCAACACCCCGCGTCCCCCGCCGGTACAGGGAACCCGACGCTGTGGTGGATGGCGGACCCAGCATCGGCTGGATCATTGCCCTGTTTGTGCTCATTCTCGCCGTGCTCGCCGGTGGGTTTGCCTTCGGCGTCATGATTACCCGCACCCCGAACGAACTCACGGTACCGCGGGAGTTGGAGGGGATGACGCGCTCGGCGGCCGAGACGACGCTCGAACGGCTCGAACTAAAGGCCGACGTGGTCGAGGACTACCACCCGAAGGTGCCGGCGGGCAAAGTATTCAAGACAAACCCCCGTACTGGCTCGGACATCAAGGCGGGCAAGAAGGTGGTCCTGTATGTCAGCATGGGGCCGGAACCCGTCACAATTCCGCAGGTGGTTGCGAAGTCGGTAGAAGACGCCCGCAAGGAGTTGCAGGCACTGGGGTTGTCGCTGGAACTTGCGCCGGCGGAATTCAACGCCGTGATTCCCAAGGGCCAGGTGATCTCCCAATCGCCGCCGGGAGAACGGAAAGCTCCGAAAGGGAGCACCGTCAAGGTGGTGCTCAGCAAGGGCCCGGAACCGGACCCGGTGCCGCGCGCCGTGACGGTGGAACCGACCCCCCTGCAAGATCCGCTGTTGCCGACCGCGGCGGACCCGGGTGCCGATTCCAACTCCGGTGCTTCTCGTGCCCAGGACCTCCCCGTCCACGAGCACGAGGTGACATTCCCAATTCCTGCCGGGAGCAGCGGTCCGCAGCACGTAAAAATCGAAGTACGCCACGAGGACGGTACCCGCGAAACGGTATACAACGAGAACCATTACGTGGGCGACCAGATCTACCAGATCGTGTCCACCCGAGGACAGAAAGGGAAGTGCCGGATCCGGGTGTACCTCAACGAGCGGATTATCAAGGACGAAAGCGTCTAGGCCGTCCATGACTGCGGGCCCGGTCAAACTCGCCCCGTCGCTCCTGGCAGCCGACTTTGCGGCACTCGGAGACGCGGTACGGGCGGTGGAGCAGGCAGGCGCGGAGTGGCTGCACCTGGATGTGATGGACGGCCACTTCGTCCCTAACCTCACGTTCGGCCCGCCCATCATCGCGGCCGTGCGGCCACTTTCCGGCTGTGTGTTTGATGCCCACCTGATGGTCGAACGTCCGGAAGATCTCGTCCCCGACTACGTGCGCGCAGGGGTGAACGCGTTGACCATCCACGCCGAGGTCTGCCCGCACCTGCATCGCACGCTCCGGTGGCTCCGCGAACAGGGCGTGCGCGCGGGCGTGGCCCTCAACCCCGCCACCAGCCTCTCGGCCATTGAGGAAGTGATTCCCGAATTGGATCTGGTGCTCATCATGACGGTGAACCCCGGCTTCGGAGGCCAGGCGTTCATCCACGGGATGCTGGACAAGATCCGCCGCTGCCGGAATCTGCTGGACCGGGCCGGCAGCGGCGCCGAAATCTCGGTAGACGGGGGCATTGGCCCACACAATGCCGCGGCTGTGGTCCGGGCCGGCGCCACTGTGCTGGTGGCCGGGAGTGCCGTGTTTGGATCGCCGGGTGGGGTTGCCGCAGGCATCCGGGCGCTCCGCACTGCCGTGGTTGCCGTACAATGACGGCGCTCATCTGGCTCCGCACCACGCCGCTTCTGCCTGCGGCCGGCACACCCATTCTCCTGACCTTCCTGATACTGTTTTCTCTGTACATGGTGTGGGAAATCGCTGTGTGGCGCCGCGGGAATCGGGCTCGCCTGACACGCGGGCAACTGGCGCGCCGGCTTACCGGCGGCGCGTTGATCACGGCGGAATTGCTGCTGTGGCTCCTGTTCGATCCGCTGATGCTTGGACGGCCGGCCCGCGTGCAATTGATCTACTTGCTGGGAGCCGTCGCCCTCTTGCCGCTGGTCGTCATACTAGCGGTGCGAGAATCCGCCTTTGTGACCCGCCAGTATGCGCGCTGGAAAGCGGAACTGGTGCGTGAGATGGTGCGGCCCGACCCGGACCGCCGCAGCGAGGGCTGATCCGTAGTGGAAGATGTCGTCTGGATGCGCCGAGCACTCGCGCTTGCGGCGCGAGCGCGTGGTCGCACCGCGCCCAACCCGATGGTGGGCGCCGTCGTGGTTGCCGGTGACCGGTGTGTGGGCGAGGGGTTCCATCCCCGCGCCGGAGCGCCGCACGCAGAGGTGTACGCCCTTCGCCGGGCCGGCGAGGCGGCTCGCGGCGCGACACTGTTCGTCACATTGGAGCCATGCTGCCATCACGGCCGCACGCCCCCCTGCACCGATGCGATCCTGGCTGCGGGCGTAAGCCGTGTCGTCGCCGCGATGGAGGATCCGTTTCCGCGCGTCGCGGGGGGCGGGACGGCCCGCCTGCGGGAGGCCGGCATTCCGGTGGAATGCGGAATCCTGGCGCCGGAAGCCCGAGCCCTGAACCGGGGCTACCTCAGTGTACAGGAACGCGGCCTACCGTGGCTGACGCTCAAAATGGCGATGACGCTGGACGGCCGCATCGCCACCGCCACCGGCGACAGCCGATGGGTGACCGGCGAACCCGCGCGTGCGTACGTGCAGCGACTCCGCAACTGGAACGATGGGGTGTTGATCGGCATCGGGACCGCCCTCGCGGACGACCCTCGTCTGACGGTCCGCCTCCCCCGGGGGCGCCACCCGGTGCGCGTCGTGCTCGATCCACAGGCCCGCCTGCCGACCGACTCCTACCTCGCGCGCACAGCGGCGGAAATCCCCACCGTCCTCGCCGTCGGTGAGACTGCCGATATCCGTGGGCTGGAGGCCCGAGGAGTTCAGGTCGAGCGCTTTGAATTGCAGGGCGGGCGTCTCGATCCTTCCGTGCTGCTCCAGCGGTTGGCGGCGCGCGGTCTCCACACGATTCTCTGCGAAGGTGGCGCCGCGCTCGCAGGATCCCTCATGGATGCCGGCGTCGTGGACGAACTGGTGTGGTTCGTCGCGCCGAAGCTGGTGGGGGGCGCCGAAGCGCCGGGTCCGGTCGCGGGGGTCGGCTCCATGTCCATGGCCGAGGCACAGCCGCTTCGCTCTCCGCGCATCCGCCGCTTCGGCGCCGATTGGGGGGTTTTCGGGTATCTGCGTGACCCGTGATATCGGCGAACCCGGCGAACCCCCCGCCCGCGCCGGCCCTACCGTGTGTGGTAGAATCCAGGTAGTTCCGCACGCCGTAGAGGTCTACGATGCCCTTTCCCGCCACCCTGGCCCCGCCCAAGCTGCCGACGCAGGAAGATCTCCCGTACGCGGATGATGTGCCGACGGATAGCTGGGATGCCGATCTCCAGGTGGACCTCCTGGTCAGCATCCTCTACCTGACCCGGCATGGGCGCGAGTCGTGTATCGGCGCCAGCCAGTTCGTCTATTACGAGGACCAGCCACCCTACGACAGGCCGCCCCTGAAGCTGAGTCCGGATCTCTTCGTCGTGCTGCACGCCACACCCGAGCTCCGCCGGAGTTGGCTGCGCTGGCAAGAGGGTGGGCGGCTGCCGGCTTTCGTGCTGGAGTTGCTGTCGGAAAGCACCGAGGCGCGCGACTTCGGCGAGAAGAGGCGCATCTACGATCAGGAGTGGGGCGTGCAGGACTACGTGCTGTATGATCCGATGGACACGCGATTGGAAGTGTTCCATCGGGTGGCCGGGCGGTTAACCCCCCTACGCCCGGATGCAGAGGGACGCTACTGGCTGGCGTCGCTGGGGCTGTACCTGGTGCGATGGACCGGCACGTA
>SYMT01000560.1 GCA_005805375.1 Actinomycetota bacterium
CGCGGCGGGACTGGCCGATCGCTTCGAGGTGCAGCTTGCCTATGCCATTGGTGTGGCCGAGCCGGTCTCGATCATGGTCGAGAGCTTCGGCACCAACCACGTGCCAGAGGAGAAGATCGAGGAGCTGGTCCGCAAGCACTTTGATCTCACTCCGGCGGGCATCATCAGCAAACTGGACCTGCGGCGTCCGATCTTCCGCCAGACCGCAGCCTACGGGCATTTCGGGCGCACCGATCTCGGTGTTTCCTGGGAAGCAACCGACCTGGCAGCGGCCCTCAAGCAGGACGCCTGAGCCTGGAATGTGAGTGCCGCGCATCCTGGATTGCCGCGTGGCCGATATCCGGCTGCCTCTGCCTGGGGCAGCCGGGCATCGTGAACTTTCGGCGCCTCCCGCCGCGCCCTGACGGCTTGCGATGAGCGAACAGCCTGTTTTGGATCTGGAGGGAGCGCCCCAAACAGGGGACGCGGGGCTCCTCGTCGCGCAGGTGGTTCTGCTCCCCTCCCCCGCCGGTCTGCCGGAGTCGCTGACCTATTCGATCCCGGCTCGACTGAGCAAGACGCTCGCATTCGGAATGCCGGTCCTGGTGCCCCTCGGCGGGCGCGATCAACTCGGCTACGTCGTTTCGCTGGATCGCCTGCCCGCCGTTCCGGAAGCCTATCGTCTCCGACCGATCCAGTCCATTCCACGACCGGAGCCGGCACTCGACGCGGATGCCGTTCGCCTGCTCCGCTCGGTGGCGCACGAATACCGGTGCTCGCTCGCGGAAGCCCTGCCTCTGTGGGTGCCGGAGCGGTACGGTGCTGAGCTCGAGGCGCGCATCCATCTAGGTGACTGGGACGGCACTGCGCCTGCCCGCACGGGCCTGTTGACCCGCGAGGTGCTGACAGGCATCTACAAGGCGCTGACGGCGGCTGGGGGCAGCCTGACGCGCAAGGAACTCACGGCTGCCGTCCGGAACCCGCTCGTGCCCAATGCGCTTCGGCGCGCGCGCGCCGAAGGTTGGGTCCGCGAGGAGCAGAATCTCCTTCCTCCGCGGGTGCATGCGCATACGGTAAAGGCGGTGCATCTCGCAAGTTCCCCCGGCCACGCCGAAGACCGTGCGGAAGAAGCGGGCAGAGACCCGGCGCTCCCCGAGGCAGTGGTCGCGGTGGGCGATCGCGCTCCCGAATCACCGCGGCGCCCTGCAGGAGCGCCTTCCGGCGCGGACCCGGCCGACCGGAGTCCCGCCGGGGTCGCGGCGCCCTTGCTCCCCTCCGGCGCGCGCCTGGGACCGCGGCAGGCGCAGGTGCTGGACTATTTGCAACAGCGTCCTGGGCAGTCCATCCCACAGGGTGATCTGTGCCGCGAGTTGGGTGTGTCGGACTCGGTGGTTCGAGGACTTGTGCGGCGAGGACTGCTGGAACAGACGGATCTGCGGGTGCGGCGGCGGCCCCGCGGTTACGGGGACGATGCAGAACTCACCCAGGCGCCGGAATTGACTCCGTTTCAGGGCGCCGCTGCCGATGCAATCGTAGGGGCTTGTCGCCGGGAGGCAGGGGAAACGCTCCTGCTGTTCGGCGTGACGGGGAGCGGCAAGACCGAGGTGTACCTCCACGCCATTCAGCGGGCTCGCGATGAAGGACGGACTGCCATTCTCCTCGTCCCGGAAATCTCGCTTACCGCGCAGGTCGCCACCATTGTGCGCCGCCGGTTGGGTGATGAAGTGGCGATTCTGCACAGTGCACTCTCCGAGGGGGAGCGCTTCGACGAGTGGGAGCGCCTGCGCCGCGGTGATGCCGACGTGGTGGTGGGACCCCGCAGTGCCCTGTTCGCCCCTCTCGCTCGCCCATCCCTGATCATTCTGGATGAGGAGCATGACGGGAGTTACAAGCAGGACTCGCCGGCTCCCAGATACCACGCGCGTGAAGTGGCTCGGAACCGGGCAGGGCTGTCGGGTGGGGCTGTGGTGCTGGGAAGCGCCACGCCGAGTGTCTCCACGTTTTACCGGGCAACCACCGGTGCCTATGCGCTCCTTGAACTCCCGGAGCGGGTGCGGCAGCGCCCGCTGCCCACCGTGGAACTGGTGGATCTCCGTGCTGAGGGACGCGCCCGTCCCGGGAGTGTCTTCGGCGCTCGATTGGAGGATGCAATGCGGGAGCGTCTCGCGCGCCGGGAGCAGGTCATTCTCTTCCTGAATCGCCGTGGCTACAGCGCGTTCCTGCTGTGCCGCGACTGCGGCCACGTGCCGCACTGCCCCAACTGCGACGTCAGCCTCACCCTCCATCGGCATCGGGTCGGCTTCCTGCTCTGTCACCACTGCAACTACACCTGTCGCGCGCCCTCAGCCTGTCGAGCATGCTCGGGCACCCGCGTCCGCCAGTTCGGCATCGGTACGCAGCGGGTGGAAGCCGCTGTGCGGCAGCTCTTCCCCGATGCCCGTGTCGCGCGCCTGGATCGGGATACGATGGGCGCCCGGGACGCCCACACCCGTGTTGTTTCCCAGGTGCGCGACGGTGAGATTGACATCCTCATCGGCACGCAGATGGTGACGAAAGGGTTCGACTTCCCCGGTGTCACGCTGGTCGGCGTCGTCGCCGCTGATATCGCGCTCAACATCCCGGACTACCAGGCCGCCGAGCGAGCGTTTCAGTTACTGACTCAGGTGAGCGGGCGTGCCGGCAGGGGTGATGTTCCCGGCGAAGTGGTCGTGCAAACCTTCTCGCCCGAGCATCCGGCCATCCAGGCGGCATCCCGGCACGACTACCGCGGTTTCTACTACGAGGAAATTCGGCACCGGGAGGAGCTTGGCTATCCTCCATTTGGATTCCTGGCGCGCCTCCTGTCTACCCACCAGGAAGACGCGGTGGCCCGAGGCCGGATCGAGGTCGCAGCCGAACTGGTGACGGCGGTGGCGGTGATGCACGACGTGCGTGTGCTCGGGCCGGTGTCCTGCCCGCTCTCCCGTCTCCAGGATCGGTACCGGTGGCACCTCCTGCTGAAAGGCCCCAGCCGCGCCGCAATCACAACAGTCCTGGATGAAGCGTGGCCGCGCGTCCAGCGTCAGGTGGGGAGTGTAACGGTGGATGTAGAGCCGGAAAACCTGATGTAGGGGCGGCTCGGTTTCGCGCTGCGGGCGGACCAATGCGGAGCGTGGATCAGCGGCCGGCTGCGTTCCGACGCGCCGCAGTGCACACGCGGTTTCCTCGCCGCGCTGGATTAGCGCTGCAGCGGGCCATCCCCCGGGACTGAAGCCGCGCCGGCTGTCGCGTCTTCAGTCCCGGGGGATCCACTTGTTGGAACGGGTCAGGAGGGCCGGGTCTGGGCCATGGTGACCTCCTGGTCGGTCGCGATCCGCTCGATCATATGCCATTCGAGGCATCGGCCGTCTTCGAAATGGACGCGCCATACGGCAGCTTGTTGATCGGGGGCAGTGATGCTGCAGGTGAGTGACTTTACCTTGCGTACCTTCCCGCTCAGGTCGCCTCCCGTCTCCCGGGCGCTGATGTTCTTGATCTTCACCCAGATCCCGGGTCGGTACGGGGGAATGCGGGTCACCTGCTGGGGTTTGCTTGCGGCGCGTGATCTCGCGGCGGTGTGTGTGGCGGCGTGCATCATGATGGTGTGACTCCGGGAAGGTCCTGTGATGTCCGGCCGCTACGCCGACCCGGGCGGCCCGCCGTCCGGCGAAGCCCGAGGTCGCTTCCAGACATCTCCCTGAATCTACCGGAGCGGTATTGTTCGCGGCGAGGATTCTGACACCGTTTGGCACGGGGTGAGTTTCTGCCGTTCAGGCCTTGAGCAGGACGCTTTCCTGCTGAAATAGTCGGGTGGCGAACGCCATAGCCAGAGACGCGTACGCGGCGGACGCGGCCACCGCCAGCAGCGCGAACGTGGGGTCCAGGCTCCCGTTCAGGGCCTGCTTCAGGGCGAGCGCCGCGTTCAGGATCGGCGCCAGCGCCAGCGGCCAGGGCGCTTCCGCTTTCAGGATCAGCGAGAGCATCGCGACCACCGTGACGATGAGCATGACGGGGCTCAGGTAGGACTGCGCCTCTTTCTGGTTGCGCGCGTAGGTGGAGACGGAGAGCAGCAGGCCGGCGCCGAGGATGGCGATGGGGAACTGCACCAGGAGCATCGCTGCGAGAGCAAGTGGGGTCAGGGTCAGCTCGGTTCGAGCCAGCCAGCTCATCCCGGGCGGCTGGAGCCAGAAGGGCAGCACCAGGCCGACGACGGACAGCAAGCTGCTCACCAGCGACACGATGGCAACCGTCAGGAACTTGCCCATGACCAGGTCGCGCCGGGACGCGGGGGAGACCAGTAGCGCCTCCAGCGTGCCGCGTTCCTTCTCCCCCGCCACGAGGTCGTTTGCCGCGTAGACCCCGCCCAGGATCGAAGAGAGCACCAGCACGTACGGGAGGAACATGGCCAGCATCAGCCCGGCAACTGAACCGCCGCCGGAGATGCGGGTGTCCCGCACGTCGAATGGGCGCACCAATTCGGGCGACAGGCCCTTCTTGGAGAGCCGTTGGGCCACCAGGCGCTTGCTTCGCTCTTCGAAGAACGCATGGATGCGTTGGGCGGTCCGCTGCGAAGCCTCGTTACCGGGGTCCACGAGCACCTTCAGCGGGACACGCCGGTGATCGGCGAGCAGGGCGTCGGCGTTCCGTGGAACCTGCAGGGCGGCCCGCAAGTCGTGAGTCCGCACGCGCGTCTGCGCGTCTGCGGCGGACACAGCCTCAAAGCGCAGTCCCCGGGAGTTGCTGAGGATGCGTTGGAGAGAGGGCGCCTGCTCTCCCCCTACCAGCCCGACGGAGAGCACCTCGTGTTGTTCGGCGCGTGCCTGGCGGGTCACCAACATCCCGATCATGGAGAGCAGCAAGGGCGTGAAGAGCAGCGGCGAAATAATCACACTGAAGACGGTGCGCCGGTCCCGAAAGGTTTCGCGCAGTTCTTTGCGCAGCACGACCCGAACGAGCGATTTTCCCACTACAGTTCCTCCCCGATCAGTCGCAGGAATACGTTTTCGAAGGCCCGCTCGCCGGTCTGCTCCCGCAACTCGTCCACCGTCCCGATGGCGGCGATCTTGCCCTGGTAGATCACGGCGATGCGGTCGCAGAGGGCCTCTACTTCGCTCATGATGTGGGTGGAGAAGATCACCGTGCGACCCTCGTCGCGGCACTGCCGGATAAACCGGACCACCCCCCGCGCCGAAAGGACGTCCAGTCCGCTCGTCGGCTCGTCGAAGAGCAGGACCGGCGGTTCGTGTACGATCGCGCGGGCGATGCTCACCCGCTGGCGTTGTCCAGTCGAGAGCCGATCGCAGCGGCGATCCGCGAACGGCTCAATGTCCAGTGTGCGAAACACTGCCTCAATCCGGTTGGCGGCGCGTTTCGGGCTCAACCCGTGTAGTTCGGCAAAGTAGGTGACCACCTCCCGGGCGGTCAGGCGCTCGTACAGCGCTGCCGACCCCGTGAGGTAGCCCAGGTGACGGCGCACCTCCTCCGGCTCGCGGCGTATGTCGTAGCCGGCGACCTGCGCCGAGCCGGCGGTGGGCTGTAGAATGGTCGCCAGCATCCGGGTGAGTGTCGTCTTGCCGGCGCCATTCGGGCCCAGCAAGCCGAAAATCTCCCCCGGCCGGCACTCAAAGGACACGCCGTCTACCGCACGCACCTCGCCCCGCTTCCGATCACGAAAGCTCTTCGCCAGTCCGTCTATCGCTACCATTCCAGCGCAATCCCCGCTTGCGGCCCGCAAACGCTCATATCCCCACTCCAGGACTGAAATCCCTGGTTCAGAGTAGCAATCAATCCGGGAGCGGCCGACCGCGGGTTTCCGGCGTGAACAAGAGGCAGAGTAGTCCTACCAGATACACCAGACCGGCGGCGCAAGCTGCGAGACGGACACCCCCCAGTTGCGCCGCCAGGAGCCCCATCAGCCAGGGGCCCGGTGCGGCCACCACGCGACCAACGTTGAAGCAGAACCCGGCGCCAGTCGCGCGCAGGTGGGTGGGAAAAAGCTCCGGGAAGTAGATGGCATAGCCTGCGTGCATCCCCACCGCGGCGAATCCCAGCGCGGCCAGCAAGAGCACCGCCGAGACGTAGGAGTTCGCGCCGAGGAATGTGGCCGGCACCAAAGCCAGGGCCCCCACGTGGTATGCGAGGAACGCGCCGCGCCGGCCGAGCCGCGAAGCCACCGGAGCGAAGCAGAGCAGTCCAGCAGTGCTGCCGCAGTTCATCCAGAGACCGCATCACTCGCCATTCGCCGGAGCGTCCCTTCCTCCATGACGCCCTGACTGCGTAGAATCTCGCGCACCAATTCGGGAGCCCAGAAAGCAGCACACCACAGACCGGCCAGTCCCGCCGTCGCCAATCCCGCGGCCGCCAGGGCGTGTGCGCGGAGATCCGTTCGGGACCACAGCTCGGGGAGGCTGCCCCTGGTGGTGCCGGGCGCTGTGCGCTCCCATCGTTCCGATTCGGGAAGGGAGCGGCGGACCCAGAGTGTCAGGAGCGCTGGCAGCAGGCCGAGCCAGAAGGCCGCGCGCCAGTCGCTCGCGCCGATCGTTCGACCCGCCAGCGCGGCCAGGAACACCCCCAGGCCGGATGAGGCGTGAAAGAGGCCGGAGGCGGCCGTCCGGGCCCGCTCGGGGAAGGCCTCCGCCACGATGGCAGCGGCCACTGCCCATTCTCCCCCTACTCCCAGCGCGACCAGAAAGCGGAGGACGGCAAGCTGTTCCCACGTCTGCGCCATCGCCGTCAGCGCCGTGAACACCGAATACATCAGAATCGTAAGTATCATGACGCGGCGACGGCCCCACCGGTCTCCCAGCGCGCCGAAAAACACACCTCCGACCGCCCCTCCTGCCAGAAAACAGGTCAGCGTGAGTCCGGCGATGCCGTTTACCTGCTGGTCCGACGCGCCCGGCCCCAACACCGCGCGCACGGCGGGGGTCTTGAGCACTGCGTAGAGCTGGCCCTCGAATACGTCGAACACCCACCCAAGTGAGGCGAGCGTCAGAATTGTCCATTGCTGCCGCGTAATGCCGCTCCACCAGGGAGCCGCGGCGGCAGTGGGGGCAGGGTGGTCCTGTACTTCAGGGGGGTGTGGCACGGTGGCGATCGGGATCGGGATCCGGTCAAAGAGGGCTGCGGATAGTGTCTCACACGCACCCGGACAACGGTGTTCGGAGTTCTTCGCCGACGGGCACGAGATTGGATGCGGACTGTATCAACACAGACGAACTCTGCCGGTCGATGAGACCGGAGAGTTCATCGCAGCAGGCGGAGTGAATTGTATGTGCGCCTGACCACTGTCACATAGATCAGGATGAATTAGCTGCAGGTCGGTTGCCGGATGACGTTTCGGCGCCGCCACCGGAGGTACGGAAGGAATGAGTCACCGAAGAGGGGCGTTCACGCTGATCGAACCTCGCGTCACTATCACAGTTATAGAGATATTAGCAGAAAACCCCTTCCCCGTGTTTGCACAGGCCCGCGAAAGGGCCCGGCAGACGTCTTGCATGAGCAACCTGAAGCAGCTTGGCCTGTTCATGATGCAGCATGCACAGGACTATGCCGGACTGTTCTACCCCCCTTCAACGGTCGAGGGTTCAACTTCGCCGGGTGCAGTGTCTGCAACAACACTGCCTGTGGCGCCGGTTTGCTGCACGATCCGCAGATCCTGGCTGACCCGGATCTCGGTCCGCGCAAGTTGCTGGGTGCCGTTGACCCCTACATCAAGAACGCGAACGTCTGGCACTGTCCGTCCGACCCGTAATCTCCCCGCCAACCCTTAATGGCGCAGATAGGCAGGCAGTGTGTACGGTCGCAGTGCTGATCGGGCACGTCCGCATAGTGTCAGCAGTAAAATGAGAGGGAGATGGAACCTGACAGGGTCCCGGCTCTGCGCTCTGGCCGTGGCGCTCGCTGCTCCCGTGTGGTAGAATTCGGCCAACCTGCGATCCCGTGGAGCCCCGCGATGTCCTTGCCCGTCACCCTGCCTCCCCCGCAACTCCTCACCGAGGAGAACCTGCC
>SYMT01000561.1 GCA_005805375.1 Actinomycetota bacterium
ACGGTCCGCCTCCACCTCTGGGAGGGGCTGAATTATGCAGGGTCGTCTGTGGCGACCGATTCCTGCCTAATTCCCCGGAACCTGCTCCAGGGGCTGCGCATGGCGGCGTGTTACGCCCCCTGATTTTGGCCAAAGTCCAGGAGCAGGCATTCCATGTGGTGGAACAGTCCCGCTCGAGAACCTTGCTGGACCGGCTGGCACGACTGGACGGGGAGGCCGCCGACCGACCTGAACTGCAGCGGGAGATGGAACAGCACGAGCGCCTGTTCGCGGAGCTTCGTGAGGCCTATGGCGACCGGGACGACCCGGTAGAGACACTGCGGCGGATCGTCCTGCCGGGACCGCTCTCCGATCGGCGCCTGGCGGAACTGGAACGTCAGGTCACCTGCTTGGATGACCTCGTGGGCGCCCCCCTCTCTGCTGCACCGGCGAGTTCCCGCGCCCCGGACCTGCCGCGTGGCGAAGTCGTGCTCTCCTAGTGGACGGTGCAGGACGAAGTGCTGGCCTTCATCGTGGACGGGAAGAAAGTCAAACTGCTGCGGGGACTGGCGTCGCGCCGCGAAGTGGAGCAACTCGTCGCCCGTCTGCGCCAGAGTCTGGGCCGTACGGGCGCCGACACCCGCTTCGCGGCGGCAGCGGAACGGACCACCCGCACCACTCTGCGAGCCCTTTCCGAACGCCTGCTGGAGCCGATCGCCTCTGAACTGACAACTCGCCGGCTGGTCATCATGCCGGTCGGCGTCATGCACGGGATCCCGTTCGCCGCACTTCCCGTAGGCGACGAATGCGCCGGAGACCGCTGGGAAATCACGCACGCGCCCGGCCTCGGCATCTACTCCCTCTGCGCACACAGACAGCGCCGGCGAGACGTCCCATCGCTCGTGGTGGGAGTGCCCGAGCCGGACCTACCCTACGTCCACCAGGAAGTGCGGGCCATCGAGACCCTGGTCCCGAACACAGTCACCCTGCTCGGCCAGGAGGCGGTCTATTCCGCGATTCCCACTGAAGGGGAGTACAACTTCATCCACTTTGCCACACACGCCATGTTCCGGTCGGACAATCCCTTCTTCTCCGGGCTGAAACTGGCCGACGGCTGGCTGCTGGGCTGCGACCTCTACCGCCGGAATCTGCGCTGCCGGGTCGCGGTGCTGGCGGCGTGCCGCACCGGCGCCGTGCAGGTAGCGCCCGGTGAAGAACTGCTGGGCCTCGCCCGCTGCTTCCTGGCAGCGGGCGCGCGCTCGGTGCTGGTGAGTCTCTGGGACGCCAACGACGCGGTGACCGCGGCGCTGATGGGCTGCTTCTACGCGCGGACCGCGTCCGGCGCCGCTCCGGCGGTGGCGCTCCGCGAAGCCCAGACACTTGTGCGCCAGCGATGGCCCGACCCCTTCCACTGGGCCGCCTTCGTCCTCGTCGGCGCCGGATGGGATGCGGAGACGCTTCCCCCTCGCGCGGGTAAGCTGAGACGAAGAAAGGAACCCACTCCGTGATTCTGCTGCGGCGCCTCCTGATGGCGGTATTGATCTGCATCGGCGGGATGGGGCTGGCCCCGCGCCCCTCGCCCGCCGAAAATGTCGAGCCGGGCGAACTCCTGGTGCAACTGCGCCGCGTCGGCGATGCCTCCCGCCTCACCCGCACCTATGGCCTGCGCATCGCAGAGCAAATTCCAGGCGCCGCCGCATACCGGATGACCTTGCCTCCAGGCGCCGATGCCGAACAACTGCGCCGGCAGCTTCAGGCCGACCGCACCGTTGTCGGCGCTGAAGCGAACTTCGTGGCACAGCCGGGGGAAGGCGCCGAAGAGGCACAATGGACCACCGCCCTGGATGGCGATCGCGGGCCGCGCGCCTACCAGGGGCAAAACAGCATTCCCCTCGTCAACTTCGGGCGAACGGCGAGTCTCACCACCGGCGCCGGGGTCACGGTCGCCGTCCTGGATACGGGCATCTCCCCGCGCCACCCGGCTCTCGCAGCGCAACTGCTGCCCGGTTGGAACTTCATCGAGGGCAGCACCGATACCGATGATGTGCCGCGCCGCCGGGATTCGAACGGGAACGGCAAGCCGGACGAACTGGTGGGACACGGGACCTTTGTGGCCGGCCTGATCGCCCGCTTCGCGCCCGGAGCCCGGCTGCTTCCCGTGAAAATCCTGGACAGCGACGGGCAGGGCACACTCTGGGACGCCGTCCAGGGGATCCGTTTTGCGATCTCGCGCGGAGCCCGGGTCATCAATCTCAGTTTCGGGCTCCAGGCCCAACCAAAACTGCTCGCCGACGCGGTGCAGGAAGCGAAGAAGCGGGGGGTCGTGGTCGTCACCTCTGCCGGCAACCGCAACTCGGACCGGCAGCAGTTTCCGGCCCACTACTCCGAAGTCCTCACTGTAGCCGCCCTCGGGCCGGACCGGGTGAAGGCCGGATTCTCCAACTTCGGGTCGGATGTAGACGTCGTGGCTCCCGGAGTGGAAGTGGTCAGCACGTTCTGGGATGGGTCCTACGCCACCTGGTCCGGCACCTCATTTTCCGCTGCGATCGTAAGTGGTCAGGCCGCACTCATCCTCTCCCGCAGCCGCACTCTGCGCTGGGACCGGGTCATCAAACTGATCCGCGCCACCGCGCACAACGTGGACGCCTGGAATCCGGCCCACCGAGGCCAACTCGGCGGCAGCGAAGGCGGTCTGGTAGACATGGACGCCGCGATCCGGGCTGCCGGCGGCCGGACCGGGTGACGCGAAGCGCTGCGGGTCGCGTCGGCCATCCTGAGACAGAGAGAACGGACCGGAGACGATCTCCGGTCCGTTCTCTGACTCCTGATGACCCGCGGTCCACCCACAACGTCGTTCCCCGCGTGTACATCCGCGGGGAACGATGCCCTCAAGCCCGCTACCGCCGGTTCTGATTTCGCAGGAAAGGCGGGACGTCGAAGTCGTTCGCCGGAGGGGTGGGAGCGGGCTCCCGAGACGGAGCCGGAGGCTCCTTCGCAGCCGGCTGCGGAGGCTGCGGCTCCTTCGCGGGCGGCGGCTGGACCGGAGCCGGACGGCTGTGGTACACGCTGCTGGAAGGGGCGCTGCTGCTCCCGCCATAGCCCCCTCGCGCCTGCCGGGGCGCGGGGGCCGGTTCATTGCTGAAGAGACTGCCCGGATTGGCCTGCCCCGGGAATCCGGTCGCCAGCACCGTGACGCGGACCTCTTCGCCAAGCGAGTCGTCGAGCACGCAGCCGGTGATGATGAAGGCATCTTCCTCGTCGGTAGCGCGCTGCACCACCGTCGAAGCCTCGTACAGCTCATCCAGCGTGAAATCGCTTCCGGCAGTGATGTTCAGCAGCACCCCGCGCGCGCCCTCAATCGTGGTTTCGAGCAGCGGGCTGGCAATGGCCATCTCCGCCGCTTCAGCAGCGCGGTTGTCGCCGGTGCCGTGTCCAATTCCCATGATCGCGGTTCCGGCGTTCGTCATTATTGCCTTCACATCCGCGAAGTCCACGTTCATGAGACCGGGGATGAGGATGATGTCCGACACACCTTGCACACCCTGCCGGAGTACATCATCCGCCATCCGGTAGGCATTGACCAGCGTGACCCGCTTCTCGCAGACGGAAAGCAGGCGGTCATTCGGGATGACGATACTGGTATCCACCCGGCTCTTCAGCATCGCGACTCCCTCTTCAGCCAGTCGCAGACGCCGCGGACCTTCGAAATTGAAGGGTTTGGTGACCACACCTACCGTGAGGGCGCCCACATCGCGGGCGATTTCCGCCACCACAGGTGCGGCGCCGGTTCCGGTGCCTCCCCCCATGCCGGCAGTAATAAACACCATATCCGCCCCTTCGAGGAGCTTCTTGATGTCCTGGCGGCTTTCCTCTGCCGCATTGCGTCCCAGTTCCGGGTTGCCTCCGGCCCCGAGCCCCTTGGTGAGCGCCTCACCCAACTGCACTCGGATAGGGGCGAGGGACAGATCCAGGACCTGTACGTCCGTGTTCATGGCAATGAACTCGACCCCCGTCAACCCGGCCTCGATCATCCGGTTGACGGCGTTCATCCCACCACCGCCGACCCCGACCACCTTGATGATGGCGCCGTTGGCCATCCGACTCTGAGCCATCACGATCCCCCTCCACGCTACAGGTATATTGTAGCGGGAATTCTGAACAGGCACCCCCACCGCGTCCGACGTTCAGGGCCAAAGGTGCGGCGTGTCCAATCCCCGCCCGAACCCACGACGCCCCCTCACAGGGATTACCGTCTTCTCAAGTCAATTCTCGGTCGAATGGGAGGGAGTACTGCTGCCGGTTCCACGAAGGAAGCGGGGCCGGACCGGGGCAAGGCAGCAGGTGCGCTCAGAAAGTCGCCGGAATGGCCGGCGAACAGGAGAGGAACGGAAGGCGGGGAGGAGAGAGGACGTGCGTGACGAACGGTCTGTAGGACTCGTTCTCACTCTTCCACTCGCACCATGCTCCCACGCAGACAGTTGCTCCAGAATACTGCCGTGGGCTTCGGCTCGCTGGCACTGGCCGGGATGCTGGCGGACGAGGCCGCAGCACAGGACCCGGCAGCGCGGAATGACGGCCGGCGCGACCCGCTCACGGCCCGCCCGCCCCACTTCGCGCCCAAAGCGAAGCGCATCCTCTTTCTCTTTATGATGGGGGGACCGTCGCAGGTAGATACCTTCGACTACAAACCCCTGCTCACGCGCGACCACGGCAAGCCGTTCCCCTTCACCAAGCCACGTGTCCAGTTCGCCCAGACCGGCAACCTTCTTCAGTCGCCCTGGAAATTCCAGCAGTACGGGCAGAGCGGCCTCTGGGTTTCCGAACTCTTCCCCCAGGTCGCCCGGCACATAGACGACCTGTGCATGCTCTATTCGGTCCACGGCACCAACCCTGCCCACGGCGGGGCGTTACTCAAACTCCACACCGGCTCCGACAACTTCGTCCGCCCGAGTGTCGGCTCCTGGGTCACCTACGGCCTTGGCACCGACAACTCCAACCTGCCCGGCTTCGTAACCATCTGCCCGACGCTGGCCCACGGCGGGGTGAACAACTGGTCTTCCGCCTTCCTGTCCGCCGCCCACGCCGGCACTCCGATCGGCAATGCGAGCATCCTCGCGAAAGATGCGCGGATGAGCTACCTCCAAAACGACCGGGTGCCGCGCGCGATTCAGCGGCTGCAATTGGACGCTTTGGGGGCGATGAACCGGGAGCACCTCGCCGCGAGTGGGCCGGAGCAGGCGCTGGAAGGGAGGATTCATTCCTTTGAGCTGGCCTATCGGATGCAGGCCGAAATCCCCGCGGTACAGAGCCTGGACGACGAGAGCCCGGCC
>SYMT01000562.1 GCA_005805375.1 Actinomycetota bacterium
ACATCGTGGTGGTCCGGCACGATGAGGAGAAGTGGGTCAAGCGCTTGGTCGGCATGCCTGACGACGAGTTGCAGATTTTCTACGGCCCCCGCGGCTGGATCTTCCGCATTGACAACCTGACCACTCATCCCGCCGCCCGTCAGAGCAACCCCCAGGCGATCCGCATCCGGAAAGTGGGTCCGAACGAGATCTTCGTCATTGGGGACAACCTGAACCGTTCGCAAGACAGCACCAACCAGGAAGTGGGCGCCTTCCAGTTCGAGGATATCGTGGGAGTGGTGCGCAACTTCCGGTTCAGCCGGGACTTCGAGTTCCGCACGCACCAGTAGCTACGTCCGAGGCTGAGGGCCGCTACCTCCCGGGCCCTCAGTTCACTTCGAACTCGAACTTGAAGAGTTGCGTGCTCCGCACCGGTTGTCCATCCCGGAGTGCCGGCTTCCACTGCCATTGACGGAGCGCCTCCAGCACACGCCGGTCGATATCGGCATTCCCGCTTCCGGCACGGATCACCGGGCTACTGCTCCCGTCTTCGCTCACCTCTACCCTGACACGGACGAAGGAGCGGAACTCGGTGCGCTTGAGCGAGTCGGGGATCTCCGGCTGGACCGTGCGAGCGGGTTCGGCATCGCGTGTGGCTCCCCGAGGTTTGGGCGCCGGGCGCGGTTCCGGTTCCGGCTTCGGTGGTGTCGGCAGCGGTTCCGGCTGCGGAACCGTGGCGCCTGGTGGTGAACCCGCTTTACCCTCGTCTCGGGGAGGCGGGGCGAACCCGGGTGGGGCGGCGGACGGCAGGGAGGGCTGAGGGCGCGGGCGGGCGGGGAGTGCGATTCCGGGTCGCTCCCCGCGAATGCCCCCGCCCGCAGCACCGGGGGCGGGCGCCTCGGTCCTCGTTCCGGTTCCCTGACCCTCACCGGGCCGTCCCGGCACGACATTGCCGCCGGCCGGAGCACTCCCCTGGGCGCCGGACCCGGGGAGTGCGGTGAGACCTCGATTGCGCCCCCCGGGAGTGCGGAGTGACGGGCCCCCTGCCGCACCGGCGGCCGGGGCAATGCCCGGGGCCGGTTCGGGAGCTGCGGGTGCCGGCGCAGGTGTCGGAGCAGGTGCCGGAGAGGGGGCCGGAACGGCCGTTACCGGATCCACGGGCCGGGGTGCCTCTTCCGGGGCGCGTGGAGGAGGGGAAGGCGCCGGAATCGCTGCCATCTGGACAACTCGCCTGGGGGGCGGCGGCGGCACCGGGGCCACCGGATGCACCGGCGCCGGACGGCGCCGGACAGGACGCCTCGGGGGTTCCACAGCGCTCACCTGGCGAAGCGGACGCGGCGTCGGCTGCGGGCGAGCCGGAGGAGTACTCGTGCGGCGTGCCGGCGGTTCCGGCGTGACCCGAACGAACTGGATCTCCAGCGGAGGGGCGGGCGCCACATGCCGGTCGGCAATGTGGGCGAGACCCGCCCACAGGCCCAGGTTGAGCAATAGTGAGAGTCCGACCGCCCAGCGGAAACGGTGGCCGCCTTCCTGATCGGTGACCGCCAGTGTGCGTGCAGTTGCCATGCTCACGGAGTACCTCCGGTCGTTGTGCCTTCGGGATCGGTGGCGATTGCGAAGCGATGCAGGTTCGCCGCCCGGGCCCGGTCGATGCAGGATACAACCAGTCCGTGCGGCACTGTGCGATCGGCATTCAGAACCACCGAAGTGTCCTTCGCCCGGCCGGACACAAGGCGGCGGAGAGTGCCGACCAGGCTGTCCAACTGGACCGCCTGCTTGTTGACGTAGATCCGGCTCTGGCGATCTATAGTGATCGTGACCTCCGAAGCCGAGACTCGCGGGGCGGTGGTCGCCTCGGGCAGATCAACCGGGAGACCGTCCAGGCGAGTCAGAGCCAGGGACGAGAGCATGAAGAACACCAGCAGAAAGAACATGGTGTCGATCATGGGGATGATCTCGATCCGGGCTCGTTTCAGTTCGCGGCGCTGGCGAAAAACCACGGCCGTCTCCTTCTATTCCGCCCGGGTGGCGGCCCGATCCCCGCGGCTCTCGGCACTCATCGCCGCCGCGGGCAGTTCCGTGAGCACATTCAAGAGGCGGGTGGTGGCCTGCTCGGCGTCCGCGGTTACGGTGCGCAGCCGTGCAGCGAATGCGTTGTAGGCCACGAACGCGGCGATGGCAATGATCAGACCGGTCGCCGTGGCGTACAATGCCTCTCCGATCCCCGCGAGGATCGCGTCACTGCTCTCCCGACTCCGGGCACCCGCGATGGAATTGAACGTGCCCACCATCCCCAGGATTGTTCCCAGCAGGCCGAGCAGCGGCGCGATGGTGGCCGAGGTATCCAGCACCGGCAGGTATCGCTCCAGGCGCTGGAACACGGCCTGCCCGACTTCCTCAACGCGGCGTTCGATCTCTGCGGCCGGGAGGTGCCGGTGGCGTAGCACCGCGCCGAGGCACGCCGCCGTGGCCCCCTCGCGAGCGTCGCAACGGCCGAGCGCCTCCGTGTGGCGCCCGACCCGGCACTGGGACAACACCTGGTCGAGGAGTGCCCCGTCGCTCCGGCCCAACTTCCGGTACGTCAGACAGCGTTCCACGATCACCACTCCGGTGACCAGGGAGAGCAGCAAGAGGGGGTACATCACAACCCCCCCGGCCTGTATCAGGTGAATAATGCCCTGCACGTGCAGTCCTCCCGAGACCTAGAATTGCCCCGTCAGGGAAAAGAGCACTCGTCTTCCCTGCTGGAAGCGGGTCCCACTGAACGGGGATGCGAAGTTGATGACGGAACGATCGTCCGCGAGATTCTCGATCACCAGATTCGCTCCCAGACCTTTCTTGCCGAGCAGGTTGGGCCCGGAAGCGAGCGTGAGGTTCAACTGGGCCCGTGCATTCCGTGCGCCCCCTTCGGTCAGCACACTGGAGAACACGCCACTGCCATACGCGAGCCCGAGTTGGGCCGAGGCCCCACTGCGCAGCGCGTACGAGAGTCCAAAGTTGACCGTATGGCGCTGGTCGTGGTCGTTGAATTCCTCCACTGCGTCACCCGTGTTGGTGACCCCGCCGGGCCGCGCTTTGGCATAGGACCAGTTGGCGAAAGCCCCCCACCCTCCGGTGGGTCGCGGCGCCATCAGATACGAGATCTCGAAGCCGAAGAGGGTGGCGCGCTGCAGGCTCACCGTACTGAAGACGCCCAGTTGGGTCCCCTCTACCAGCAGGCCGGTATCCGTCTGGTTCCGCACGTCCTTGTTGTAGTAGGCGGCCTTGAGCACCTGGCGGGGTCCTACCTGACGTTCGAGGCTCAGATCGAACTGATTTGCCAGTTGCGGGGGGATGGCGTTGCCCAGGATCGCCCCCTGTGCCAGCGGGGGTTGGGTGAAGAGCCGATTGTAGGAGAAACGAGCCACGGTGCGCGGGTCGAGCAGGTAGGAGAGGTTCACCCGGGGAGAGATCGCTCCGGTGTCCACCTCAGGCTGGCCGAGGTTCTGCGACTGGCGATAGAAGTCGGCCCGGATGCCGTAGTTCGCGGTGAAGCGGCGGCTGACGTTCCAGGTATCCTGCAGGTAGGCGGCGGCATAGTAGCCGTTCCGGCGGACGCGCAGGGTAGGGGTGACCGCTCCCGGAGCCGCGAGGAACACCTGATTGCCCCGCCGGTCGAGCACGGGATTCCCGCCCGCGTCCACCTGAAACGTCCCGGCCGGAGCCAGGCGCGGGTCGGTGGCCGCAAGAGCGTTCAGGGCAATCTGGCTGGCCGGGTTGAGATGGTAGGACTCATCCCCGCTCTGATTGGTGTATACGAACCCTGCCTTGAACGTGTGTCGGCGGGAGGCGTAGGTCAAACTGCCCTGGGGCTGGATCTGTCGGTAGCCACGGAGGATCGTGGGGTTGAACTCGATGGAACTATCCGTGGGAAGCGCCCCCAGGGCCACTGCCGGGTTGCTGTTCCGAATGTCCAGGGCGCTGTTCACCCCGCCCAGAGACAGCACCGAAGAGAGCCTTTCGGAAACCTGTCGCTTCCACGTGAGCACTCCGAAGTAGTTGGTGTCTCGCTGGGTGATGTCCTGACCCGCAGCTTCCTGCGAGAGAATGCCGGCCGCGGCTGCGTCCGCACGCGAGAGCTCCCCTCCATAGCCGAAGCCCTGGCCCACACCGGCAAATCGCCCCGGAAGTCCGGTTCGGTTGGCGACGCCTGTTACGGCGGGCGTGTAGTTCAGGATGAGGTTGAGCTGATCCTTTTTCCCGGCCTGGATATCGAAGTTGCCGAGAAAGGCCAGCGAACTGCCGGTGTTGTTCGCTTCCTGCTCGTCCGGCTGCGGCGGTTCGAGGGCATTGGTGGTTCGCCGCCCCGAAAAATTGAAAAAGTAACCGACCCTGGCCGGCCCGGTTGGGGTCACGCGCCGCCCGCCCTGCCCGGAGAGCGTGAGCTCGCTGTGGAATGTGGAGAAGGACCCACCCTGCAGGTCGAGCCTCTGGAACGGTTCCCGGGTTCCGGACCGGAGCGTCAGGTCGAGAATGGCCGCGGTTTCCCCGCCGCGGTCGGGAGAATAACCCCCCGTCAGTACATCGAACTCCTGAAGTGTGGAGGGGGAGATGACCTGCCCCGCCCTCCCTTGCAGCACTCCGGGAAGGTAGAACCCGTTGATGGAGATGGCTGTGCCGGAGTGTTCGCCGCGCGGGTGTACCTGGTTCGCCGAGTCTCCCGCCAGCCCGGGCACGGAACGCAGGAGATTGGGGAGGCTTTGCGGATTCCCGGCAGTCAGCGGGAAGCGATCGAGAAGCGTGCGATCCAGCCGTGTGGTGACCTGCGTCTGACTCGGGGTGACGAGCTGGCGCTGGCCGGTGATGCGAATCACCCGCTCCTTCAGCGGCTCCAACAGCACTTCCACGTCGGTGATGGCGTCCTGCGACACCGTAATCTCACGGGTTTCCGCCTGGACGTTTTCCGCTTCGGTGGTAGCCTGCCAGACTCGGGCATCAATCGCGCTCGTGGTTACCTCACCCGCCTGGTTCGTGGTCACTACCACGTCGGGGCGAGCGCCGGCGCTGTCTTTCAGAACGATCCGTGCGGCCGCGATGGGCTTCTCGTCGGCGGCATTGCGAACTACGATGCGCACACGACCCACGACCTGTGCGTGTGCGGCAGCGGTGAGTACTACAGTGGTGGCGAAGGCGACTCCCGGAAGAAGCCCGGGACGGCGAGTGTAGATTGAGGGAAGCATTGATCCGGCTTTGGCTGGGGCAGTTCCGGGGCAGGAAGGGATGGCCCCCGGATAGCGGACGCGTTACTGCTAATAGCGCGGACCGCCGGTCCGCTCCGAAGCAGCCGGACAACAACTACCGGACGAGGAGTCTGTGAATCACGAGAACCCCGAGCCCCGGTGTTGCAGTCCGCGAGACGTGCCAGGCGAAGATCAGGTGGCGGGAGGGCCCCGAGGAGCTGGGAGTAGCCGGATCTGGTTGGACGGCGCGGACTCTGCGGCGACTTCGGCGACGGAAAGCTTGAGCCCGCAGACGATGACCTGAACACCCGCAGGGAGTGTAGTGGAACTGCTGCGCTCCCACGAGCACGCCGGGCAGTGGTGGTCTACCGGCGAGACGAGGGCCGCCACGCCACCGACATGGGCCTCCGACGCCGCAGACTTTGCAGGGGCAACCGCCCGCCCGTCCACTTCGCATTGGTGCCCGAACGAGGTCAGCACCAGAACGATCAGGTAGACGAGCGACACAGCGCCGCTCCACCGGCGGCGTAGTGTTCGGATTGCGAGCAGAGACCCTGACAACGAAGGCTGGTCCTTGTTGACCGTCGGAGAAGCTTGCGTCACCTATATTATATCATCATAGATTGCGGAAGCTCAGGGCAGAGTAGTTCCGTCGTTCGAGTCCCAAGACGAAGACATCTAAGCGCGTATGTAAGGATGGGTCAGATCAGGGCGGTCACGTATGGACACCGAGTAGTTTCCGCTCCGGATGCGGTTCATCGGGACCCGGTGAGTGAAAAGGCGCCGCCAGGGGAAGCCCGCACAACTTCCGATAATCAGTCTTATGTTCCAGGCGGGCGTAAATCCAGGTGCATTCCGGCCGGACTCTGCCGGTAGCCCTCACCTACTCACATCTGCGGGACGCACCGGCCCGGGAACGCCGGCGTCCCGCCGGCTCCGGTTGACCTGGTGCGTGCTGCAACCTGACTGATGGCGTGTTGGTCATCGCGGGAACGGCGGCGTCCCGCCAGCGCCGGTTCATCCTGTGCGGCCAGCAATCGGCCCAGCCCACCGACGACGAGTGGTCCGGTGATCAGAGGACCACCCGCTGCCCATCACGCCCGACCAGTTCCTGATGTCCCAGGTCCTGTGGTGTGAGGTCGCGGCGCACCCGCCGGAAGCAGGGCTGGTACAGGGCGGCTTCACTGAAGTACAGGTAGCGCACATCGGCCAGCACGGGGCCGCCGCGGGTGACGCACGCCGCGATCTCCGCCAGATCTCCGCTCTTGAAGCCGCTGGAGACGTTGCCCACTGTTTTCCACTGCTGATCGCGCGGGTCCAGCCAGATCATCCTGGCCGAGCCGTGTTCCAACTTGCCGGTCCGGTTCACTTCGGTGAGGGCCACCGTTACCTCCTGCCACATCTTGAACTTGTTGTCGCGAGGGCTGCGGCCGGCCGAGTAAGGCGTGTCCCGGCGCTTGAACATCAGGCCTTCCCAACCCTCTTCCACCGCGCGACTCAGCAGATCCTGCTTGGCGTCGGTCGTGAGGGCAGTGGGTGTCAGGATGATCCCGCCGGGGAACGAGCGCGCCAGGTCAAGCAGACAGGTGACGCGCTCGATCGCGGGGGCGCTGGGGTCAATGTGGAGCACATCGAAGGCGTGGAAGGCGTTGTTGCCGATGCTCTCCCCGTCCAGGTCGAAGACGCCGATCTGTGCGAAGAGCGCCCGGCCCAGTTCTGCCGTAACCTGCGGCACGGGCAGTTCCTGACCCTTGCGATTGCAGGCACGCACGAGGCCGTCTTCCCCGGCGTAGAGGCGCATCCGGACTCCGTCCTCTTTCTTCTGGGCGAAATACGCCGGATCCTGGACGAGTTGCTTTGCGCGCGACGTGGGGATGGGGCTGAAGAGCATCGGACTCCACACCCTCTCCTGTTGCACCACCTGCACTGCCTGGGAGATGATTTCCGCGCCCGTGCTGCGCGCGAAACCGAGCACTTCCGGCTCACACTCGTTGTACGGGGTGTCACCCGTCATTTTGTCCTTCACCTTGGACGTGTGCGCCTTGCGGGCCTTTTCCTCGGTGAGGCCGTACTTCGTTCCCTCCTGAAAGGTGCGCCCCACTGCACCCCAGGCCGTGAAGTGAGTCCAGGTCCCGTCTTCCTCCTCCATCAGGCGGGACACAAAGCCCTTGTTGCTCCGACTGTCCTGGTACCGGAGAAATACTTCCTCAGCCACTCGCGCCACCGCCTCCCCCTTCCTTGATGGTTGTCCATGCCGTATAGACGGTATCCGGTGTTTCCAGAGTGCAGGCACTTTTTCCGGGGACACTGTTCCGGACTTCCGAGGACGAAGGAGCGGCGAAGGTCGGATACCTTCGACCATCGCGTCGTGGGATCACTTGCTGTGTCGTGGGACCACTTGCTGTGTCGTGGGACCACTTGCTTACGCGCGTGGCTCGGGTACGGCGTACCATTCGCCAGGACTCGAGGTGGTTGAGCGAGGTTGCAGGCTTCGGGCTGAGATCGCGGGTCTGACGGTGTAGCACTTGCCAGGCGTGTTGTGGGAGTACTTCCGTTTCCGGGTCGGGGGACCACTTGCTGACGCGCGTGGCTCGGGTACGGCGTACTGTTCGCCAGGACTCGAGGTGGTCGAGCGAGGTTGTGGCTCAGGGCCGAGATCGAGGGCCCGATGGCGTACCACTCGCCAGACTGCGAGGTGGTCGAACCCTCGGGCCCGGGAACGCCGGCATCTTGCCGGCCTCCGTGGCGTGTGTCAGCCTCCACTGGATGGAGCCTTCAAGAGGCGATTCTGCAACCCAGAATTCCTCGTGTCGGCATGGAAGCCCGAACCAGTCCGGCGTGCGTTCGTCCTGAGGGCTGAGAGGGTGTGACGGCGTCGGGTCTCAAGGAAGCAGGATTGAAGAATGGAAACAGTGAGCCTGGGAGGCAATCCGACACGGGGCGTCGGTGCGGGGATTCCTGCGCGAGCGGTGGGCCGGATGGTGTTTGGCCTGTCATTGCGCACCAAGGTCGTTCTCGCGTTGCTCGTGACGGGCCTCATGGCGGGGCTGATGGTTGCAGGTATTGCCCAGTGGATGGTCCTCCGCCAATTCAGCCAGGCTGTGTTTCGCATGTCATTCGACCGTTTTCGAAACGACGTGGCAGCCTATCTGGAGACGTACGGCAGTTGGGACCGGGGGATGCGCGTTGAGGAGTTCCACCACTTCGAATTCCGGCGGCGGCGGCGCCCCCGATCCTCGACACGCTCCGGTCCCGGTGGCCGGGAGGGCCGCCCCAGCACGGCGCCGGATGGCCGCAGCGCGGGTTGGGGGCCCCCGCCTGGTGTGGACACCGAAATCCGCCCCGGCCGGCCTCCCGGCACGGAGGGGGAAGCCTGGGCCGGTGAACCTGGGCCCGGCGGCGGTTGGGCCCCCCCGCCGGGAGCACCGGCGCGCGTCGGTAAGTGGGGCGCACCAGCGAGACCTTCACCTCCCAACGGCGGAGGGTATGCTCCTCCGGACGTGGTTTCGGAGGGGCCGGATCGGCCGGCTCCCCAGTCCCCTCCCCCACCCGAGTGGATGCCCGGGTCGGGTGGGATAACGCAACCCAATCGGCCGCTGTTTCGGTTTCTGCTCGCGGATAAGGAAGGGCGCGTCATCCACGGCGATTCGGCGTTCTCGCCGGGGCAGACAGTGCCGGAGCATCTGTGGAAGCAGGGCGTCCCCATCTACGCCCGCGGAGGGCAGTCGGTCGTGGCCATCCCCCTCCCCACGCGGAACATCAGCCCGCTGTCCGTCACGTACCTCGCCGCCGTACGCGAGTCGCTGGGTTACGGGCTGATCGGCGCCGCCGGAGTGGCGCTGCTGCTGGGAGTGGTGCTGGGCAGCCGCCTGAACCGGGATTTGCAGCAACTGACTCACGCACTTCAAGCCGTGGAGGCGGGGGCACTCGGCTTGCAGGTAGCCGTCTCTTCCCGCGACGAAGTAGGCAGGCTCGCAGGCACATTCAACCGGATGAGTGCGGAACTGGCACGAGCCCAGGCCGAACTTCAGGCATCGCACGCCCAGGTGCAATTGCAGGCGCTCCAACTCCAGGAGCAGAGCCAGCGGGACCCCCTCACGGGCCTACACAACCGTCGTTTCTTTGACGAGCAAGCCACCCTCGCCTATGCCCGTGCCATGCGCCACGACCGTGCCCTGACCCTGGTGCTCGCCGATCTGGACCACTTCAAGCAGATCAACGATCACTATTCTCATGCCGTGGGAGATACGGTGCTGCGCCGCATCGGGCGCCTCTTTCAGGCCCACGTGAGAAGCACGGATCTGGTCGCGCGCTACGGCGGGGAAGAATTCGTGCTGGCCCTGGACGAGTGTTCCCCCGAAAAGGCCGCGAGCATCTGCGAGCACCTGCGCGGGGCCGTCGCCGACTACCCGTGGGACGAGGTGGCCCCGGGACTTCGCGTCACTCTCAGTCTGGGGCTCTGTGGAAACACCGCCCTGAGCGGCGTGGAACCTATGCTCGCCGAAGCTGACGCCCAACTGTACCGCGCAAAGAAGGAAGGCCGCAACCGGGTCTGCGCTGCGTGAAGACGGTGCTGGGTGGGGAGATTCTCACCGCAGAGGACGCAGAGGAACGCAGAGTGGGGCCGGAAGAAACGATCGCCTTTGTGTCTCTCAGCGTTCTTTGCGGTGCGACTGGGAGAAGTCCCCACCGCAGAGGACTGCGGACCCGGGCCGGGCAGTAGCAGTTCCCTCTGCGTCCTCTACGGCGCAACTCCGGGCCAGTGGCGGTTACCGGATGCTGCTCGATCGCCGGTGCTTTACTGTATGCCTCCCCAATCAGGCGAGAATGGCGTCTACCTCCGCCATCTCCGCGGCGGTGAGCTGCGATCGGGCAGCGGCGGCATTGGCGTGGACCTGTGCCGGCGAGGTGGCTCCGGCGATGACGGACGCCACCACCGGCCGCGCCAGCAGCCACGATACCGCGAGTTCAAGGATTGTGCGTCCCCGACCCTCCGCAAACCGGATCAGGGCCTCGGCGCGGGCAAGGCTCTCGTCGTTCAAGAAGCGGTTGGAGGTGGCATTGGCCAGGCGCGTGCCCTCCGGGGCCGGCTGCCCCTGCCGGTATTTCCCGGTCAGCAACCCACTGGCAAGCGGGAAGTACGGGAGGAAACCCTGACCGAGTCGCTCACATTCCGCCAGCACTCCCTCTTCCGGCGCCCGGTGCAGCAGGCTGTATTCATTCTGCACGCTCCGGAAGCGCGCGCGCCCCGGGCGAACGCCGGCATCCGCCGCGCGCAATTGTTCCACAGAGAAATTCGAGCAGCCGATTTCCCGAACCTTCCCCGCCCGTACCAGATCGTCCAGCGCCGCCAGCGTCTCCTCGATCGGTGTTTCGGCATCCGGAACGTGCAACTGGTAGAGGTCAATGCGATCGGTGTTCAGCCGGCGCAGACTGTCTTCTACGGCACGCTGCACATAGTCCGCTTTCGCCCCCCGCCGGTCGTCATCAATCCGGCCGCCGAACTTGGTGGCAAGCACCACCTCATCCCGCCGGTTCCCCAGCGCCCGGCCGATGTATTCCTCGCTCTTCGTACCGCCGTAGACGTCGGCCGTGTCGAAAAACGTGACCCCCGCGTCCAGGCAGGCATGCACCACCGCCGCCGTCCGTTCCGGATCCAGCCGTCCTCCGAAGTTGTTGCACCCCAGCCCCACCACCGACACGTCCAGCGACCCGATCTTCCGTGTTTCCATCCCTGATTCCCCGTGCGCAAGCTACCCTGCCCGCCCTGCGCGGAAGAGTTCGCGGCGGATGGCTGCGGTTCCTCTCCCGCTCGCTGCGGTCCAGGCCATCTCCCAGGAGGAATCTGCAATCTCCGCAGACACGCTCGTCGTCCGCCTGTGATACCACGAACTTGATCCGGCGGCCCACCGCACACGGCGCCGTAGACGGCGCGTCCGGCCCGGGAACGCCGGCACCTTGTCGGCGAGGGATGACAATGAGGGCAACCGAACAGCGACCGGAGCCGAGTGCCGAGGAAAGCCAGTCCCCCCTTCGGCCGCCGACTGCGTCCGACGGCAGAACCACAGCCCCACCCCCGGACGAGAACCGCCCGTCCGAAGTAGACTGGGAGGCTTTGGTCGGGCCGGAATGGCTGGAGTGGTACTCACTGACGCCGCAGGAACGCTGGGCCGAGTCCGAGAAACTCTGGCAGGTCTATCTCTATCTCGGAGGCTCGCTTGATCCTGAACCCGATACGCAGAGCCCTTTCTTCGATCCGCACGAACCAGTTGCAATGCCTGCTGATGGGGGGGCAAGCCTGCATTGTGTACGGCGCAGCGGAGTTTAGCCGGGACCTGGATATTGCCCTGCTGGTGGAGCAACAGAACCTGGATCGTCTCCAGGCCGTCCTCGTGGACCTGGAGGCGGAATGCATTGCCGTACCCCCGTTCGACCCCGAGTATCTGATTCTGATGCGGTGGTGGCGCCCCTCACCCCCGCGCCGACCCGGACCCTCGCCGTCGTCTGGCAGCCCGAGTGCCTCAGCCCGGCAGCCCGGACCTTCCTGGACCAATACCGGGATTGACTCCCTCAGCATTACCTCGTACGGGGGTTCCTCAAGAACTTATGGTTGTTATCATCGTGCAGCCCTTCCAGCTCCGGTGGCTTCAGCGGCTCGGGCATCTGCTCGAAGCTCTTCTTTGCGAAGAAGCCAGCATCCACTGAGGGAGGATCAGTTTCTCGCCGAAGCTGAGCGGGCACGTCTCCGGGAAGGGCGATCCGGCACGCGGCCGGCGCGAACCGGTTTCTACCCAACCGTGCTCATGCCTAGTCCCACTGAATGCTCTCTAGACGGGTGAGCCACCGGTCGAAGTGGTTGCAGGCAGACTGGATCTTCGGAATGCCGATGTACTCGGCGATATCCGGTCCCGCGGTGGATTTCCGGCCGCGATACTGAGGAAGCACACGGATGATGCGCTTCGATGGCGCGGTGTCCGGGCCGTCGTCAATGTGTTCGATGGTCACCTCTGAGGCGGCAATCTCCTGCAGACGCTGGATCTCCTCGGCGCAGTTCTCGAACACGATGGCGAACGCTTCCGGATCGGCGAACAGCATTGTCTCGTACTCGTGGAGCTGCACGTGGGCGATGAAGCGGTGAGAGGTGATGTCCTTCTCCAACGCCGTTTGCAGGGCAAGAGCATACGGCGTTGGATTAGCGGGGTCCCTGGTATTGGACGCCTTGCCGGGGAAATTGCTCGGCAGGGCATAAAGGTCAAAGAACGTGGTGAAATACACGTTCGCCCCCTGTCGCTGCTTGATCGTGTTCCGGATGAACTTGCGGACACGCTCGTATTTCGTCCGCGTGCCGATACCGTAGACATGCCGGTGATCCTTCTCTCCAACTGCCAGAGTGTGTACGATCCCATCGCCTGCCGGGAAGAGGTGCGGCTGCAGCACCTGCGCGCAGAACACCTGTTCCGTCTGCCCCTCGCAGAAGACATTCAACTGTCTCACGGGAGCGGTCCCCCGCCGACCACGTTTCGCTGCCACAGTTCCCCGATGGAATAGTCCTCCAGCCAGTCCTCAAGCTGATCCGGCTCCAGCCGGCGAAAGACGGACTCGCCGGCATCTGTCTCGACGGTGACGATTTCGGCAGGCTCGAAGAAGTTCAAAAAGCTCTGTGACTGGGTAGCGGCAATCACTTGTGTTCTGGACGAGGCGGCACGGATGAGCCCGGCTACGATCTCAAGGGCGTGCGGATGCAAGCCCAGCTCCGGCTCATCCAGGATGATGACACGGGGAAGATCTTCCTCCGGCTGGAGGAACAGGGTGCAGATCGCCATCGCGCGCAGTGAACCGTCCGAAATCTGGTGAGCACCGAACAGGTAGTCCTGACCCCGTTTCCGCCAGTTGAGGATGATCTCCTTCCGATTGAGGGAACTGGGTTCCAGGTCAAAATCGTCGAACTCGGGCATGATCTTGCGGATAGTGGAGACGATACGCCGGTAGACAACACTGGGGTTTTCCCGATTGCCCCGGTAAGCATAGAGGAGCGCCGCCAGATTGCCGGCGTCCGGCATCAGCCAGCGGTTATCTTCAAGTAGGCCATATTGCCGCACCCGGGCCGTGGCGGAGGTGTCATGGAAATGGTAGACGCGGCACCGGTTGAGCAGGTATCGAATGACGCCGGCTGTCTGCTCCCCCTTGTTCGCTTCTTCGCTGATGCGAGTTTCCTGGTGGCCCGCCCCTAGTGAAAGGGCCTCGGGATCCGTGTAGCCGTGCTTGAGGAACCTGAGCGACTCCTTGGCAAAGGTTAGCGTGTCGCCTGCGGCGTGGGAGAGCCGCATGTTGTACCAGTTTGTGCCCTCTTCCGCCTCGAACTCCAGTTCTGCATCCAAATGGCGTGTAACGCGTGGGCCAAAGTACAGGAGCGACTGCGCTCGTCCCGAGATACCGATGTACTGTTGGAGTCGACCTCCCATTATCTCATTGAGCATCTTGAAGAACGACACGAAGTTGCTCTTGCCCGCGCCGTTCGGACCAATGAGGATGTTCAGGGACCGAAGCTCGAGCTCGATGCTCTTGAGTGACCGATAGCCCTGGATCTGAACCTTCCCGAGCTTCGCCATCAAACTACCTCCTACAAGGCCTGCAGATCGAGCCTGAGCCGCTGGAACTCTTCCTCGAATGGACGGACCTTCCACGTCTGGTTGGGTCGGCCATTTCGACCGCCCCTGAGAGGCCCAGCCACGGCAAAATCACGGAATACACAAATAGATACGACCATCGGATGGCCCAGGAGCAGGCGACAGACTCTGCCGCCGCCTGCTCCTGGCGTTACGGGGAACCTGCGGAACCGCGTCAGGCCGGCTTGATTTCGACGCTGGCGCCGACTTCTTCCAGCTTCTTCTTCAGCGCCGTAGCCTCGTCCATGGCGATGCCTTCCTTGACCGGGTTCGGAGCGCCGTCCACCAGGTCCTTGGCTTCTTTCAGCCCGAGGGTGGTCACTTCGCGCACGGCCTTGATGACCTGGATCTTCTGCGCGCCTGCGGCGGTCAGGATCACGTTGAATGACGTGGGGGCTTCCTCTTCGACCGCTGCGGCGGCGCCGGCGCCCGGCGCCCGCATCATCGGTGCGGCGGCGCTGACGCCGAACTTGTCTTCCAGCGCCTTCTTCAGTTCGACCAGGTCGAGAACCGTCATCTGGCTGATGGCTTCGATGATCTCATTCGTGCTAAGGGGCATTTGTTCTTCTCCGGTTCATGTCTCCCACCCCTGCGGGTGGGGTGCTCCTCCCCCGCGATGGGTCAGGAGCGGCATTTCTGGTGGATGGGTCGCGGCGTTACTCGCCGGCCCGTTGATCGTGGATCGCCTGGATGGTCCGCGCAAGCCCGGCCACGACATCCTGAAGTGCGTACACCAGCCCGGCGAGCGGACTCTGGATGGCGCCGACGACCTGGGCAATGAGCACCGCCTTGGGCGGAGTCTGCGACAGCTTCTGGACGCCGTCGGGATCGAAGAAGCGTCCCTCGACAATGCCGCCCTTCACCGTCATCTTCCGCTTCTCGCGGATGAAGTCCAGCACCACCTTTGCGGGTTGGACCGGATCTTCCAGGGCGAACGCAATCGCTGTTGGGCCCGCCATCGCCTCATCGGGCAATTCGCTGCGATCGGCGAAGGCCCGGAGGAAGAGCGTGTTCTTGACGACGTGGTATTCGGCGCCGGCCTGGCGCAGCCGTCGCGACAGGTCCGCCTTTTCGGCCACGGTGATGCCGCGGTAGTCGGTGAGGTACAGCCCTGCGGAACGCGACAGCAGATCGGTCAGCATCTCGACCTGCTCCACCTTGTCCGAACGCGGCTGACGCTGCGGTGTGTTCGTATCGGAAATGAGAATCACCCCCCTCGTGTTGGATCAGAAAACAGCAACGCCCTCGACCGCCGGAGACGGTGAGGGCGCGAACACGAGGGCAGGCGGCCGGCTCGCACGCCGCCGGGAGGCGAGAGCGCAGGCATGCCGCAACCCCCGTCCCGGTGCGCTGCCTCGGCAGGCTGGCGTCTTCGGCCCCCTGAGGGGCGCCTGCTGTCTCTGGCGAAAGGGACGGATGAAAGCTGATGGAAGATTTTAGCCCAATCCGCTCTCTCGCGTCAAGGGGCTTCTTTGTTACCAGACCCAGTCGGCCAGGAAGATATTCGTCTCTCCGCGCTGTTTCGCGTTCCGGTTGCTCGCCCACACGAGCTTCTTGCCGTCCGGGCTGAACATCGGGAAGCCGTCGAATTCCGGATCGCTGGTCACCTTTTCCACCCCGCCGCCGTCCACATTGATGAGATAGAGGTCGAAGTTGCGGCCGCGCGGGTTCTCCACATTGCTTGCAAAGATCAGCTTTTTGCCGTCTGGGGTGAAGAACGGGCAGAAGTTGGCTGCGTTGTTGTGGGTGATCTGGCGTTTGTCCGATCCATCCGCATTCATCACAAAGAGCTCCATCTCGCTGGGGCGCACGAGATGCTTGGCGAGCAGATCGCGATAGGTCTTCTGCGCCTCGGGGGTTTTCGGATGCCCCGCGCGATAGCAGATTTTGGCGCCGTCCGGCGAGAAAAAGGCGCCGCCGTCATAGCCCAGCTCGCTCGTCAGTCGCCGCACATTCTTCCCGTCGGAGTCCATGATGTACAGGTCGAGATCCCCATCGCGCTCCGAGGTGAAGACGATGCGGCGCCCATCCGGCGAAACGGTCGCCTCAGCGTCGTAGCCGGGCGCGTCGGTCAGGCGGCGCAAATCGCTGCCGTCCAGGCGCACCGTAAAGATGTCGTACGACGGGTAGACCGCCCAGACATACCCCTGGCTGAAGTCGGGCGGCGGAGGCGGGTCGTCTCCCGCCAGGTGGGTGCTCGCGTAGAGGATGCGCCGGCCGTTCTTGAAGAAGTAACTGCACGTCGTCCGCCCCTTCCCGGTGCTCACCATCCGTGGGTTACTGCCGTCGGCTCCCATCACGAAGATCTGATCGGCCTTGCCGCCGTCACGGGTGGATTGGAGCGTCAGTTGCTTGCCGTCGAACGACCAGTACGCTTCTGCGTTCTCCCCTCCGAACGTGAGCTGCCGGATGTTGCGCAGGTGCTTCTCCCCGGGGCGCTCGAGGCCTTGCGCGAACGCCGCCGCGGATGCGAACGCCGCCGTGGAAAGCGAGGGACGGACGGTGGCGACGGCGGCCTGCGTCCAGCGGGGCTGCGCGCTCACATCCGGCGCCCGGAAGAAAATGTACTCCAGTACCACGATGGTGCAGGCCAGCACGGCGACCTGCACCGCCTGCGCGGCGATCTTTTTCATCGTCTACTCCTCACCTATCGGGCCCGGGGGGTGATCTTCAGGCTGAGGCGCTCCCCCTTGCGCACCACTACCATTGCGACCTCGACGTTGGCCTTCAGGCCGCTCAGGATCGTGGTGTATTCCTGCACGTTGCGGATGGACTTCCCACCCAATTCGACCAGCACGTCACCGGCCTTGACGCCCGCCTTCTCTGCCGGGCTCCCCTCTCGCACGCCCTGGAGCAATACCCCGACCACCTCTTCGGCGTAGTCCGGGATGGTGCCCAGGAACACGCGGAAGCCGGGGCTCGGCGCTTGCTGTTCCTCTTGCGTCCGGCTGAACGGGGGGCGCGGGGTCAAATGGGAAATGCGACGCGTTGTATCGCGCACGAACTGCAGCAGGCGGGCCTCCCCTTCGGCATTGACCTTTTCCCACGTGTCGGAGGGCCGGTGGTAGTCCGGGTGGATGCCGGTGAAGAAGAAGAGCACCGGGATCTGCTTCGCGTAGAACGACTGATGGTCGCTCCCGCCGAAGGAGCCGCCCCCGCCGGATTTCAATTGGAGCCGGTGCGGCTGGTTTGCTTCCTCCAGCAACCCCTTCCACGCGGGAGAGCTGCCGGCGCCCAACACCTGAACCGTGTCCGCCTTCATCCGGCCGACCATATCCAGGTTGATCATCGCCGCGATCTTTTCGAGGGGCAGGGTCGGGTTCTTGACCCAGTGCGCGGAGCCCAGCAGGCCCATCTCCTCGCCGCTGAAGGCCATGAATACCAGGCTGCGGCCGACTTCGGACCGGTGGGCGGCGAAGTACTGCGCCAGTTCCAGGATCCCCGCGGTCCCGGAGGCATTGTCGTCGGCGCCGTGGTGGATGGCGGGTGCGGCGGACTCGGCGAGGGAGTGGTCCCCCCCGAGGCCGAGATGGTCGTAGTGCGCCCCGATCACCACCGCCTCATCCTTCAACTGCGGATCACTCCCCTCCAGCACCCCGAGCACGTTGCGCGTGACCTTCGTCTCACGACGGATTTCCACACGGAGGGTAGCTTCCGTGTCCGGGATCGGGAAGGACTGCGGAGTTCCGTGCGCGATCGCGATCTGGAGCTCCTTCACCTGCTTGCCGGCCCGCTGCAGCAGGCGCTCGGCCACCGGCAGGTCTACAAACGCGGCGAGGATCCCGGAGTCGGCGGACGCCGAGGCGCGCTGCAGGCCGGGGAAGCGAGGACGCCGGGCCGGGGTTTGGGGGCCGTCCAGGCCGCGACCGGGTTCCGCGGGCGGCTGCGGTTCTTCGTTCAACGGGCCCGTCGCGAGGAGGATGCCGGCGGCGCCTTTCTCGCGGGCGGTCAGGAGCTTGTAGGTCAGCGGCGCATAGGGGCCGAACTTACCGTTGTCGTCGCCGTCCGGAGTATGGCGGAGCACGAGCACCACCTTACCGCGCACGTCCAGGCCCGCGTAGTCGTCATAACTGAGCTCCGGCTGGCTGATGCCGTAGCCGGCGAAGACCACCGGAGCCGTGACGGCGCCGTTGCGGCTGAAACCGAGGGGCAGGAAGTCTTCGTTCACGCGCAGCCGGTCGGTGGACCCGCCCGACTTCAGCTCAATCCGGTTCTCTTTCCCCAGTTCCACACCGGTAAACACCGGAAACCGCTGGAAGAAAGAACGGCGCTCTCCCCCGGGGGTCAACCCGATGGCTTTGAACCGGGCCGCGATGTATTCGGCCGCCCGGTCGTTTCCTTTCGTCCCGGAACCCCGTCCCTGCAACTCGTCTGAGGAGAGATACCGCACGTGGGAAGTGACCTCCGCCGCCGTAATCTCCGGATTGCGGAGCGACGAGGCCGGCGGCGGCGCGGCGCTCGCCGTCAGCGCCGCCGCCAGCACAATCACCCCGGCCAGGCCGGGACGGAGCCGGCGGGATGCAGCGACACTCGGTTCCAGGTTTCGGGGCGTCTGTTTCGCGGAAGGGTAGGGGGTGGATGGGGTGGGCATGCATGAACTCCGGGGAAGCACCGGGATCAGTATAATGATTTCGTTCGGCGTGCGCCGGGTGGATTCCCTCTGTCAAACCCGGTCCTGGGTGCAATCGCTGATCCGGGGAGGCAAGCAGACAAACAACCAGCCGCCGCGTCGGAAGCAGTATCGCCTCCCTGCCGGCCGAAACCCACTCCCCCAAGGTCGCAGCCCCAGAGCCCCACCCCCACGACCTCGCCGGAGCACCCCCGGATCCAGCGCGCCACCCCACACGTCCCGCCGACAGAACCTTCGATGCGAGCATCTCCCGACGCGTGTCTCGCCGGAGACCCTCCAGATCAAGCATCCCACCTCGCAAGTCTCGCCACCCAAACCCCCGATATGAGCATCCCACCGGTGGGTTTCGCCGGAGTCCGAGGCGCCAGCCTCGTCCCCCCTGACGATTTCCTCGCCCTATCGCCACTGCGCCGCCGCCAGGGCCT
>SYMT01000563.1 GCA_005805375.1 Actinomycetota bacterium
CTTCGAAGCGCGATCTCCGGCGATCACCGGATTGAGGTTTTCGTGCGAAGCGCCTCCGTCGTCGGAGACGACCGGCCCTGAAGAGGGAGGCCCATCAGTCGGGGCTGGCTCCGACCTGGCTCGCCCGTCTTCGCGGTTCATGCTGGCAGGGAGAGTTTGCCCCGTCGTCCACGCGGACTAGCGTCTAGACCCGCCCGGAGGGGAGAACCCCGGCATCGGCCTGCCAGGTGTCCACCCCCGGGCGTGCCGGAACTCCACCGGAGCGACGGGCTCGCCCAGTGGCACCGCAGCGACCGCAGCGCACAGGGTGTGGGAGGCGGAGGGACAGCATCCGTGCGTGGGGGCTCTCCGATGTGGGGATCGTTGACCGTGCCGTGCGGCGGGTCCTGCGTCCCGATGGGCCGCGCCGGCCACCCGGAGGAGGTGGTCGCCGTGATCGCGCTCCCGGCCTCGGACGGCGCCAGTGTCGTCACCGGCTGGTGTTACGACGCGAGCGGCAGCCGCGCGACATATTAAAAGATGTGGAGTCCCGCAACTCCGTTTGCGGGGTCCTCGGAAGTCGGCTCCGAGGTCTGACGTCCCACAACTCCGATTGCGGGCTCCGAAATGAGGATGCAAAAAACCCGCCCCAGAATGCTCGCTTTCAGTGCGTTGGGGGCGGAAACTTCTCAAGAGCCGCCCCAGTACCGCTCCTCTACGGAGGACATCCCAAGCAGCGAAACGGCGCGGAACGCCTCGGCCGGCCGGATGCCGCACAGGCCCCTGCCACAGGCCGGGGATCGCCGAACCGCCCACCGGGCCACGGTCTGAGCAGAATCACTTGCACCCAATTCCCCGGCCAGAAAACCCCGTTTCAGGCTCGTACGCCGCCAGCCCGAAGGGGTTTCCTTGCCGTAGCACCGTGGGTTCACCCCGGTGCGACCCCACCCCTCGGTGCGACCCCACCCCCGGTGCGACCCACCCCCGGTGCGACCCACCCCCGGTGCGACCCACCCCCGGTGCGACCCACCTGGTGCGGGCGGGCGGACGCGATGCCGCCTGGGAGAAACACCGGCAATCGGAGTTGTCTGACTCCACATCGGTCGGCGCGGCGGCACGCGCACGGGGCCGCAACCGGTTTGAACCGGTTTTCCTGGCAGTAGCACCGTGGTTCTTGATCCGGTGCGGGCCGGCGACGATGCCCCGCGCCGTCATGACCGAGCTTGGCTGTTCGGCCGAGGGCGAGGCGCGGGAGGTGCGGTGCTCGATCCGCGGGTTCTCCGGCGAGACTTCCGACGTGAGCGCCGGCTGAGGAACGGAGTAGCGAGGAGTGGGTGCGGAGGCTACTCGCTTCGATTGCCTCTTGACAGGAATGAAACCTCCACGATCGGTGGAGTGTCAAACAGAATCACCGGAGGGACGTACCCTCACGCTGAACCGCCTCCGTCGCAGATTCACGGCAGCCACCTGATGTTTCCTCTTGATCCCTCCGTTGCGCATGGTGCGGACCACACTCCCGTCCGGCGCCGGTGCGTCCTGCGCACCGGCCTGGGTTTGGTGCTCGGGGCGGCCGGGGTGGGGGAGAGTCCCGCCTGGGCGCTGGATGCGGCGGAGGCCGCCGATCGGCTGCGCACCAAGGTAGTGGTGCTGAAATCGCGGGTGGGGGACGTGCGCGGCAATGCGACCGGTTTCCTGGCCCGGCCCGGGCTGGTGGTGACCGCCGGTCACTTTGTGCGGGACAATGCCGCTATTGTGGCGTGGCTGAACGGTGTCGGGTACCGGGCGCGCTTGAAGGAGATGCACCCTTCGCATGACCTGGCGCTGCTCTCTCTGGACGCCCCCTCCCTTTATCTGAAGCCGGCCGATCTCGCTCCCACGGCAGGGGACCTGCGGCGGGACGAGCCGTTGGTGATTCTCACCGGGCCGTCGCAGCCTGCCAACGCACGCGGCGAACCGGACGACCGGATCTCACTGCTGGCGCGCTTCGAGGAACGGCGCGTCGTCGCCGGCGCAGGCGGGCGTCCGGAAGAGGTGCTGGCGATGGCTGGGTCGGTCCGCCGGGGCGACAGCGGGAGCCCGGTGGCCCGCGTGCGCGATGGCCGGGTGATCGGCGTCCTCATCCGCCGCGATCAGCCGGAGGACGGGGACATTTCCTTGCGCGCGTATGCGGTGCCGGTGGAGCATCTTGCCCGGTGGCTGGACCGGCAGCGCCCGGATGGCGATGAAGAATTCTACCTGCGGCGATTTTAGCCGCCCACGACGTCCGTATCGTGACATAATTCCCCCACCCATGTGACGCTGCCGGCGCTCTCGCCCGCAGGTTCGGAGGCGTTTCCGATGTCCGCCCATCGCCCTTGCTCCCAGTTGCTCCGCCTTCCCCGCCGGGGGGTCGTGCAGGCCGGCGCTCTGTCCGCTTTCGGCTTCGGCCTGACGGAGTTATTCCAGGCCGAGGCGGCGCAGGCGGCCGGACGGACTGCGCCGGTGGACTCGGTGCTGTTGATGTGGCTCTCCGGCGGACCCAGCCACCAGGATCTCTGGGACATGAAACCGGCGGCGCCCGCCGAGGTGCGGGGTGAGTTCCGTCCCATCCCCACCAGTGTTCCCGGGCTCGAGGTGTCGGAGCTGCTCCCGCGCGTCGCGAAGCGGATGCACCAGATGGCGCTCGTGCGCGGCCTGACCCACGCCCGCGGCGACCATCAGGGGGCGCAGGTCTGGCAGATGACCGGCTACAAGCCGACGCGCGGTCAGTTTGCGCTGCTGGACCCGAGCCAGGATCAGCCGTCTATGGGATCGGTCGTCACCCAGGAACTGGGACCCCGCACCCACTTGCCTCCCTATGTCTGCGTGCCGAATGCGGACTGCAACGGGCAATGGCAGTCGTTTCTGCCGCCCGGGACGGCGCCGTTCTGCGTGAAGGGGGATCCGAACAAGCCGGACTTTGAGGTGCGCGACCTCGGCCGGATCGCCGCAGGCAGCCCGGACCGGCTCGACCGCCGGCGGCGGCTCCTGGACGGAACCCCCGGTCGTTTTCGTGATTTCGAGCGCACGGTCGCCTCGCTGGATGCGTGGAATGCGAACTTCGCGCGGGCCTACGACCTGGTGGGGGCGGCCCGCGCGCGCGATGCGTTCGACATCCGCAAAGAGTCGAACGAGGTACGGGACCGCTACGGCCGGAATGTGCTCGGACAGAGCACGCTGATGGCGCGGCGCCTGTTGGAGCAGGGGGTCCGTTTTGTGACGGTGGACACCTGGTACCACATGGACTGGGACACGCACTCCAACAACTTCAAGACCCTGAAGGACTCGTTTGCGCCCCGGCTGGACGCGGCGCTCTCGGCGCTGCTGGAGGATTTCGAGCGGAACGAGGCGCTGTCGCGGACGCTGCTCGTGATCATGAGCGAATTCGGGCGGACGCCGAAGGTGAACAAGGATGCGGGCCGGGACCACTGGGCCCCGTGCAATGTGGTGTTGTTTGCAGGGGCCGGCATCCGCGCGGGACAGGTGCTCGGGGCTTCCGATGCCGAGGCCGCGTATCCGGAAGGGGCGGCCTACTCTCCCGAGCAGATGGTAGCGACCATCTATACGCTGCTCGGCCTGGATCTGGAGCGCGAGTTCGTGGATCAGCAGAGCCGCCCCTGGAAGATCGCGACCGGGAAACCGGTCGGCGAATTGATGGCCCGGTCCGTCGGATAGCCGCTGCCGGCTTCTCGCCGCCTTCGCGGGCACTCGAGCCGGGGTGTTCTCCCGGCGCGCACTCGCGGGTCGGAGCGTGTGTTCGGGTTCGCCGCGTTGGACTCTCTTCGCCATGCCGGCGCAGCGGTCCAGGCATCCGCAGGGCCAATTGCCGACCGGGTGCTGCGCGCAACCGGTGAAGGCGCCTGCCTGTGTGTGACACTGCCGGTGAAACGGCTTCTTGCGGCGCTCCACAGTGAACTCGGCGCACGCCGCAACCCGTTGTCCTGCGGAACCGGAGCGTCACACTGGAGTCCAGAGCCAGTCACGGTCCTGTTGTGCCGTGCAGCGGGTCGGCGCCGGGCTCATGATGCTGCGCCCACTCGGTAGCGCGGTAGCGCCCGGACTCTTTCTTCCAACCCGGGATAGGGTAGAATACTTGCGTAGTTCTGTCTGGTGCGGGGGTGCAGTGCCCCCGGTTGGGTGGGGAGACGGGGACGCATGCCGATCATTGCCGAGCCGACCATCGAGATCTCGCCCGGGATTCTGCATCAACTGGATGATCGTGTAGACACGCCCTGGGTGGTGATTCTCTACAACGACGACTGGCATCCGATTGACCAGGTGGTGCATCAGGTGCAGAAGGCGACCGGCTACAACCTGGAGAAGGCCACCTGGATCACGATGGAGGCACACACCTCCGGGCGCGCCATCGCGTACAGCGGAACGCTGGAGGAGTGCGAACGGGTCGCCGGGGTGCTGCGCCAGATTCAGCTTCAGGTCGAAACGGACAAAGCGTGATGGATCGCCGCAAGTTGCTCGCCGGTCCGGCGTTGGCGCTCGCGCTCCCGGCGATCGGGGCGGCCGCGGAACCGGCGTCCGAGCAGTCGCCCGCGGCGGCAAACGCCGGAGATGGCAGCAGCCGGTCGCCGGCTCCAGCCGTGGCGACACAAAAGCGCCCGGAGGGGTTCCCGTACGGAGACCTGACGGAAGGGGCGTTTCAGGGGACGTTGCTCTCCCTCGGTGATGTCCTGGCCCGGAAGTACGGCGCCCGGGTCGTCGGCGGCAATGCCGAACGCCACCTGGCGCTTGCAGGTCCGGAAGGCGAGGTCTTTACGTTTCTCGATGCGGAGGGCTATCGGCGCCTGGCGCTCGCGAATCTGGTGGATCAGGCGGTGGAGGTCCGGGCGCGCCGGTTTCCTCGGTCTCACGTGCTCGAAGTGCTGTCGTGTCGGCCGCTGCCGGCCGGGGCGGTACTGAGGAAGTTTCACTGTGCCGTCTGCACCATTGACACCCAGGATTGGGGCCCCTGTGTCTGCTGTGGGCAGGAGATGAAACCGGTGCGGGAGCCTTGAACCGATGCACGTTGAAGTGGACGAACCGGAAGACGAATCCACCGCCGGTACAGGACGCGACTGGCAGGATCGCCTGTCGCGTCTGCTCACTCGACTGATGATGGTGGCGGGCCTGGCCTGGATCGGGTATCGAATCCCACTTCCCGTCGTCGAAAACTGGCTCCCGTTCCGTGATGTGCTGGTGGCCGTCGCCACGGTAATCGCCACCGGAAAACTCCTCTTCGACACCCTGTTCTACGACCGCTATTTGCCCTGACCCCGGAGTCTGCTGGAATGATGAACGACGATCCCGATCCCGTGTACAGCGACGGCCTTTCGGTCGGCTGCGCCCCGTTCACGGTCACCCTGATGTTCACGGTTTCGAATCCCCCGAACCGAGGCAATCTGCCGCCCAAAGTCGTGGCGGACATCCGCTTGAGCCCGGAGCATGCCAAGGTGATGGCGATCATCCTCCGGAAGCAATTGAAAGATTTCGAGCAGCAGTTGGGACGTCCCATTCCGCTGCACCCGCAGGTGATGCAGGGACTCGGGATCAGCCCCACCGAGGATTGGTAGGGATCGTTCGCCGCCGTTGGACGGCGATCGCGGTCCGGATCGGTCGCTGGCGGCGGTTGCTCGTAGTGGTCCGACGCTGCCGAGCCCGGCGGCGAGGCGGAGTTATGCAACCTTCCCCCGCGTGGTGCGTCTGGAGTACCGGACATCCAGTTCCGGCGTTTTCAGGCGTTGGTTTCCTTCGACCCGGCTGGTGAGGCAGCGTTCCAGGATACCGCAGACGAGGAGCGTGCGCTCGACCGGGTACGGGGCGCGACCGGTGAGGATCATCTCCTCGACCCCCTGCATCAGGCGCGCGGAGTAGGTGACGTTCGGTGTCGGCGGCAGCAGGAACTGAGTGGAGAGGGGTTCCTTGCGGCCGCGGAGACGCACCGCGGCGGTGAAGTCTCGCGTGGCTCCATTCAGCATGAGGAGGGTGGCGCGAAGTCCGTCGCGGTATTCGATCAGGTAGGCGGCGGGCTCCGCTGCCAGCCGCCGGACCTCGCGGCTCTGCACCAGCTCTACCGGACGCCCGTCCTTCTCGCCTTCACCGACCCGTGAGTCGGAGCGGGAGAGGGCGCTTGCCAGAAGGTTCCACGACCAGCGTCCGGCGTCGCCGGCAGCCCACACCTCAGCGCCGGTGAGCATCTGCACGGCGCGCACGCCGGTCTCCCCTCCCCGGCGCCGTTCGACCAGACATTGCAGCGCCTCGAGCGCGTGAAAGTCCATCGCGTCGGAGGAGCCCACCCCTACCATCAGGGCGTCTTCGATCTCCGCCCCCAGCGGGATCTCCACCGGCGGCAGACGCCACGTGACCGGCAGGCTCGATCCCGCCATCAGGGGGAAGCCGAGACGGCGCGCCGTCTCCACCATCGTGCGCGCTTTCTCGAAGCTCCATGAGAGATGCTTGTCGTTGAACACCGGCGCCGACCGGCCGTCCCGCTCGAACACCGCCGCGATCTGCTGGAAGAACTCGAAACGGGGGTAGAGGATCTGGCCCTTGCCGTTGCGTGGATAGTCACCGTGTTCGCCGATGACCACCACGCCGTCCACTGCCACCCGGTCAGACCCGCAGCGCAGAGCCTCGGCGATGGTTGGATAGATGCGGAATCCGAATTCCCGCGCCCGCGCCTCGCTCTGATCGTCGGCTCCCCGCTGGTCTGCGAAGAGCGAGACGACCTGGAGCGGCGGACGATGCCAGCGGCCTTCGTGGGGATAGCCGATCAGGAAGCGGTCTCCCATATGCTGTGCGTGCGAGAGGTAGCGCCAGACCGTGGTGACGATCGCAACCCGCCGGGGTGCATCGGATGTGGGCATGTTGGGTGTTTCAGGACTGGCGGAAGAGAGAGCGCCGGGGCGCGCGATAGCGGATGTCGAGATGCGGCGTTTCCACCCGCACTTCGCCTCGGGCCAGCGACTCTATGCCGGCGGCGACCAGGCCGGTGGTGAGGAGAGTGCGCCCGATCGGGATGGGTGACGCTCCGGTCTCAAACAGGGTTTCGACGTGGCGGACCAGGGGATTGAAGAAGTTCGGTTGCATCTGATGCCCCGCGCCCAGGTACATCTGGAGTGAGAACGGCGCTGCTTCGCCCCGCACGCGGACGGCCACGGTGATGTCCTGCACCAGGGCTTCGGCGAGCATCATGGTCACCCGCACGCCATCCCGGTGCTCGTAGCGATACAGCACGGGATTCTTCTCCAGGTCCCGGAGCTGTTTCTCATCAGGTAGGGCATGGCTGAAGCCCTCGCGCAGGGGCTTCAGCATGAAACTCCGGCACAGACACGCCTGCAGCAGCTCGGGGTCACACCCGCCGGCGGCCCAGGAAGGTGCTTCCAGCGCCTGCCAGGCCGCCGGCCCACGTCGCGCCTGGATGTGTCGCACTCCGGTCTCCCCTCCCCGGCGCCGTTCGAGCAGGCACTGCGCCGCTTCAAGTGCGTGGAAGTCATAGCTGTCGGGCCCGCCCGGTCCCAGCGCGAACGCCTCGACGACTTCGGCCCCCCATGGCAGATCCAGCGAGGGGATTCTCCAGGTCACCGGGAGCGAAGATCCTGCCATAAAGCCGAACCCGAGTTGCTGTGCCGTGTCTGCCATCTCCTTCGCCCACTCCCATTTCCAGGAGAGGTGCTTGTCGTTGAAGACCGGCGCGGTGCGCCCGCTCCGGCGGAACACGTCCGTGATCGCGCGAAAGAACTCGTAGCGCGGGTACAACGTCTGCCCCCGGTCGTTTCGCGGGTATTCCCCGTGCTCCCCGATCAGGAGCACTCCGTCCACGGCGAGCTGGTCGCCTCCTTGCGTCAGCGCCCCAGCGATGGTGGGGTACAGGCGCATTCCGGGAAACCGGGCGGCGCGCTCCCGGCTGAGATCCGAGTCTCGGAGCTGGTCCACGTAGAGCGACACCACGTCCATCGCCGGCCGGTGGTGGGCGCCGTCCCAGCCGTAGCCCTCGAGGAAGCGGTCCACGATGTTCTGGGCGTGTGAGTACTTGCGGTACTCGGTCACCACGGCAGCGATGCGGGGGCGACGGGGAGTGCCGGCCGCCTCCGCTGCGAGGGTAGCAGCGGGTGTGGCGGCGAGCAGGGTACGGCGGGACATGCGCGTGTTGGGCATGGGAAGAGAGGGGGCCAGGATGGGGATCACCTATCAGACACCGGAGATCACGGAACGTTGCGCCCCTACAGCAGTCCTGAAGGCGATGAGTGTGACCCGGTGGATGAGCTGGCCGAGAATCACCCCATGTCTACTCCTCCAGCCAAGCCCCCGCCCAATCCCTACGATCAGGCCGCGCGCTTTCTCTTCCGCCTCGATCCGATCGGGTTCCTCTGCTGGCTCCTGGCGGTGGTACGGCCCGCTTTCCGTTTCGCCGGCTGGCTGGACACCCGCGCCGTGCCGTTCCCCGGCGACCCGGAGCGCACCTGCGATACCGTCGCGGACCTCCGCGAACTCCGCCGTTCGCGGTGGCGCGCCGCGTTCGTGGTGGAGTTTCAGGCCCGCCCGGACCGCCACATGCTCTATCGCCTCCTGGAATACGTCGCGCGCCTCCTCCAGGCGCTGCACGTGGGGCGCGGCCCTTCCCCGCCCTGGGAGGTCGGCGCCGCCGTGGTAAACCTGACGGGACGGAGCCAGCCCCAGGAACTGACGTTTCAGCTACCGGGCGTGCCGCGGGTCACCCACCGGTTCGGCGTAGCGGTGCGCAACCTGGCGGAAGAGGATGCGGCGGCCACGCTGAAGGACATCCGGGCCGGGGTGGTGACGCTGCCGTTGCTCGGGTTCGTGCCGCTCATGCGAGGAGGGAGCGACCCGGCTATCATAGAAGAATGGAAGCAGGTCGCGGCAACGGAGCGTTCCGCCGAGATGCGGGCAAACTACCGAGACCTGGCACTGGTGTTCGCAGAGTTGGCGAAGAACCGACGGGCGTGGGCGGCGGGGCTGAAAGGGTGGAACGAGATGCGATCGGCGCTGGTGGAGAGTTGGAAAGACGAAGGGCGCGTGGAAGGGCACAAGGAAGGGCGCGTGGAAGGGCGCGTGGAGGGGCGCGTGGAAGGGCGCGTGGAAGAAGCGCGCGAATTGCTGCTGAGCCTCGGAGCCCGGCGGTTCGGGAATCCGGAAGCGGCGGTGGCGCGCACGTTGGGAGAGATTCGGGACGAGCGCGTGCTGCGGCAACTGGCCCTGCGCGTACTGGATGTGCAGACCTGGGGAGATCTTCTCGGGCGGTAGGCGCCGCGCTTCGGCGGCGCTCGTTGTCCCCCAAAGCTGGTCTTCGATCGAAGCAGGTCGCGGCAACGGAGCGTTCCGCCGAGATGCGGGCAAACTACCGAGACCTGGCACTGGTGTTCGCAGAGTTGGCGAAGAACCGGCGGGCCTGGGCGGCGGGGCTGAAAGGGTGGAACGAGATGCGATCGGCGCTGGTGGAGAGTTGGAAAGATGAAGGGCGCGTGGAAGGGCACAAGGAAGGGCGCGTGGAGGCAGCACGCGAAGTACTGCTGGGCCTGGGAGCCAGGCGGTTCGGGACGCCGGATGCCGCGGTGGCGCGCACGCTGGAAGAGATCCGAGACGAGAAAGTGCTGCGGCAACTGGCCCTGCGCGTTCTGGATGTCCAGACCTGGGGAGATCTTCTCGGGCGGTAGGGGTCTCGCTTCGGCGGCGGAGACCGGGGGCAGGCGAGGACGTGTCACGCCTGCTCCGTGCCGGGTCACGCCGGGCGCGGAATGCTTTCGCACTCCTTTGATCTCGCGGCGCCGGCAGAGACGAGATCGTCCACTCGCGGTGTGGTCGATTCAGAGCGCAGCGGATTGCAGCGCGAGGAGCTAATTCCCGAGGTTGTCTTCGATCAGGGACGCAATTTCACTCAGCACCCCGCCGTGGGACCAGTAGCCGCTGTGCGCTCTGGACGCTCCGCCGCAGTCCACCTGGTATTCCTGGATCGTGCCGGTCGCCGCGAACAGGCGACGCACCGGGAACCCCAGCACATCGTCCACATCGTAGAAGTTCTTCCACCGCGGGGGGCCATTCATTGGGATGCCGATCACGGTCGGGTCCAGCGGTTCCTGCCGCGCCAGTCGTTCTACGAGCGCCTGTTTCCGCATCACCAGCAGCGCCAACTGTCCTCCAAAGCTCGTCGTCGATCCCAGTACCAATCGCTTCGGCGCCGCGTCTGCCGCAGGTGGGTCCGGGTTGGCTGCATCCCGCCAGAATTGATAGTCCTCGACCGCTGCCTCAAGCTCGGGTGCGTTCCGGTTCTCATGGATGAAGTCCGGCGGCCTATTCCCGTAGTGGTCGTTCGGTGCGAACAGCCCGAACAGGAAGTCGAACGCGACGGTCATCCCGAGGCTATGGGCGACCACATGCAGGCGCACCTGTTCCGCGTTCTTGAAGGGCCGCAGCAGTTCCAGCACCTGAGTGTAGACGCGGCGGCGCACCGCCTGTTCCCCATCCGGGGAGCAGTAGTAGGCGATGTCCGTAAATCCCAGGAGAAAGAGGTCGTCCTTGATCTGATTGGTGACGCCGCGTGTGAACCCGGAAAGGAACTCGCTTCCCGGACGCAGCAAGTGATTGTCCGGACTCGAGTCTTCCCGTACTGCGATGTGGCTGACACAATCCACCAGCCGATTTTCTGCGCGGGTCAGGAACTGGTCCGGTGTGTCCGGCCCCGAAAGCGGTAGCTCGTGTCCCCATTCCACCCCCAGGATTTGTGCGTGATTTGTCGAAAGCAGACGGTCTCTCACGGCAGCGGATCGGGCGCACAACCGCGCGACAAAGTCTTCGTATTGCCGGGAGTGGGAACTTGCCTCCCGAATCGGCGTGATTCCATGTACGAGGACGAGCACGTTGACTGCGGACATGTGATGTTACTCGCTACTCGGACAGCAGGTCGCGCCCGTACCCTGATCGTCGGAGCCTGCGGTGGTGTTCTGTGGTCGGCTGTGCAGCGGGGGGGGAGCCCTGCTTTCGTCCATGGGTTTTGCACTGATGGTGATGTGCATGCCGCCTGAGTGATATCACGCTTTCTCGCCGGACCGGAGATAAAGTACAGGGTTGGCTTCCCCGCTGCCGCATGCCTCACCGGTACCGCCTCACTTACATCTATGGAAATGATCCTGCCCGACGCCGATCCCCAGGAAACCCGGGAGTGGCTCGACGCCCTCGACGGCGTGCTTGCCCACGAGGGACCGGAGCGCGCCCATTTTCTGATCGAGCAACTGATCGCACGGGCGCGGCGTTCGGGCGCGTATCTGCCGTTTTCCGCGAACACCGCGTACGTCAACACCATCCCCGTTGAAACGCAGGCTCACTTTCAGGGCGATTTTGACCTGGAGACGCGGATCAGGCGGGCGGTGCGCTGGAACGCGATGGCGATGGTGCTCCGCGCGAACAAGGACTCGAATGTCGGCGGCCATATCGCCAGCTTTGCGTCTTCCGCCACGCTGCTCGACGTCGGGTTCAACCACTTCTGGCGCGCTCCCACCGAGCAACACGGCGGGGATCTGGTCTACTTTCAGGGTCACACGGCGCCCGGCATCTACGCCCGTGCGTTTCTCCTGGGCCGCCTGACCGGGGAGCAACTGGACCATTTCCGTCAGGAGGTGGAGGGACGCGGGGTTTCGTCCTATCCGCATCCCTGGTTGATGCC